>DAIDMR010000123.1 GCA_027448865.1 Vampirovibrio sp.
GATACGGCCAAACAGGCGGGTGCCAGTGGGTATGTGCTGTTTGACACGGCCCATCTCACCAGCCGCATGCTGGAGGCCCTGACGGCGGTACAGGTGCCTCAGCAAACGGTGGTGCCCACCACGCCAACGGTCACTCCCGTAACGGAGGAAGTTCCGGCAAAGCCTAAAAAGCGGCGCTTTTTATGGTGGCGGAAGTAGAGGCTTTTTTTCAGGCGTGACGATGAAGGTGGCTTGCGGCGCAGGTCGCCTTCTTTGTTTTCTAAGTGATTGCCGGCAACGATTTGTTTTTTAATACTATACAAACGTGGATGGAGTTGCGTATAATACGCAAATACGTTACTTCTTGTGTTTGCGTACCAAGGTGCTGTTGTTCAAGTCACAGGCCTGACAGCGTATAGGTTCAAAGGATAGAGAGATTGTGAGTTATCAGCCTTGCCGATGGTATGACCCGTATCCACGGTTGGCCTTTGCCCTGAAATTGCTATATCTGGCCCCCGGTGCCATGCGCTTGACTGTGGCCCGTCAGATTCAGCGATTTTTGGTGGAGCAGTGGGATACCCCTCAGGTGCGCAAGGTGTTGCAGGAGATTCGGGTGAAGGCTAACGGCAACCGTTGGTACGATCAGGATCAGGAAACGGCTCAAACCGTGGAACTGCTCAAAAACAGCCCGGACTTTTTAAAAAGCCGGGTGGCGGAAAACATGCTGCAACTGTTGCTGGCGGAATCGGCCTAAAAGGCAGTTCAGAATAAAAAGTGGGGACATTTGGGCGAAGGCCCAAGTGCTATGAATGTAAAATTTTCTTCAAGCATGCCGGATTTCGCATGACATTTTCCAGTCTGCGATCATAGAATAATCCAAACTCTAACTCTCTATCCTTTGTGCCTTTGCATGTTTCGACTTGCACAGGCTTTTTTTTCGGCGTAAAACAGCCCTGAAACAAGGTCAAAGTAGAACCCACCATCACCTTTTTCGGTGCTTTTCGGCTTAGTGCTTGGGTTTCAGGGTGGGGAAGGCAATGACATCCCGAATGTTGGGCGAATTGGTCAGGATCATAATCAGGCGATCAATGCCAATGCCCAAGCCGCCACAGGGAGGCATGCCGTATTCCAGCGCCGTAATGTAGTCTTCATCCATCTGGTGGGCTTCATCGTTGCCGGAATCCCGTTGGGCCATCTGGCTTTCAAATCGTTGGCGCTGATCCAGCGGATCGCTGAGTTCTGAAAATGCGTTGGCGATTTCCCAGCCATACACACGGGTTTCAAACCGTTCCACCAGCCGTGGGTTGTCCCGGTGTTCCTTGGCCAATGGGGAGATTTCACGGGGGTAATCGGTAATGTGGATGGGCTGAATCAGCTTGTGCTCGACCTTATCCTCAAATACTTTTTCCAGCGCATAGCCCCAAGTGTCGTATTCTTCCACAAATACGCCCAGACCTTTGGCAGCGGTACGGGCCGCCTCATCGGTGTCGATCCGAGGGGAAACTGGCGGGATAGCGGATATAATCCAGCTGGAAGCCGTCCACATCGTAACGGCTAA
>DAIDMR010000124.1 GCA_027448865.1 Vampirovibrio sp.
GGGGAATGGGTGGATAACGCCAAAACCGCCGAAGCGCTGGCCACTCGTCGCTTGCCCGATAACACCGCCGTGATGGGCAGCAAGGTGCTGGCCAAAATTTACGGCCTGCAAGTGATTGAAGATAACTTGCAGGACGCCGAAGAGAATTACACCCGCTTTATTCACGTGGTGGCCAAGGCTCAGTAGGCGCAGCGATAGCGCTCCTCGGGCGACGAATTTTGGGCGATGGCCCTTTATGAAGTTTGTCCTACAGTGTGGGGCTGTATTCAGCTACACTAAAAATGTACACACCACACGTCGGGGAGCGTGCGTTTTGCGTTGAGACCGTAAAGTACGAGGGAGCGGTATGACTTCTGAAACATCATCACTCACCCCGGAGGAACAGGCGCATTACAGCCGTCACCTGAAGCTGAAGGGCTTTGGTCTGGAAAAGCAACTGCGCCTGAAAAGCGCCAGGGTCTTACTGGTAGGCGCGGGTGGGCTGGGCTGCCCGGCGGGTATTTATCTGGCGGCGGCCGGGGTTGGCACCATCGGGGTGGTGGATTTTGACCGGGTGGAGCGCAGTAATCTACAGCGCCAAATTGCCCACGGGGTGCAGAATATCGGTCAACCCAAAGTGGACAGTTTGATCGCCACCATGCGGAGCATCAACCCGACAGTCACCTATCAGGCGCACCCGGTGGCTGTGGATGAGGCCAACGTGATGGCCTTGATAGCGGATTACGATCTGGTGCTGGATGGTTCGGATAATTTTACCACCCGTTATCTGCTGGCCGATGCCTGTTATCTGGCCAAAATCCCGCTATTGCAAGGGGCGGTTTTTGAGTATCAGGCCCAATTGGCCTTGTTTGAACCCGGAAAGCCCGAGTCGGAGCAGACGGCCTGTTATCGCTGCGTGTTAGAAGAGCCGCCGTAATCTAATGCCTTGGCCCCCTGCGTGGACGTGGGCGTATTGGGCGTGGTGCCGGGAACGGTGGGGGTACTAATGGCGACAGAAGCCATCAAGTATTTGACCGGTCTGGGGCAGTCCATTCAAGGGAAATTGTTGACTTACAACGCCCTGAGCCAAACCCTGAAAACGCTCCAGTTGGCCCAAAATCCGCACTGCCCCTTATGTGGGCAGAATCCCGGTATTGTGGCCCCCAAAGCGATGGCCGTATCCTGTGCGACTTCAGAAGACTTGAAGGTGTTTGAACTAACCCCGGAAGCGTTTCAGCGGAAGATGGCCCAAGGCTTGCCTTTGCTGGATGTGCGGGAGGCCGAGGAGTTTGCCACCGGGCATTTGCCTCAGGCGGAGAATGTACCCTTATCGGGCTGGGATGACCAACGCTGGCAGGCTCGCTTTAGTGTGGATCAGCCTATGTTGCTGTACTGTCAAAAAGGGCTGCGCAGTTTAAAAGCCCTGCAACAGTTGCGGGATGTGGGTTATCAGCAGGTGTACAGTCTGGCCGGTGGTTTGTCGGTTTGGGAGGGGCCGCTGGTTTTACCAGTCTGAGGCCTGCCCGAATGATTTGAGATCCAGCACTGTGCGTTCCCGCTGGGGCTCGCTTTGGCGAACAAACGTATCCAGCAAGGGCTGTTGCAGAGCGGCTTGTGCGCGTTTCAACTCGGCTTCAATCTGTTGCCAGCTGTCGTCT
>DAIDMR010000125.1 GCA_027448865.1 Vampirovibrio sp.
CCCGGCTTCCTACATTGCGGGTATCATCACGGAAAAAGGCATCGCCCGCCCCCCTTTTCAGGAAAGTCTGGCCCAACTATTCAAAGCATAACAGGCTAAGACTAGGGTTGAGTCTGGTTTTGGCTGACGGCTTTTGGCGCCGGTTAAAAATAATTGCCCCTGTGGTATTCACACCATTAGAACTGTGTTGTGGGGGCAGCCTTGCCAAGCCTCTTCGGAATGATCTCCAACCGCGTTATTTGTCATTCCCACGCAGGCGGGAATGACCGATCAAAGCAGGATGAAAAACTAGGCGGTGGCCGTCTGAAGCTCCACAGCGTGTAAGCGACCGTCCTGCATGGCCGGCTCCAGGCACTTCATGACCGCCCGATGGCGATCCATAATGCCCACCCCTTCAAAGGCCGGGGTGACCACCCGAATGATAAAGTGATCACTCATTCCGGTCTTATCCAGCAGGTCCACCTTGGCATTGGGGTACTCTGCCTGAATCAGCGAGGTAATCTCTTGCGGGGTAATCATGGTCATACTCTCCTAGGCGTGGGCGCCTTCAAACTGTTCAATCCGACTTAAATGAGACAGGGCATAGCCAATGTCATCCAGTCCCTCCATTAGGCACTGTTTGCGATAAGGGTCAATCTCAAACGGCTGATCGGCCTGAGTGGGAATTTTGACAAGCTGGTTGGGCAAGTCAATAGCAACCTGCAAAGCGGGGTTGGCTTCCACGGCGGCCAACAGAGAAATGATGACAGACTCTGGCAAAGCAACGGTCAGCAACTGGTTTTTGAGGCTGTTATTGCGGAAAATATCGGCGAAGGAAACCGCCAGAATGGCCTGAAAACCATAGTCTTTCAGGGCCCAGGGCGCATGCTCCCGAGAGCTACCACAGCCAAAGTTGTGGGCCGCCACCAAAATCTGTCCGCCAAATTTGGGGTTGTTCAGCACAAAATCCGGATTGGGTTGGCCGTTGGACAGATACCGCAAGTCATAGAATAACTTTTCGCCCAAACCGACCTTGGTGGTACCTTTCAAAAATCGGGCCGGAATGACCTGATCGGTATCCACATTGTTCTGGTTCAGGGGCACGCAGGTGCTTTCAATACGGGTCAGTTGCTTGCTCATAAGGCTCAATCCTGTCTATGCGCTAATTTTGGATCAATTTTCGAACATCCGTCAGCTTGCCCGTGATGGCGGCAGCGGCGGCCATGGGTGGGCTGACCAGAAAAGTTCGTCCGCCTTTGCCCTGGCGGCCCTTGAAATTCCGGTTACTGGTACTGGCACAGGCCTGACCGGCTTCAATCTGGTCCCCGTTCATGGCGATACACATACTGCAACCGGGTTCCCGCCACTCAAAGCCCGCCTCGAGAAAAATCCGGTGCAGTCCTTCCGCCTCCGCCTGCCGCTTAACCGGGTAAGAACCTGGCACCACCAAAGCCCTTACTCCGGGTGCTACTTTACGCCCCCGGGCGGTTTTGGCAGCGTCCCGCAAGTCCTCAATCCGGGAATTGGTGCAGCTGCCAATAAAAACC
>DAIDMR010000126.1 GCA_027448865.1 Vampirovibrio sp.
GTACTCATACACAAGCGTCTGTTAATACTGAGAACGGTACCCCACGTCCATGCCTAAAGCTTCCGCCCCCAAAACGACCGCCAAAACGGCAACCAAATCCGCCGCCCAAAAAACCGTGAAAACAGCGGCTACCAAAACCACGGCCAAAGCCAAAACCAAAAAAGCCAGCACGGACGCAGGGCTGGATGAAGACGATTCCGAAGAGGGTGGCAAGGGCCGCTCACTGGTCATCGTAGAGTCCCCGGCCAAGGCCAAGACGCTGAAAAAAATTCTGGGGGCCAAGTTCCAAATCAAGGCCAGCGTGGGCCACATTCGGGATCTGCCGGAAAAAAAGCTGGGCGTTGACATCGATCAGAACTTCGAGCCCATGTACGAAGTCCTCTCGGCCAAGGCCGATCTGGTGGAGGAAGTGCAAGAAGCCGCCCGCAAGAGCGATACCATCTATCTGGCGGCTGACCCTGACCGTGAGGGAGAGGCCATTGCCTGGCACGTGTCCATGTTGCTGGACAACGCCAAGGCCAAGGTGCATCGCATTGAGTTTCACGAGATTACCAAAAACGCCATTCTGGAAGCCATTCAGCATCCCCGGGAAATCAACCTGCCCCGCGTCAACGCCCAGCAAGCCCGTCGGGTTCTGGATCGACTGGTGGGCTACAAATTGAGCCCCCTCTTGTGGAAAAAAGTCAGCAAAGGCCTGTCCGCCGGACGGGTGCAAAGCGTGGCCGTTCGCCTGATTTGTGAGCGGGAGGAAGAGGTGCTGGCCTTTATTCCCGTGGAATACTGGACCATTGGCACGGAACTGAAAAAAGATGCCAAGGATACCCACCACATGGTGGCCAACCTGGCCAAAATTGACGGGGAAAAAGCGGAAATCCCCAACGAAAAGGCCGCTCAGGAGATTGTAAAAACCCTGCAATCCAACCCGCTGGAAGTGGTGGCGGTCAATTCCCGTGAATCCCGACGCAAGCCCCAGCCGCCCTTCATCACCAGTACCCTGCAACGGGAAGCCAGCACCCGCTTTGGCTACTCCGTGAAAAAGACCATGCAAATCGCCCAAAAGCTGTATGAGGGGATTGATTTGGGGAACGGCCCGGAAGGTTTGATTACCTACATGAGAACCGACAGCACCCGGGTGGCCGATGAAGCCCGGGACGCCGCCAAGGAATTCATCGTGCGGCAATACGGCAAGGAATTTTATCCCGCCGAGCCCAACGATTACAGCAAGAAGAGCAAGAAAAACGTGCAGGATGCCCACGAAGCCATCCGCCCTACTTACGTGGATAAAACCCCGGACATGGTCAAGGACGCCCTGAGCGAAGAGCAGGCCCGTATTTACAGCATCATCTGGAACCGCTTTATGGCCTCCCAGATGGAAGCGGCCCAGATCCGCACCAAAACCGTGGAAGTGGCCTGCAAAAACCTGCTTCTGCGGGGCTCCGACAGCAAGGTCATTTTCAAGGGCTATATGGCCGTCTATCAGGCCGAGGATGATGAGGAAGTCGTCGCTTCCGCCCTGCTGGATGTGGCCAAGGGAGACGCCGTTTCCCTCTCCAAAGTGGAGCCCAAACAGCACTTTACCGAGCCACCGCCGCGCTTCAACGAAGCCAGTCTGGTGAAAACGCTGGAAGAATTGGGCATTGGCCGACCCAGTACCTACGCCCCCACCATCGCCACGGTGCAGGATCGGGGCTACGTATTTATGGAAAACAAAGCCCTGAAGCCCACCCCCTTGGGTAAGGCGGTCAATCAGGTGCTGGTCAAGCATTTTCAGGACATTGTGGATGTCAACTTCACCGCCGCACTGGAAACCAGGCTGGATGACATTGAAGAAGACACCACCCCCTGGCAAGGCGTCATTCGGGATTTTTACGGCCCCTTTGAAGCCACCCTGAAAAAGGCCACCGATGAAATGGAAAAGGTGGTCATCCTGCTGGAAGGGGAAAGCTGCCCGGATTGCGGCAAGCCCATGTCCCTGAAAACCAGCCGTTGGGGCAGCCAGTTTATGGGCTGTACCGGGTATCCGGAATGCAAGTACACCCGCCCCTTGAGCAAAGACCAGAAGGCTCTGCCCGAAGATCAGCCCAGCGATGAAAAATGCGAAAAATGTGGCGGCGATATGGTCATGAAACACGGACGCTTTGGGCAGTACCTCAAGTGTCAGGCGGAAGGCTGTGGCGCCAATAAATCCTTTGAGGAAAAAACCGGGGTGACCTGCCCCAAGTGCAACCAGGGCGAAGTGGTGGCCAAAAAATCCCGCCGGGGCAAGATTTTCTATGGCTGTAACCGCTACCCAGATTGCGATCAGGCCTTCTGGAACAAGCCACTGGCCGAGAAATGCCCGGACTGCGGCAGCCTGCTCACGGAAAAAGTGCTGAAAAAAGGCACCTTCCACGCCTGCCCGGAAAAAGGCTGCGGCTTCAGCAAGGAAGTGGAAACCACCCCGGCTTAAAATTCTCTGAACAATCTAAAAAAGCCCTGATCGCTTTGTATCAGGGCTTTTTGATGGGTATCGATTCGCAGCTCGCTTTGATTTTAATGGTGGACATATCGAGCCCACCTCCCAAGCATTTTGAGCTTCGCGCCGCTTTAAAAACGCCTTCCGGAGGGGCACTCACCGAAATCTTCAAGGCACCCGCGTGAAAAACGGGGCTTACTCGGCGCTGGTGAGTACCGGCTCAAAGATGTACTCAATGGTAATGGGCAGGGAAGGCACGTTGGCCGGAGCCACCGGAAACGCGCCAGCGGTGTTGATGGCATTCAAGGCGGCCTTGTCCACGGTGGCATCGCCCGAGGATTGCTTGATGCTGGAACCCAGCAACGTCCCATCGCGATCGATCATCAAGACAGCGATGGTGCGCTGAAAATGATAATCCTGAGGCAGTTGCCAGTTGCTTTTCACCTGTTGACGCACCTGCTCCACGTAGGCAGTCATGGCATCGGCAGTGCCTGAGGCGCTGGCAGGCTTGTCCCAAACCTTACCGGGCACACCGACCCGGGTGTAAAACAGGGACACCGGCTGCGGCTGATTGGCCACTGGGGAGGCAAAGGCAATCACAGCATCTTTATTGGGCTTGGGCAGCAGTTGATAGCTGACCATTTGTAAGCTACCGGCGTCCAGCTTGAATTTAAACTCCAGTTGGCTGCCTTGCAGGCTCACCGGAAAACGACCAAACGGGGCGTTACTTTTGAGGTATGACAGGATAGCCCGGCCCGAATCGGTGTTGGCCCCCACGTTCAGGCCGCTGCTGTGCAAACCGCCGTCTTCATCCAGCACAAAAGTCAGCACGTTATCGGTCAACTGGTTGGCGTAAACCTGCTCCTCCCAGTGGGCCTGCAGCTTGTCAAAAACCCGGGAGACATAGGCGTAGGTACTGTCCGGAGCCTTGGCCCAGGCCGCCAGAGGCAACAACGTGGATAAAACCAGCAAGGCCAGCATCTTCTTCAAGCGGGAGGTCACTCCCTGCATCAGTAAAACGAACATAAAATTTACCTTTTAATTTGAATGAGGGCTGGAGAATATATTACCGAAAAAGTGTCGGATTCTCATGAAAGGCCCGTAAAGCATCCAAAATGCGCTGGGATGATTTTCCATCACCATAGGGGTTAATGGCCCGGGCCATGGATTGATAGGCGGTTTCATCGGCAAGCAGGCGGCGGGTTTCACTTAAAATTTTGTCATAATGCGGCCCCACCAGCTTTACCGTGCCCATCTCCACCGCCTCCGGACGCTCAGTCTCATCCCGCAGCACCAGCACCGGCTTTTGCAGAGAGGGTGCTTCCTCCTGCACCCCGCCGGAATCGGTGAGGATGATATCAGCCCGTTCCATCAAACGGCAAAAGGGTTCGTAATCCAGCGGATCAATCAGATGAATGCGGCCCAAATCGCCCAGGGTCTGGCGCACAATACCTTGCACATTGGGGTTGGGATGTACCGGAATCACCATTTCCAGAGTGGGATCCCCAGTAATCAGGTCTTTCAGGGCCCGGCAAATTTCCTGCATGGGCTCCCCGAAATTTTCCCGTCGATGCACGGTGACCAGCACCAAGCGCTTGCTATCATCCAGGGCAACGGGCAAATGGCCGTTGCGATCGGGCTTGTGCAAGGTGTACAACAGGGCATCGATGACCGTGTTGCCGGTCATGAACACTTGGGCTTCTCGCACCCCTGTTTTTAACAGGTTTTGTCGGGAACGCTCGGTGGGGGCAAAGTACAGGGTGGCAATCCCATCGGTGACCACCCGGTTAATCTCTTCCGGGAAGGGATAATACTTGTCCCAGGTACGCAAACCGGCTTCCACGTGGCCCACCGGAATTTGCTTATAAAAAGCGGCCAGAGAGGTGGCCATGGTCGTGGTGGTATCGCCATGCACCAGCACCACGTCCGGCACTTCCTTTTCCAGAACGTCTTTCATACCCATCAGCACGTTGGTGGTGATCTGGAAGAGATCCTGATTGGGTTTCATCAGGTTCAGGTCATAATCCGGGCGAATCTGAAACAGATCCAGCACCTGATCCAGCATTTCCCGGTGCTGGGCGGTCACACAAACCACCGATTCAAATTCCTGGGGACAGGCGGCCAAAGCGTTCACCACCGGGGCCATTTTAATGGCTTCGGGACGGGTGCCGAACACCGTCATCACTTTCAGTTTGCTGGATTTGGACGTGGATTCGGACACAATGGCAAGCCCCATACCGATGTTGAAACGCCTCTATTATACAGCGCTCAAGCCTGCCCGTAATGCTACGAAAGAGCAATCCCTTCGGCAAGACCAGCCGCCTGCCCCTCAGTCACCGTCAAGGACGCCAGCGTTATGGGCGTTCGGGTGGCAATTCAGTTGGTAGTTAAGGCGGCGCGGCCTTCTGGCTTTCATTCAGGGCCTTGCGCTGTTGCACCGGATCGTGATCGCCCGTTTTCAAAACTTTATCCGCCGCCTTTTGGCCCAGCATCCCTGTCAGGGCCCCAGCCAGCACCCCACCCACCGGGACACCCTTAATACTGATGGGAGCCAGGGCCTTGCCCAGCGAAAAGCCCAGACCGGCGGCTTCCCAACTCACCGCGCTGCGCAACGTATATTTGCCGGTGGCCGTGGCGGTGGCCGCAGCGGCTCCCAGTACGCCGTCTCCCTGTGCTTTGGCGTCTTTGTAAGCGTCCCGGCTGTGGCGAAACACATCCAGACCCACCAGGCCCAGGCCGGTGGTATTGAGCAGGCCTTGTCCCCGGTTCCCGGTGGACTGACCGCTCACCAGATCTTTCACCGGCTTGAAATTGCGATCCAGCAAGGTTTCCTTGGCAAAGGTTTTGGCGGAAAAATCAGGGCCCGCCGCAGGCAGCCCCTTCCCGGATAAATTGCCAGACACCGTTTGCCCCAGACGATTCCAGCTCAATTCGCTGGCCTTGATCTGCTCCGTTCCCAATCCGAGCCAATGGGCATAACTGCGGGGGGGAGGCAACGCCGTTCTGGAGCCTGAAGCCGCCGCGGAGAGCTTGTCAATTTTATGGGCCAACCCCTGATGTACCGCCAAATTGGCCGCGCTCAAGGCCCAGGTTTCCGTGGCGCTTTTGTTCTGGCCCGGCTTTGGGGGGGAAACCACGTTCCCCACATCCATCACAGTCGGCATACCGCCCGCATACTGATAAGACTGGCCACTCAAGCCATCAAGTACCATACGTATCCTGCCCCATCCCTTTGGTACTGGCATAAAAACATGATTTCGCCGTTTGTTGCTACAGACTTCGCAATCAGTCTAAAATCAAGGCAAGCCATAGCACACACGCCGCCCATGGTGCTTTAATAACAGCATGCTTGATCGAGACGCCGCCGTTAGCGCACCGCACCGCACAAACCGCTTCCACGCTCCACAGTCATCCCCCCCCATGGTCTTGACCCTTTTGCTAGTGGCCACAGGCTTGTGCGGTTGCGTCCCAAAACCGCCACAACTCAGCCAACCCGAGACATCCCCAGCCCGTGCCACTCAGCAAACGGAAATGGGGGCCTCCCGCTTTGGCAGCTTTAACCTGAACAAACGCCATGGCCTGGGCGGTTGGCAAGGGAACTCCCAAACCAGCCAACACCAATGGCTGCGACAAATTCAAGATGCGAATGGCACTCCCAACCCCGCCGCATCCCAACCTGTCTCGTCCGGTCTTTAAGATCATTTTCAGTGTTTAACAAGGAATGGCTCATGTCTCAAAATTATTGTTTCAAAGTGCGCTTGGGTGTCGTCCTCATCCACGAAAGCAAATTACTGCTGGTTCGTCAAAATAACCGCCCTTTCTGGGTTTTCCCGGGGGGAACGCTGGAATTGAATGAGGGTCTTGAAGAATGTGCCATCCGGGAAATGAAAGAAGAAATTGATCTGGATGTGGCCATCGAGAAAACGCTGTATCTGGCGGATTTTCTCCTGAAGGGCGCTGCCGGGGAGATGAAACACACCATTGATGTATTCATGCTGGCCCGCTACCTCAGCGGTACCCCCACCATGACCCTGGATGAAAACCTGAATGAGATGGGCTTTTTTACTTTGGAAGAAGTTCAGAAAATGCCGGTGGAACCCAATGTGGCCCTGAAACAATTGCTGAAAGACTGGCCGGAAAACTTCACCAAGGCCAGCGGGCTATATTTGGGCAAATACGGAAACGGCGCCTGAGAGACGGTTCAGGAGGATTCGATACCAGAAAATTTTCAGGCGCTCGATGGCGGTCTGGTCGGCTGAGTGAAACCCCAGAGGCTGGCTCCGCTAGTCTGGCGGTGGAGAGGCCGTTTAGGCATTCAAGGTCTGCCTATGGCAACAATTTGAATTCAGCCCCTTTTATTGAAGTAACTGAATTCACCCTTGCCAAAGAGGATGTTGCCTGTGTTTCGTCATCCGACCATTCAAAATACGGTCACTCAAAAATGCTGTGCGCTGTTTACCCTGCTGAGTTTTGGCGTCAGCGGGCTTGCGCCTTGCTGGGCATCATCCGATTTCGCTTCGGACTGGAAAGCCAAACCACTCATTGATCACAGCGCCCCGGCGGTAACCGCACCATCGGCCACACCGTCCCCGGCAAGCAAAGCGGCTTCCCCCAGCGCGGAGCAAGCCGCTTTGGAAGCAAAACTGAAACCCGCTGAACCGTTTATCAGCAGCGTGGAAAAGCAACTGCTGATTACGCCCAAGTCAGGCACATCCCTCATTCAGCGCCTCAATACCCTGCAAACCGTTTTATACGGTGAACCCAGGTTTCAGGACGCCGGTGAATTGCTGGCCGAGCTGGCCCGGTTATTCCCCACGGAGGCGGCCAAAGCGGCAGCGGATTTACAGGCCAAACTACAAGCGGAAAAACCGGCCAACGCTCAGTTCTCAGCCGGTAAAGCTGCCCCCAAGCGACCCACGGTTAGCAGCCCTGCCGCCACCGCCATGGCCCCCTCCATGGCCAATGCCCCGCCACAAAGCAGTCCATCCCCCGCCAGGAAAAAACGCTTTTGGCAGAGCGAGGATGACCCGTTTGCCAGCGATCCCTTCTTTCAGGATCAACCCAATCGAAACGCTGGCAGCTATTCCGGTAATCCCAACGGCGCGCAGGAGGCGGGCCCTTCCAAACTGGCCGCCATTGGTCAGGGATTGGCCGGACTGGCCATGATGGCCGGGGCCGTGGCGGGCAGTTATTACCTTAACCGGGGCAACAACGGCATCACCCCTCAAAATGGGTATTACAACAATTATCCCTATGGATACCCTCCCTATGGAACGCCCTATGGCTACGGCCTCGGCAACCGGGCTTTCGGGCAAATCCCGGGGCAGGTACCCTACGGTTACAACACGGTTTACCCTTATGCCTATCCGGGTGGCATGACCCTGAACACTCAACCTTATCGCCCTTACGGCAGCACCATCGTCTCCCCCTTTGGCGCTACCACCCGCATTATTCCCTATTAGTCAGTATCCTCCGGTATACTGTTGCATAGACGCAGCAAACAGGATGACACAGCCATGGGCATTTTGGGATTTTCTGGCAAGCAATTGAAAAAAACGCTCAGCAAAGGCAACCTGTTCTCCACAATCAGTATGGCCATTGCCCAACGGGTTTTAAGGCAGTCTCGCAAAAAATGGGAGCAAGCCCGGGCGGAAAGCGAGCAGGCCTTGCTCTCGCAAATTTCCGCCTACGAAGTGGGCCGGGGAGCGGGTAAACTGCTGAAAGGCTGGTTGCGCTTTCAACATCCCCGCCTGAATCTGGCCCAGGCAGAGGGCGAATTATTACCGCTACTAACGGCCATGGACGCTGAGGATCATCTACCCCAGGAGCAGGCCCTGAGCCGTTTTATCGTCTCTAAAACCTTATTCTCAATTGAAGGGTTCAAACTGACCCACTGCCGTTATGAAAGTTATCAGCAAGCGGCCCTGGATCGTTTGAGAAAAAATCCGGAGCAACGCACACTCACCCGCAGTGAGGTATTTCAGGGTAGTGTATTTTTACCGGAAGACATCATCGCCGCCACCCACCGCATGCTGTTAATGCTGGACAATGGCCGCATGCCACACTATTTGCAGACGGTTCTGGAAACCGGCCCTCTGAACGATGACGCTGACTATATGGCCCGACTCATTACCGTGACTTTTCGGGCCGAAGGTGAGGAATTGGGCACGGCCATCAACGATTGGTTCCAGCGTTACTGCGACTTTAAAATTGATGAGAGCCACCAGCAGGAAATGTGGGTGAATACTTCGGTCAATGCGGCCACCGGGGGATTACCGGCCCAAGTGGGCTGGGACTTGCTGGGCCGGGCGGGAAAGCACTTCTTTAACCGCAACCCTAAGCGCTAACCACCGGGGACTGAAGACGTTTTTTCAAAAAGAGGCCAGTCTGACTGTGCGGATTGGCCATAATATCCTTCACCGAACCTTCGGCCACAATCTGCCCGCCTCCAGCGCCACCTTCAGGCCCCATGTCCACCACATAATCGGCCTGGGCGATAAAATCGATGTTATGCTCAATCACAATCAGGGAATGCCCTGCGGCCACCAAGCGCCGGAAGGCCTGCACCAGCAGGGCAATATCGGCCATGTGCAAGCCCGTGGTGGGTTCATCAAACAAAAACAGGTATTGATCTTTGGACACCCGAACGCTATCCGTATCCGCATGGCCCGCTGGCAGGTAACTGGCCAGCTTCAGGCGCTGCGCTTCCCCGCCGGAGAGGGTGGCTGTCGATTGCCCCAGCTTGAGGTAGCCCAGGCCAATTTCCTGCAAGGGCAGCAATTTGTTGCTGATTTTACGGCTGCTGGCGAAAAAGCGCACCGCCTCATCCACGGTCATATTCAAAATATCGTTGATATTCTTGCCCTCAACCTCCACTGATAAGACGTTGGGGTTGAAGCGTCGACCCTGACAATCGTGGCAGACCACGGTCACATCGGCCATAAACTGCATATCGATGGTCAGGGTGCCCAGTCCCTCGCAGGTCTCGCAGCGGCCGCCCGGGGTGTTGAACGAAAAGTGCCCCGGGGAGATTCCCAGAATCATGGCCTTGCGAGATTCGGCAAACAGCTTGCGAATGTCATCGTAGGCTTTCACGTAGGTGACCGGATTGGAGCGTGCCGAGCGGCCCGGCGGGCTTTGATCCACCATTAGCACGTCTTTAAAGCGCTCCAGTCCCACAATTTCCTCATGCGAGGCTTCATCCAACTGCAAGGATCGGGACTGGCTGTGCTCGTAGGCGGCAAACAAGGTTTGCTTAATCAGGGTGGATTTTCCAGAACCCGACACCCCGCTGACGCACACCAACTGGTTCACCGGAAATTGAACGGTCAGATTTTTCAGGTTGTTGCCCCGGGCCCCCCGAATCTCAATGACATCAGACTGCTCGGTTTTACTGTCAGATTTGCCCTTTTTGGGCGCACGTGATTTGGCAACCGATGAGGATGGAACCAGTAATTCCGGGTTGGACAGATAGCGGGCCGTTTGAGAATAGGCCACTTTCAACAAGCCCTTGGGCTTGCCCTCATAGACAATGCGTCCGCCGTCTTCTCCGCCGGACGGCCCCATGTCCACAATGTAATCGGCAGCCAGCATCACTTCCGGGTCATGCTCCACCACCACAATGGTGTTGCCCTGATTCCGCAGCTTTTGCAGAATCCGAATCAGACGATCCGTATCCCGGGCGTGCAGTCCCACGGTCGGTTCATCCAATACATACATGGTATCGGTCAGGCCACTGCCCAGGGCGGCGGATAAGTTAATCCGCTGGGCTTCCCCGTTTGACAGGGTGCGGAACTGTCGACTGAGCGTGAGATAAGTTAGGCCCATTTCATTCAGGTAGGCCAAGCGGCTTTTGATTTCCTGAAGCAGTCGCTCGGCAATGGTTTGGTGGGTGGGCGGCAGGGTCAGAGCCTCAAAAAAGTCCACCAGTTCAGAAACCGGCATCTCCCCAATGTCCAGAATGTTCTTGCCCTGCACTAACACATTCAAAGCATCGCGGCGCAGGCGAGAACCCAGGCAATCCGGGCAGGGGTAATAGCCCCGATACTTGGCCAAGAGAACCCGCACATGCACCTTGTATTTCTTGGTTTCCAGCCAGTCGAAAAAGCCCCGAATGCCGTCAAACTCCCCACCCCCGTCAATGACAAAGGTTTTTTGAGCGTCCGTCAACTCATTCCAGGGTTTATCCAGGGGGATTTTGCGCTTCTTGGCCTCGGTGGCCAGATATTCGTAGCCATCAATATAGCTGGGCTTGGTAAACGGATGAATGGCCCCCTGGGCCAGGCTGAGGTTCTTGTTGGGAATGACCTTGTCCATATCGATGCCGATGATGCGACCAAAGCCCTCACAGGCGGGACAGGCCCCCATGGGGCTGTTGAAGGAAAACAGGTTGGCAAAGGGTTCGATAAAGGTCTTATGGCAGTTCAGGCAGGCGAATTCATTCTGAAACAACTGACTCTCGCCGCTCTCCAGCGTGAGAATCTCAATTTTGCCATTGCCCAGGGTCAGCGCGCTGCGAATGGATTCCAGCAAGCGGGCCCCCAAGGCTTTGTGCTTGATGATCAGGCGATCGATAACGATGCGCACCAGCTCATGCGAGGACAAATCCTCTCGGACTGCGTTCAGCTCCTGCATTTCCCCGTTACGGTAAATCCGGTAGAAGCCCTGCCTAAGCAGCTCATCCACTCCAAATTCCTTAAGCTGCACGGGGGCCAGCAGCAACACTTTCTGGCCTTCCGGGTAGGCTTGCAGAATGCTCTGGATTTTGAACGGATCGACCCGACTGACGTCCCCGCCGCAGGCATCGCAGCGGGTTTGCCCCACGTTGGCGTACAGCAAGCGCAGATAATCGTAAATTTCGGTAGCGGTGCCCACGGTGGAACGGGCGTTTTTCACCGAGTTTTTCTGCTCCAGGGCAATGGCGGGCAGAATATGCTGAATGCTGTCCACGTCTGGCTTTTCAATGCGGGCTAAAAACTGCCGGGCGTAGGAGGACATGGACTCGATGTAGCGCCGCTGTCCTTCGGCATACAGGGTATCAAAGGCCAAAGAGGATTTCCCGGAGCCGGAGGGGCCGGTGATGACCGTGAGTTGGTCGTGGGGCAAATCGCAGCTGATATTTTTCAGGTTATTCACCCGAGCCCCGGTAATTTTGATCCATTGGTTACGAGTAGGCATGTGCCCTATTATGACCGAAAACAATCGGCTTGACGATGCTCTGGCTCATCCGGGAGATACTGGTGACCTTCAAAAAACATTGATAAAAACGCTCAAGTTTTCACGGAGCCGGTCGATACTTGTCAGTAACAGATTAACAGGTTGATGCGTTTCAGACGCAGGAGCCCAGAGCATGTTCGTATCCTTCCCATTCAGGAAGTCGCTCAAAGCAGTCCTCGGCTTTACTTTAGCCGAGTTACTCATCAGCCTGGCCATCTTGGGCGTAATTGCCACCTTCACCTTCCCTAAAGTTCTAAGTGCCCAGCAAAACAGCCAATATAAAGCACAAGCCAAAGAAGTGGCCGCCACGGTCTCTGTGGCCCATCAAAACTACAGTTACAGCAACAGCGTCACGTCCAGTTTTCGGTTTGGGGACTTAACCCAGTACATGAACTACCTGAGCAATGACGTCTCCGGCACCATTGACGACAAGTACACGCAAGCGAGTCTTTCCTGCTCGTTGAGTGCGCCGGGCGGCTGCCTGGTACTGCACAATGGCGGCAAGTTACGCTTTACAAACGATCCTCTGGCAGGAACCAACAGTACCAACGCCATTGAATTCTACTTCGATCCCAATGGCTCCTATAGTGGCAGCACGAATGGCCCGGATAAATCGGCACAGATGTTTATTTACGTCGGCGGACGTGTCACCTCACGAGGAAATACGCTTCCCGGCACCATTGCGGCAGGAAATACCTACGCCACGCCAGACACCAGCTTCGAACCGCCCTGGTTCAACTGGAATTAACCTGATCGAAAGCCTCTGGCACAAAAGAGGGCGTTCCTGTTTTTATGTACTTGGATATCAATTCACCTGGTTCGCCATTCACAATCAGGGGACATTCCAACAGGGACTTAGGGGACAAATCAGCATGTACGATCAATCGCGTGAAATTGAACGCCGTCTGGGCGAAGCCTACGCTGAAATGCTGCGGCAAAGCCCACACGCCGACAACCCTTATAAAGATTGTAAAGAAGTCATCCAGTCCTCTCTGGGCGTGCTGGATCATTACAATCGCATCGCGCTGGCCATGAAAGGTGCCTTTAGCCCAAAACGCAGGGCCTTTGCCACCGCCAACGTCCCCACCCAGTAGGCTTTTCCGCTTAAAAGCCAGCTTTCAGGCTCTCAGCCCGTCGCACGTTGCCACGGGCTTTTTCAGTGTTTGCGACCCCCCGTCCTGAAAATCACTGTAAGCCCTGTACTATCCCGGATTTAGGGAAGTACCCCTTCGCAAGACGTTTGTAACGGTTTGAGTCCAGCGAGTCAAAAAGAAGGCTTGACCAATCTGGCCAACAGCAGTGCCAAGGCTTGTCTGAGCAATACGCCGTTTTGCAAAGGTGTTGTGAAGGGACACTGTTCTAAATTTATATCAGTTTAAACAGTGAAAGACCTGAAAGCCCTTTAATAACAACATTAAACAATCATACTTATTGCTTTTTTAAAAATATCTTTGACTTTCAGGCTGAGCCGGGTACAATGACCGTTAATTGAAAGAAAAGTGAGTTTCAACGTAATCCGTGTCACAGGCAGTGAGGCATTTTTAACGATTTGGGTTTCAACAAACACACAGCCCCCTGAGTGATGGGGACTGCGTAAAAATCTGTGCGGACTGGCCCCTGCCGTTGCCGGGAAATTTTAACGTGCCTGGCTTATGCATAGAATCAGAGGAATTGGAGGGAGTTTGTGTTAAGCGCTATTGCAAGTAAAGTACCAACGACGTTCCGACCGGTCGTCCTGTTTGCGGCCAAGGGAGCAAGCGGCAATCCGCAGATTGAACCAGCCAGCGAACCGGTCACCCCGTCTCATAAATCGTTTACCATGCGGCACTTTATGCCACCGGCCAAAGACGAGTTTCACTACACCATTCCAACCGCCCACGGCGTGAAAAATGACAAAACCGTGGTGGAAAGCCTATTGGGGGGCGAACAGATTTTCAGCAAAATCGATCAAATCATACGAGAGGCAGAAACCGGCACCAGTCAACAAAAGCCCTGGCTCATGCTGAACCTGTATGAACTGCAAAATCCGGAAATCTACCCGGAACGCAAGTGCGCCCCAGGCGCTCCCGGGGCGGCCATTCATCACAGCCTGCTGGATCGCATTATCAGTTTGCATCGGGAGCAAAAAGCAAATGTGCGCATTCTGCTGGACAACAGCAAGCAACAACCCCGCATCATGGAACGGAACCCGGCCAAGGCCTTTAAGGATCAGGCCAAAACGCTCATGGAACCGAACCACAACGACCGCACCATTGAGCGTCTGAGAGCG
Source organism: Vampirovibrio sp. (assembly GCA_027448865.1). GTDB lineage: Bacteria > Cyanobacteriota > Vampirovibrionia > Vampirovibrionales > Vampirovibrionaceae > Vampirovibrio. Next base: position 13,941 of record DAIDMR010000126.1, read on the forward strand.
TTTAATGTACCCTTTCTAACCTATCCCAGGGATGTGGCCCTGAAAAATCACGTGAAACTGATTATACTGGACAACCGCAAAGCCATTGTGGGCGGCATGAACTGGGGCAATCACTCCACCATGAACCACGACGGGGCCGTGTACATTGAAGGCCCCGATGTGCGCAATATTTTCCACAAAGTCTACAAGCCGGACTGGACCACCTCCCAGGGCAAAAGTGAGGACTTGCCGGATATTAAGCCCTTCCATCAGGGGCGTGTCAAAGTACTGCAAACCACCAGCCGACAAGCCGATCAGGGCGCAAAGAATGACGTTTTGACTGAAATTTTAAAACAGATTGATAAAGCCGAAAGCAGCATCCACGCCCAATTGTTTGTCCTCACCCACAAAGCGGTGGTGGATGCCCTGATTCAGAAGCATCGCCAGCTGACCCAACAAGGCAAAGAAGGTGTCAAACTGCTGGTGGATGAAGGGTTGTACAAAATATTCCCCAACTGTCGGGCCGGTATCCAGAAGCTGGATGATGCCGGGGTTCCCATTCGCTTTTTCAAGGAAAACAAAGTCACGGAGGAAAAGCTGCACGCCAAATGGGCCGTATTTGATCGCAAGCACCTGCTGATTGGCTCAGCCAACTGGTCCAGTCTGGGTCTGGACAGCAAGGGCGCGGAGCCTCCCGTTCAACCCACCGGAGATTACGGGGCCATCAGCGAGGCCGAGGAAGATCAGGGTGGCGGCAGCAAAATCCCCTATAAAACCAACCACGAAATTGCCACCATGATTGAAAACGCGCCCAACGTGGCTGGCACCTTTGCCCGCCAGGCCGATCACGATTTCGCCTACCGCCGTGGGTCGGTGGAACTGAGCAAACCAGTCTCCTGGAATAAGGCGGACGAAACCAAAAACTGGAAAAATCAGCCGCCCCGCAAACCGTGGAGCCCCAAGCGCAAGGCCGAAGAAGGCCTCCCGCAGGAAGCAGGCAACAGCCCCACACGCAAGCGGCTGGAAATTTCCGCGTAAAATCAGTCTAACCCGACACCATACTCTCAAGCTGGCTCTCTATCAGAGCCAGCTTTTGTTTGCGGGATAGTCGCTTGATCCGGGCCTCATAACGCATGGCTTCTGCTTTGGAGTCAAACTGCCACTGGGCCACCAAACGCACCGGCAAGCGCACCCGGGTGTATTTGGCCCCTTTCCCCGCGTTGTGCTGGGCCAGGCGTTGCTGTGGATGAGTTGTCCACCCGCAATAGAGGGTGTCATCCGCGCATCTCAGCAAATACGTATAAAATCCGGAATTTACCATGAGGCTCAGTCCGTATTGAGCGGGTCGCTCGCCAACGCAAAACCGGCATCCAAAAGAGCAAATTGTATCGTGCAGGCGGGAGCGAAGATATCACCGGCATTGATACGGACTATCCAGCTTAAATCCATTGTAAAAAACTCATAAAAACAATCAATTTAAAACACGCATGATTTTTTATTTAGCATAGCACCCCAGAGGGCTTGGCGGGTGCATCGTCGCGTTGGGCGGTATGTCAGATCGTGACACGAAGACACAATGGCTGGAGATAAACTGAATGGCAAGTAATGGGCTGAACCCCTGGGCAAATCCGAATGGGACAGCAAGCGGAACCTATCCCAATCCATGGGGAGGGCCCTCTCCGAAAACATCGGCCTACGGCTCACAGCCTTCCATGAAGGATTTATTCCCGTTTGGCGGCAACCCGCTGCTGACTGAGGGTTCGGGTCAAACCGGAGCGTTAACGCAACTGCTGCAAACCCTGCTGGGCAAGGCTGAGGATTTGCCGTTCAACCCATCCCTAGCCTCCGCCAAAAACCGGGGCAGTGCCGTCATTGTGGAGGTGGGCTACACCGGAGACGGCAAAGCGGATGAGCATGCCCAATCCGTGATGGAAGTATATCGGAGGTACAACCCGAACGGGGCAGCGGTTCTGGAAGGCATCGATGACACCGGCCAGAACGGTTCGGCCAGCACCCGGGCCAAATCGACCGCAGCAACCCCCAAGCTCAATAGCCAGCAAGCGTTGGATGAATTCATTGACACAGGCGCCACCGATGCCTTCAACGTATTCAGCCAGGAAATCGATCAAGTGGTCAGTGAAGGCAAAGCCACGGTGATCAATGGCTCCCTAGGCTATTCTCGCAATGAGATTTACATCGATACCCTGCATGCGCTTCAGGCCAACCCCGCACTGGCCAAATACGTGGGCCTCAAACCCAGTGACATTCAAACTCTGGAAGTGGATAAAGACGGGGTTACCACGGTCACGGAGCCCGTGGCCAACGCCATCAGCACCTATGTGGACAATCGGCTGGACGCGCCCGATTCCGCCTTTCAGCAAGCCCGGGCCCGTTATCAGGCCAGCACCCGCAATGCGACTGAAAACGGCATCGTCGTGGTGGTGGCTGCCGGAAACGAGCATGAACTGAACGGCGTATTCCCCAGAACCACCCCGGGAGGCGATACCAATTTTTTGGCCCAAAGCCCGGATGTTATCTCGGTAGCGGCTTCCGATGATCAGGACACGCCCCAGTTGCAGGATGACACCATTGGCAGCTTCTCCTCCTGGGGAGACGGCACCTACAACCCCACCGTCGCCACCGATGGGGTCGGGGTCAAAACCAGGTTTGGCCCACAGGATGGCACCTCCTTCGCCTCGCCCAAAGCGGCGGCCATTATTGCCCGCATGCAGCAACAAAACCCCAATTTAAGCGTGGCCCACATCAAGGCCATTTTGCAGCAAACCGCCGTGGATACACAGGCATCACCACTGGCGGAGGGGGCTGGCATTTTAAACCCGGACGCCGCTTTGTATGCCAGCACGCCAAGCCCATTCCCCATGGCTGCCGGATACTACTAAGTTAAAATCAAGCAGAGCAGAAGCACTTGGCCAAAAGGGGCCGTGTCAGGGAACTGAAGCATTAAACGCTGAAGTTAAAAAATCCGGGAAGGGCCCACCAAAGACACCAGAGCCGGTTGCAACAAGTATTGCTGCACCACGCGCTGAATATCCGCCGGGGTCACGGCTTCAATCTGCTCCGGCACCCGGGCGATTTCTTCCAGCGTACGGCCTTGGGTATAGTTGGCGCCAATGTAATTGGCTTGCTGATGGGCGGTCTCTAAAAAGACAGAGCGACGCCCCAGAATATTACGCTTGGCATCGGCCAGTTCCTCGGCGGAAACCGGAATATCCGCCAGCTTGTTCACTTCCTCAATAAAGCCCTTCAGGCACTTGTCCTTATTCCTGGGTTCGGTGCCAATGTACAGGTAAAACAGCCCTTTGTGACGGTAAGCCTCATAAGTGCTGCGCACGTTATAGGCCAGCCCCTGCTTGTCCCGCAGTTCCAGAAACAACCGGGAACTCAGGCCAGCGGCCCCCAGAATGGTATTCATGAGAGCCAGTGGGGCGTAGTCTTCATGCCGGGCTTCCGGCACCAGCCAGCCCTTAAAAATGTGGGCTTGCGAAGAATCATCCCGGGCAAAGGTGATCAGTTCATCCTGGTTTAAAGACAAATTGCGCAACTTGGCTTGCACGCCATCATCAACCACCGGCGCGCTTTCGGCCCCTTTGGGAAAATGCTTTTCCAGCGCCTTGGCCATTTTATCCGCTGCAATATTACCCGCCACCGAAACAATTAAGTTTTTGGGGGTAAACACCCGTTGGTAATGGGCTTTCAGATCCGCAACGGAATTAAGCGACGGCAAGGCGTCGAGAATGACGCTGCTGACAATGCCGTAAGGGGTGTTTTCAAACATTCTGCGAATAAACTGATCGGAGGCCCGACTCTTGGGAGAGTCCAGATCCATCATCACTTCACCAGCCACCTTCTGCTTTTCCCGCTCGAATTCGCTAAAGGTGGCGTTATAAAAAAAGTCAGCGATCAACTCAAAAGAAGTGTCCAGATCCTCTTCCAGCAAGGTGGCGTGAATGGCGCTGTAATCCCGCTTGGTGTCAGTATCCACCTCTAAGGTCAACCCGTCCAGTTCAATGGAAATCTGCTCCTGATTGCGGGTAGCGGTGCCCTTCATCAACAGGCGATCCACCATATCGGAGACACCCGGTACGGCGTCCAGCAAGTTACCGCCCGGCAAAAACATGGAAATGGCCAAGCGAGGGGCGGTCTCAATGGGGGTATGTAACAGCGTGGCCCCGGTGGACAGCTTCAAAATTTCCGTGGGGAGCGCCTCGACCTTCAACATGGGTTACGCCTCTCCTTCGCCGTCATCTTCAGATTTCAAGGCGCCTTCGCCGGGCACCATAACCGATGTGTAGGCCTTGTCCAGAGTCAGGTAGTGACGGGCCACTGCGTTCACCGTATCCACATCCAACTGGCTCAACACGGTCAAATAATCCAGGTACGACTCAATGGAGCCCACCACCGTGATGGCTTCCCCAATGGTTTCGGCAATAC
>DAIDMR010000127.1 GCA_027448865.1 Vampirovibrio sp.
GGCCATTGGGGGCAAAACAGCGGTCAATCTGGGGCAAATCAAAAACATGGTAGGAACCTTCTACCAGCCCAAGGCCGTTTTTGCCGATACCGACACCCTCCACAGTCTTCCGCCCCGGGAATTTGTGGCCGGGATGGCCGAAGTGATTAAATACGGCCTGATTGAAACGGCTTGCGATGGGAAAACCGGCTTTTTCGAGTGGCTGGAAGCCCATGCCAGCAATCTCCACGCCGTGTTACCAGCCATGATTCACCGGTGTGCGGCCATCAAGACTGCCGTGGTCATGGCGGATGAACTGGAAACCAGGGGGCTGCGCTTTTTCCTGAATCTGGGCCACACCTTCGGCCATGCCTACGAAACCCTCAGTGAGTACGGCATTTTACACGGCGAGGCCGTGGCCATCGGCATGCGGCTGGCCGTCCGGCTGTCCATTGAGCTGGGTTTCATGGAAGCCACGCTGGTACAGCGGCTGGATGCCCTGTATCAACAGGTGGGCCTGTTGGCCATCGTGAAAAATGCCCCACAGTTCGCCCCCAAGGATGTGCTGGCCGTGATGAAGCACGACAAAAAGAACCAGGACGGGGGCATCAAGCTCATTCTCCCCCACCGGGTCATTGGGCAGGTGGTGGTGCGGGATGATATTCCTGATGCGGCCATTTTATCGGTTTTAAAATCCTAAAGCCCATTCAGCTCACTGGAACTCCGCCGGGGGTCAATCAAGGGCACATCGGTTTCGATCATCTCTCTCGGAAACAGCAGCCGACTGCGAAGGGCTTGCTGTTCGGCCAGACGGTGCAGGCGCCACAAAATTTCGGCCAGATTTTCAGGCTTCCGGGCCGGGTCCTGAAGCAGTACCGGCTCCCTGAGCTGGAATTTGTCCACGGAGACAGCTCCCGCCGGAGATAGACACCCCACCAGCAGCGTGCAGACACAGAGCAAGCGCCACCCATTTGGCATTGACAATGACCCCTTCTGTTGACACCCCACACACCCGCTTTTACCGTGGGGTTTTGGCCGAGCTTCCAGATACATGCCAGTGTAGCGGATTGTCCCGGATTACTGTATCGTCCGGTTGACGGGACTTTGCTCAACGAACCCGAGTAATCACACCCCTGATGGTTATACCGACTGTCGCCCCTGCAAGGCCCGGGTAATGGTCATGCTGTCGGCGTATTCCAGATCGGCGCCCACCGGCAAGCCAAAGGCGATCCGGGTCAGTTTGATGCCCAGCGGCTTGATCAGCCGGGACAGGTACAGGCTGGTGGTATCCCCTTCAATAGACGGCGGCAGGGCCAGAATGACCTCTTCCACATCCGGGTTGGACAGTCGGGCCAGCAGCTCCTTGATTTTCAAATCCTCGGGGCTAATGCCTTCCAGCGGGGAAATGAGGCCTTGCAGCACATGATACACCCCTTTGAATTCCCCGGTGCGCTCCAGAGCGTACAAATCCTTGGGCTCAGAAACCAGACAGATGGTTTGCTGCTTGCGATTGGGTTGCACGCATAGCTCACACACGCTTTGGGCGGACAGGTTGAAGCACTGCTGGCAATACCCAATCTTGTCCCGGGCTTCTAATAAAGCATCGGAGAAAGTGCGCACATCCTCCGGGGGCTGCTTGAGAACGTGAAAGGCCAAGCGCTGGGCGGACTTGGGGCCAATCCCCGGTAATTTCTGAAACTCTTCAATCAGGCGGGCAAGCGGTAAGGTGTAACTCATGGAAGGCTTTCAAGGCAAACACAAAAGGCGCTGTTCTTATTGTACCCAAGAAAGCCATGCCTGCGGAAAGAACAACTTTTCGCAGGCACAGCAACTGGGAAAACACTGGAAAAACCAGTAAGCGTCAGGACGATTTAGAAGCCAGGGAGTTTCAAACCGGGGATGTTGAGCCCGGCGGTGATTTTGGACATTTTTTGCTCCATAGTGTCCGTCACCTTGCTGCTGGCGTCTTTCAAGGCGGCCAGCACCAGATCTTCCAGCATATCCCGGTCGCTCAGGGCATCTTCCTTGATTTTCACGGCGGTAAACTCGTACTTGCCATTGCAAGTAATGGTTACGGCGCCACCACCGGCCGTTCCGGTAAATTCGGCCCGTTCCATTTCGGTTTGCACGTCCTTCATCTGGTCCTGCATTTTTTGGGCCTGTTTCATCATTTGCTGGATATTGAACATGGGGATGCCTTTCTCTGCACTCAAAATCAAAATCGGAACTGGCTTGCCCTGCCCTGCAAACGGGTCGGGAACAGCGGATGAGCAAACCACTCACCCAATCAACTGCGGAAATTATACCCCAAAGGGCCCTCGGTTCCAAAAGCGCGGCCCTTCCCCTCACCGGCTCCTTAACCTATTACAGCAATAACATGTAACGGGATCTTCAAACACTGATCCTTCGGCATCGATCCCTTGGACGATTCCAAGCGGAGGCCAAGCCCCTACAATAAAAGTAGCCCGCTGAGCGCACGGCGCCCGTCTGGGTTTGTGGTGATATTCGTGGAAGTGGTTAGATGACTCCTTCTCCAAGGGAGCTGTGGAATTACGATGAGCTTAAATGAACAGCGGCAAGCCACCCAACCGGGGCTTCGATACTCCAGCAGGCTGATGACCGCCCTGAACCGGTTTACCGGCGGCTTGGCCACCGAAGTGACCAACCCCTTGAAGGTCAAGTACGGCAAAGCCTACGATTACCTGATTTCAGGCGATACCCACCGCTACCGCGAAGAAATTGACACGGCCATCGCCCAGTACCGTCTGGCGCTGGAGCAGCGGCAGGATTTTACGGAAGCCTACGTGGGCATTGCCAAGTGCCTGCGCCGCAAAGGGGATAGCCTGGGGGCCATTCAGTATCTGGAGCAGGCCCTGTCCCAGAACGGTTTCCGCAAGGAATTGCATCAAGACATCGCCAAGTGTTACGCCGAATGCGGCTACACGGCCAAAGCCATTCACCACTACGAGCGGGCCATCAAGCTGGATCGCCATTCCGTGGAAGCCCGCTTTGGGCTGGCGCTGGTGGTGGAAATGACCGAGGATTTTGACTACACCGTGCGCTTGTACGAGCAGATTATTGCCCTTGAGCCGGAATTTCTGCCCGCCTACAACAATTTGGGCAGCATCTTCATGCGACTGGGCCGCTATGACGAGGCCGAAGCCCTGTTTAATACCCTGATTGCCAAAGCGCCCGACTTTACCCGTGGGCATCTGGGTCTGGCCATTACCCTGGACAAAGCCGGAAAGCGCCAACAGGCCATTGACAGCTACACTCAGGTCTTGCGCCTGCGGCCTTCCAGCAAAAACAGCGAGTTTATCGAAAAGCGCATTATCAACCTGAATGCCGAGTTGGGCCGGGTGAAATCCAGCAAAAACGCGACTTTAGTCCGCATTAAGTAGGGATTCGTACCCAGTAACGGCGCGTATTAAATAGTTCGTCCTCACTGGGGTTGATTGAATTAAAGTGAGTATCCCTTCGCAACACGTTTTTAACTGTTTGAGTACAGCGAGTTAAAAAAGAAGGGATGGCAGCCTTAGCCAATAGCACCATAGGTTTGTTTGAGCTGCACGCAGTTTTGGAAACGTGTTGTGAAGGGAGACTCACCTAATTAATTAGCGGCGCAAATACAAAACCGGGAGGCGGATAAGCACTCCCGGTTTCAAGATTGAGAATTTTACGGACGCTACTTTTCCTGAATCCAGATCTCTTCCAGATTGTGAAAGGCTTCCAGCGGGGTGGGGTCCACGTTTTGAATACGAGTGCGCACCGCCAGAATATTCAACGGAGAGTACAGGTAAATAAACGGGGCCTGATCATAAACCACCTGCTGCAATTGATCATAAATTTTGTGACGGGCCTGCACGTCAAAGGTTTGGGAACCCTGCTCGATTAAGTCATCCAGTTGCTTTTCCCAAGGCAAGCGATCGCTGATATCGGTGGGTTTACCCGCCTCAATCTTGCGCTGGTTGAACATGTGGATGGAACCGTCACTGCGCCAGACGTTGGCCCCGCTGTGCGGCTCCAGCTGGCTACCGGTCAGGCCCATGATCATGGCCTCCCAGCTGCCGTCCTTCAGGTTGCCAATGAGGACGTTAAAATCGATGGGCTTGAAGTTCACCTTCATACCCAACTGGGCCAAATCCTGCTTGATATTGACCCCGATGGCCTCCCGCTCGGTGTTACCGCTGTTGGTGTACAGATTAAACTCCACCACATGGCCCTGCTTGTCATGCAAAACACCCTGCTTGTCCCAGGTGAAGCCGCTTTTTTTGAGCAGCTCCCGGGCGTAAGCGGGATCGGCTTCAAACCCCTTGGCCAGTTTCTGGTTCAGGTAAATGGAGGCCAGTGCCTCAGAGGTAAACAAGGGCGCCCCCACCCCTTTCAGGATGTTATCCACAATATCTTGGCGCTTGATGGTGTGATTAATGGCCTGGCGGAAGTTCACATCCCGGAACCAGGCGGACTTGATGGGATCCACAAAGGGCTTGCCCTGATCGTTCTTACGGTTGTTCAGGTTCAGGGTCATAAACACCGTGCCGGAAGCGGGCCCCAGGTTGTACAGGTTAAAATCGGGCTTTTTCAGTTGCCGCACATGGGACAGCAAGTTACCCGGCACGTTATACACATCCACCTTACCTTGCTCGAATTGCAAGCCCTGGTTGTTCATATCGCCCACAAAGCTCATGCTATAGCGATCCATGTAGGGCAGGCGACGGTTCTGGGCATCCACCATAAAAAAGTTGGGGTTGCGCTTAAACACAGCCTTCTGGCGAGGCACGTAACTTTCCAGCAGCCACATGCCGCCGGATACAAATTTCTCGGGAGCCTTGGCCGCATCGGACACGCCCATAAACGCGGAAAAGGCCGCATCTCCCTTGGCCACCACGGGTTTGAAGATATGAGCCGGGGCAATGCCTTCCCCCAGATTTCGCAGGAACGGAGCAAAGGGCTTGGCCGTTTTGAATTGAATGGTTAAATCGTCCAGGGCCTTTACTTTCGGGAACTTGCCGTCCACCAGCACCACATCCCGATGGCTGGCGTTGCCCAGCCCGGCTTTGACAATCTCGTTCCAGGTGAATACCACATCTTTAGCGGTCAACGGTTGACCATCCGACCACTTCAGGCCCTTGCGCAAGGTTACCGTGTAAGTCATCTTGTCATCCCCAATGGTGACCGATTTGGCCAGATAGGGAATGGGCTCCCCGGTATAAGCGTCGGTAGTGACCAGCCCGGCGTACAACATGCCGCCCAGGGTGCTGGACGTGGCATCGGTGGAGGCCCAGGGGTTAAAGGTCTTAGGGCCGTCGCTAATCTGGTTATCGTAGAACGTGCCCCCAAACTGCCCCACATGGCCCCGGGCCTGCATTAACTCGGCCCCATCCACCACCACGGTTTGAAACGGCCCCCGAGGGGTTGCCTTCACGCTGAGAATCGGTTTTCCACTTCCCTCGATGGTTTTGCCATATCCGGCCGTGGAGCCTCCCGGCGGCGGCGGGGCACATCCAGCCATCGTTCCTAAAATCATCACCATAGACAAAGCCGACAGGGTGCGTTTCATATCAAAATACCGCCTCACAAGGACTAAAACGAAGTCTCAAAACCGCCCCATTATAGCTTGAAAAGCCTGTGCTGACCAATCAGGCCGCTTTAAGCACCGACCATTGCACTTTTGAGCAGATGACCTAGAATAAAGAATATAAAAACAAAAACATTGACCATCCGGTGGATGAGCGACCTGCAAGGATTTTCTACAATAAAAGTACGATCCAATTTACGTTACATAGAGAGTGTGAGAAAGATGACCTTCCGAGAGCTGGCCTTCCAGGAGGATCTCAAGTTGTCCTCCGCCCTGCTGAACCAGGATCAGGACAAAAACGTATTCAAAGCGTTACTGGAAAATCAAAGCCCGGTGATGAAAGTGTGGTTTCTGATCATGCTCATCAATCTGGGGTTATTTTTAGTGGTCGTCCATTAAACCGGTGTTTTAAATTCACGCCCCTGTTTTAGGCACGACCGGGTGCGTCCAGTGGAAACTTCAATTCAGGTAAGGCGAAGCAGCGCTATTGGTTATTCCCGCAACAGCAGGAATCCATTGGACGCTGGTAGCCGCTGGCGCTGTAAGCTCTTTTTAAGAAAACGTGCCAGGAAAAGATCCGGGAATCACTCAAAAACCTGATACGAGGCAGCGTGGCATGTCAGGAAAACGAAGTTTCACTGGATTTGAGATAACCACATCTTGAGTTGAATACATCTTGAGATGACTCATGGGGAGGTCTGGAGGGGGGACAGCGCTGGCGCTGGACTGTGTTCCCACTCCAGTGGGGGTAACAGGGGGCAAAGCCCCCTCAAAAGCAATAGGAAGTGATGGAAAGATTCCGTTTGATTTAACTGCCTGACTCGCTAGAACTCAGCCACATAGAGCTTTATCATCACAGGCGCTTGCTGCTTATTCAAGGTCAAGTGCAGATCCCAGGGGCCTGCTTGTGGCAGTTGGGTTTCGATTTGATAAACGCCGCTTTGCCCGGTCGCTTTTACGTTGACTGGAATGGGTTGGCTCTTATTGGCCAGTTTGGAACGGCTGATGAACACAGCGTTGGGTTGTCCTTCCCACGGGCTGCCCGAGACCCGGCTTAAAATATTGAGGGTCAAACGGCTGGTTTGCCCCGCTTTCAGGGTGGATGGCTTGCTGCGCCAGCGCAGCAGATAATCGGGGGTCTGAACTTCCTGAGTTTCTGCGGAATTTTTACTGGCGCTTTGGTTAAAACTGGGAATATCGCCACTGTTGATATTGGAGGCGGCGTTGGGAAATAGGACAAAGACCAGCGCCGGAATGGTACTGATCAGCAAAAAAATGATAAAAAACGGCATGTACTTTTTCATACGCTCAGTCTAGATCAATCTGTGGTCAAGTTTAAGTGGGTTTCATCAAGTTGCGAATTAGCAGTGTGACAGGAGGCAGGCATGCCTAGCGACCTGACTAATTTTCCTGAGGATAGAAGGCGACTAAAATCGATAATCTGTTCGAACTTGTAAAAAACAAAGTTTGTTTATATACTGATCGGTATACGGATTTTTAGATTGGTAGTAGCTGTTATTGAGAGATGGGAGTTGATTCATTATGGCAAACGCAATTTCGGAAAAAGAAACACACTTAAACTTGAC
>DAIDMR010000128.1 GCA_027448865.1 Vampirovibrio sp.
CGGGGTGGTCATACATTCATGGACGCGCATGGCAAACTCCTCCATTAAAACAACTAGAAGGTAATTTATTATGAACGGCGTTCCATCTGATCACGCACTTCGGTAAACGGTCTCATCAAGGCCATTGGTATCTTTCTCCTCTCTCACAAATTGTAATTAAAAGGATCTGCGGATGAATCATCAATGATTCCGCAGCTATTTACCCCTGCTGTACTGTTGCCCAGAAACAGTGTTGTGTAAATTAACAGTTTGACCAATAGCCATCCAGACAGGGGTCATATACCCAGAGTAGTAATGCGGGTTTGTCGGAATGCCGTTCATAATAAATTACCTTCTAGTTGTTTTAATGGAGGAGTTTGCCATGCGCGTCCATGAATGTATGACCACCCCGGTGATTACCATTGAGAAGTCTGAATCGGTGGAAAGCGCCTTTGATAAAATGCGCCAGAACCGGGTTCATCATTTAGTGGTGGTGGAACGCCAGCAGGTTGTGGGGGTCATCTCCGATTCCGATACGGGCAGTGAAAAAGTAAAGCCCTACACCACCATGAAGGGTCTGTTGGTGGAAGACGTCATGAGTGAGCCTGCCTATTGTGTGGAGCCGGATACCACCGTTCGGGAGGTTGCCAACAAGTTGCGGGGAAACCGCATTGGCTGTCTACCCGTGGTGGAGAACGGTGAACTGGTGGGTATGGTGACCACCACGGATTTACTGGATCTGCTGGGGCAGGGGGCGGAGCGCATTGTGGGAACTGCCGCGAAGCAACCGGTCAGTCGGGAGAATCCCGGCAGCAAACCGGCCAGTTTTAATCCCCGGCTGGGGAAATATTAAATGGTATCGGTGGCCAAACCGCATGGATAATAGCCTCTCGAACCTGACACAGTGCCAGAAGGTAAAACTTGCCCCAATGGGGTATCAGTTCCCAATCCAAAGTAACTTGCGAGCAACTTTACTTAATGGGATCATAAACAAGTCAGGTACCAGACAAGGTGTTTTAACCCGTTCAGTCCAGTTGCTATCCTTTCGCGGGAGAGGCGCTGGTTTGCGGGAGAAAGCCCAGGATGATATTTGCGGCTCCCGGGACTATGACCCACGGCTACGAAACTTGTGTCAATCGGTGCGTAAAAAGATGTATTATAAAGACCACCATGGTCATTAGGCTGTACAATGCGCTGTAAAACTCTAAATGTTTCGTTCCTTTTCGGTACAATAATTACCTTAATCGGCCTCCTGGGAATTATTGGAAAATGCTTTAATTACAGGCTTTTAACCACTTTTTCCTGGTTGGGCGCAGGTTCGGAAATCGCCTTGTCTACGGCGGTTTCGTTTTTCTGTCTGGGACTGGTTCTTACCACGCTGGCTTGTAACCTATCCTTGCCTGAAAAATACCGGGAACCCCTGCTCAACACGCTGACGCTTATCCCAGCGGGTACCGCGCTCTTCTTTGTTCTTCATTACCTTATTTTGGCAAAATTCAACTTATTCCTGCCTCTGGTGACGATTTACCCGACTGTCCCCATGGCTTTTCTCTCCGCTGTTCAGTTGTTGTTAATTACGGTCGGTGTCAGCCTTTGGCGGTTTTTGCCTCAAATGCCAGGAAGTCGAAATACGATTGGGCTGATTGGTATTTTGGTGCTGGAAACCGCATTATTCGCACTGGTCGGGGTGTTAACCCGGATTCCGGTACTGATGAGTTTCTACCAGGCGGTTCCCACGATTATAGGGGCCGCGTTATGCGCGATGCTGCTTTTAAGTCAGGCGTTGGCCCCGCCCGGTTTTCTGGCCCCCCTGTTATCTCCTGTCAGGCGCATTCGTTATCTTTCCAGTTTGGGCATTGCCTCGGGTATTCTGATTCTGGTGGCCGGGGTGGCCATTATTCAGCTCTTTGAATTTTTATTGGGGGAAGCGGCTGAGGCGCTGGAAGCGGAGAAACTGATCGTTACCTTTGAAATTTCGACCATCGCCATTTCCATATTGGTGATGACCTTGTCCTTGCGCGTTCTGTTTTATTACCAATCCAGCTTGCAGTCCGAGGAAGAGGCCAGAACCAGCGAGGAACGCTTTCGCCTGTTCGTTTCCGGCGTCAAGGATTACGCCATTTATATGCTGGACCCCCATGGAAACATCATTAGCTGGAACGAGGGTGCTGAGCGGATTCAGGGTTATACCCGAAGTGAAATTCTGGGTCAGAATTTCGCCGTGTTTTATCCAGAGATTGAACAATTATCCGGAGGTCCTCAGGAAAAACTGAAACAGGCTCAAAAGGCTGGGCGTCTTGACGTTGAAAGTCGGCTTATTCGTAAAGATGGTTCGGATTTCTGGGCGCAGTGTACCCTGACCAGCACACTGGATGACGAAAATAACTTGCTGGGTTTTTCCAATGTGGTTCGGGATCTTACCGCACAGAAAGAGATGGAAGGTTCTTTAAGGCAATCCGTGTTTGAGTTGACCAACATTCGTCAGGCCCTTGATTCGGCCTCCATTTTAGCCATCACCGACCCGAACGGTGTCTTAACTTATGTCAATCAAGCGTTTTGCGAGATTTCAAAATACAAGCAGGCCGAATTGATTGGCCACCCCCATCCACTGATCAACTCAAGTTTTCATTCCCCTGCCTTTTTCAAGGAACTCTGGCGAACCGTTCAGTCTGGTAAGGTCTGGAAGGGGGAAATTTGCAATCAGTCCAAAACGGGGCAGCAATACTGGGTGGATACTACTATTTATCCGTTTATGACGGCGGACAAGCAACCGTTCCAGTATATCTCCATACATCATGATATTACCCCGCTGAAGACAGCCCAGGAAAGGCTGAGGGGCAATTTTAACAAGCAAAAAATCCTGACCTCTTTGAGCCAGCAGGCCTTATCCGGTGTGGCCATTGATAAACTGCTGGATCAATCCTGTATCCTGCTGGCCAAGACCTTGAAGTTGCCCCTGACCAAGGTTCTGGTTTTTAAAGCCGCGGAAAACCAGTTCCTGATGCAGGCGGGCTATGGTTGGAATGAGGATGTGGTGGGGTGTGCCATGGTTCCGGCGGGGCCGGAATCTCAGGCTGGATACACCTTGCTGGTGGAGGAGCCCGTGGTGGTGGAAAATTTTCGCACCGAAGATCGCTTTACCCAGCCTGCCCTACTCAAAAGTCACCATGTGCTGAGCGGGATGAGCGTTATCATTCAAGGAGAAAATCCGGACAAACCTTTTGGGGTACTGGGTGTTCACGCCACAGAGATTCGATCTTACTCTGCCGATGACGTCATGTTTATGCAGGCGGTGGCCAACATCATCGGGATTGCTGTAGAGCGCAAGCAGACGGAGACTCTACTGCAGACCTTGAACCTGGAGCTGGAGCAACGGGTTCGGGAGAGAACCCGGCAGTTAGAAGCCGCCTCCCAGGTGGCGGAAGAGGCGAATCGCCTGAAGACCAAGGTCATGGCTTTTGTCTCACACGACTTCAAAAATCCTCTGGCGGCCATGGGGCGCTTTATCCAGATTTTGCGAGAAAATACCGGACACTTGAGTGTCCAGCAGCAGGAGATCATTGGGTATATCGGAGACGGGGTCACCCAGTTACAGAATATGGTGTCGGAAATTCTGGACAAGGCGCGTCTGGAAGAGGGCCGACTCACCCTCTCTCTGGAGGTGATTAACCTGTCGGACTTTATTGAGAATATGAAGCCTTTGGTGGCGTCACTGGCTGTCGATAAAGACGTGCGGATTCATTACGAAATTCAGCCCGACATTGTCGACGTGGAGGCGGACACCCGGTTTTTAAGACAAATTATCCTGAATCTGGTCAGCAACGCCATCAAATATAACCGGCCCAACGGGGCTGTTTATTTGCGGGCAAAAGAATGCGGAGATGCCCGATTTGTCGCCATATCGGTTCAGGATACCGGGAAAGGCATTTCAAGCGAGCAAATACCATTCCTTTTCACGGAGTATTTCCGGGTAGGGGCCCACGCACACAGCACGGTAGAAGGAACCGGACTGGGTCTGGCCTTTATCAAGAAACTGGTTGAACTCCATGGCGGAGATGTTTCAGTGTGTTCAGAACTGGAAAAAGGCTCCACCTTTACGATTTTACTGCCCAAGCGGGCTGGCCTGGCCTGGTCTGTGTTGCCTGAAAATCGGGAAGCACTGCTGAACGAAGCAGCGGCGCCACTGCCATCAAAGTCGGAAGCGGCTGTGGAGTCCTGACGGTTCCTCGTCAAGGGTGGAAAACTTCCCCTGCGCTGTGCCTCAGGGCGTGTGCGGCTTTTGATTGGATAAATCGATGAGGTAGTCAAACGTTTTTTTATCCAGCGGCATGACCGACAGACGAGATTGCTTGATGAGTGGTATTTCCGCTAAAGCCGGATTGGCTTTGATTTCCGCCAGCGAGACTCGTCGGTTCAATACTTTGACCGGCTCCAGATCCACCACCACCCAATCCCCCTTGGGATTATCCGTTGGGTCCGGGTAAAACTCCCGGCTGACCCGGGCGACTCCGGCCAGCGCCTTTTCGGTCACGCTGTGGTAAATCAGGACTTGATCCCCTTTTTTCATGGCTTTCATGTTGTTACGGGCCTGAAAATTGCGGACCCCATCCCAGACCGTGCTGCCATCTCGCACCAAATCTTCAAAAGAAAATTCGCCCGGTTCGGTTTTCATCAGCCAGTAGCCCATTGGTTTGCTCCCCTTTTTAAAAACTGTATTTTGAATTTTTAACACAAAGCCCGCCTGCATTTCAGGGGCAAAATCCGCGATTCGAAGTGGGTCAGCCGTGGTATGATGCCACTGTCGAGTAAAGATACCAGATTCGTGCCAAAGTTATTAACGCTTTGTTTTATTGCGGACGCCACCAATATCCACGTGCAACGGTGGTTGGGCTATTTTGTGGCTCACGGGCACCGGGTCTACTGCCTCAGCGACAAGGGGGGCACCATTGACGGGGTCACCGTTCACCCCTTGCCCAACCGGGACACTCTGATTGAGGCAGGAAAAGGAAAGGTCTCCAAAACGGCGGTCATCAAGGCCAGAGCCCGTAAAATCAGGGTACACCTCCAGCACATCCAGCCGGATGTGCTGCATGCCATTTTTCTCTACCATCGGGGTTGGTCTGCGGTGCTGGCTGGCTTTCATCCGCTGGTGATCACCCTGCTGGGCTCAGACATCTACCTGC
>DAIDMR010000129.1 GCA_027448865.1 Vampirovibrio sp.
GCCATGCTGCGACTGAATTTACCCTCGCTGGTGGTTCCCGGCGGGGTCATGGAAGCCGGCCCGGAAGGCTTTACCCTGGAAGGGGTGGGCACCATCTACGCCCAAAAGCGCCGGGGAGAGATTGAAGAGGCCAGCTACGAGTTTTTACGCAGCGGGGCTTGCCCCTCAGCGGGCTCCTGCGCCTTTTTTGGCACGGCGGCCACCATGCAGCTTTTATCGGAGGCCATGGGCCTGGCCATGCCCGCCACCGCCCTCATTCCCGCCCATCTAAACGCCCTGAAAGACGCCGCCCGGCAAGCGGGCAAACGGGTGTTTGAACTAATCGCCGAGGATTTGCGCCCCCGCCAAATTTTCACCCAAAAAGCGCTGGATAATGCCCTGATGGTGCATGCCGCCACCGGCGGGTCCACCAACGCCCTCATTCACCTGGCGGCGATGGCCAATGAGGCCGACTTGGATTTTTCCTATGAGCGCATCAATGAAATCAACCGCCAAGTGCCCTTTATCCTGAACTTAAAGCCCTCCGGCAAGTTCACCTCGGATAAAATCTGGTACGCTGGCGGAGTCTACCGGATTTTAAAAGAACTCAAGCCCTTCCTGCATTGGGACGCCTTGACCGTGACCGGGCTGACCCTGGGCGAAAATCTGGAAATTCTGGAGAAAACAGGGCATTTCCTAAATATGCCCCGCTTCTTAAGCAACTACGGCGGCAAGCCGGAAGACATCATTCGCCCCATCAGCGCCCCCTTGCGCCCGGAAGGGGCCATCCGCATCCTGACCGGAAACATAGCACCCGGTGGGGCGGTGATTAAAGTCTCTGCCCTGAATCCGCAAATGCGCCGGTTTGAAGGCAAGGCCAAAGTGTTCAACAATCAGGATGATGCCCGTGAGGCTGTGCTGAGCGGTAAAATCCAGCCGGGAGATGCCGTGGTCATTCGCTATGAAGGCCCCGCAGCCACCGGAATGCCGGAACAGTTTTACATCACGGAAGCCATTGCCTCTCACCCGTTATTGGCCAGCAGTACCATGCTGATCACTGATGGCCGATTCTCCGGGGCCACCCGGGGACCTGCCATTGGGCACGTAGCACCGGAGGCCGCCCGGGGAGGGCCCATCGCTACGCTGATCGATGGAGATTTGCTGGAATTTGATCTGGAGCAAGGGGCTTTGAATATAATAGGAGTGAACGGGCAACGGTTGGCCCCGGCTGAATTGGACAGCATTCTGCGCCAACGGCAAACACAACTGGAGACAGGCATTAATAAACCCAAGCCCCAATACACCAAGGGCTTGCTGGGCATCTATTGTCGCTACGCCTTGCCGGCGAGCGAAGGAGGCGGATTATCGACATCATTTCCATAGGCGAAGCCATGTTGGAGCTCTCCAGTGAGGGCGATTTAAAACAGGCGCGTGTCTTTAATCGCAGTTTTGGTGGTGATACGCTCAATACCGCCGTGGCTGCGGCCCGACTGGGCTCTAATGTGGGTTATGTCACCCGTTTGGGCAACGATGCCTTTGCCCTGGCCTTGCAAGAAATGATTTTGAAAGAAGGCATCCAGATTAGCCCCAAACGAAACGGCAAAGGTCCCACGGGGCTTTACTTTGTGTCCGTGGATCATGAAGGGCAGCGGGATTTTGTCTATTACCGGCAGCATTCCGCCGCCACCCAACTGGGCCCGGATGACATTACCGCGGATTTGATTAAACAAAGCAAAATCGTGTACTCCTCAGGCATTACCCTGGCCATTTCCCCATCGGCCCGGCAAGCCACCCTGAAAGCCTTTCGGCTGGCCCGTGAGAACGGGGTCATGACCGCCTTCGACCCCAACTACCGGGAAGCCCTGTGGGAAAGCGAAGAAAAAATGGTGGACGCTTTCAACGAAGTGCTGCCCTGGGTGGACATTTTCCTACCCTCTTTCCCTGATGACACGGTCAGCATGATCAATTTCAATAAACCCCAGCAGGTGGTGGACTACTTCCTGTTCAAGGGCGTCAAGCTGGTGGTGGTCAAAGTGGGGGCCCAAGGCTGTTATCTCGGCTACAAGCGGGAAATTCAGCAGATCCCCTCCATGTCCATCAAGGCCATTGACACCACCGGCGCTGGAGACGCCTTCAACGGCGGCTTCCTGCACGGACTGGCCCAAGGGGAAAGCCTGATCAACTGCGCCAAATTAGGCATTACCACGGCCAGCCTGAAAGTCCTCAACCGGGGCTCAGCCATTGCCATGCCCAACAGGGACGCCGTCTACAACCGGGCCTTCAGCTACTAAATGCGGCCAGAACCTGCTCTGGACTTGCTTTAGTTCGGGCAAACAGAACCCGCTGCTGATTGTCCAACACGTACACGGCCCGGCCAGTCACAAATTTATTGACCCAAGCGGCATTATAAAAGGTCGCTTGCCGACAACACTGGTCAAACAGCAACGGAAACGAAAGATCCAGGCGTTTGGACAGATGAAACAATGTCTCCCAGTTAATGCTGGACAGCGCCAACACCTGCAACCCAGCCGCGGCAAAGGCACCATGCGCATCCCGGAAGTCTTGCAGCAACGCCAAGTCTCCCGGTAGCCAGTCGGAGGCGAAAAACAGCACCACCACCCCTCGGCAATCAGTAAAATCGGACAGCGAGACCAGACGTCCCTGCTGATCCAGCAGCGCAAAATCGGGCACAGTCTGGCCAACAGGCAACAATTTTGCGGGGAACAGAATATTCAGCACGACAAGACTCGGAGCAACTCAAATAACGGTTTACGGTTCCTGAAAGAAACATCATCATACCGAAAATAGTCGGCCCGGATGCAAGCAATCTTGCAGTCAGGACTATCCATCGGTCAGGGCTATCCACCGGCCCGTTTCTCCCAATCTGTTGCTGTCGCCACGATTTTCAGAAAGCGCCATCCATCAGGCAAATCCGGCTCCCTGATTGATACACCTGAATTGATACGGATAATTAAAAGCCCTGAAAGCCTTTGACCGCCTTGGATTACAGCCAATGTATCAAAAGTGCGGCTTGAAAGTAGGGGGCTTGAGGCATACAATAGGGCCATTGTTATGGTCTGGTTTATTTTTGATAGGAGATTACACCAATGGTCGCACAAATTGGCAAACCGGCTCCTGAGTTTACAGCAGCCGCCTACCACGAAGGCAAAATCACCGAAGTGTCCCTGAAAAACTACCGTGGCAAGTGGGTGGTTCTGTTCTTCTGGCCGCTCGATTTCACCTTTGTCTGCCCCACCGAAATCCAGGGCTTCAACGACAAAAAAGCGGAATTCGACAAGCTGAACGCCCAAATCATCGGCGCCAGCGTTGATAGCGTTCACTCCCACAAAGCCTGGAGCGAAGGCGCTTTGGGTCAAATGAACTACCCCATGGTTTCCGATATCAACCACCGCATCAGCCGTGATTACGGCGTGTTGCTGGAAGACAAGGGCATCAGCCTGCGCGGTCTGTTCCTGATCGATCCCGATGGCAACCTGCGTAGCTACCTGGTGAACGACCTGGCTGTGGGCCGTAACGTGGATGAAGTCATCCGCTTGCTGCAAGCCTTCCAATCCGGCGAACTGTGCCCGGTTGGCTGGAAGCCCGGCGCTCAAACCCTGGGCAAAGCCTAGACGCTGTCAGCCTCAACCCTTTCAAAAGCCCGGTAGATTATTCTATCGGGCTTTTGCCTTGGGCGTTTTTTTGCCTCGGGACAAAAATTACACTGGACATTTTACTTTGGTGAGTATCCCCTCACCACACGTTTATAAAACTGCGCGCGGCTCAACAAACAGAAAGCGCAGGCCAACCGCAAAAAAGAAGCCCCTTCCGGATAGAAGAGGCTTCTCTCAGGTGAGAATAAAAATTTAGCTGGCCAGGTAATCCCGAATCTCGGTACTCAGCTTGGAAGCATCCAACTTGATGCTGGGCCCCATCGTCGAGGTCAGGTAAACGGATTTTACATAAGCGCCTTTGGCAGCGGCCGGTTTGGCCCGCAGAATGGCGTCATACAGGGTGGAGAAGTTTTTCAGAATTTGCTCTTCGGTGAAGGCCTTGCCTTTACCAATAGCGGTGTGGACAATCCCTTGCTTATCGGCACGGAATTCCACTTTACCGGCTTTCACTTCTTTAATGGCCTGAGCCACATCGAAGGTAACGGTACCGGTCTTGGGGTTGGGCATCAAGCCCTTGGGGCCCAGCACTTTCCCCAGTTTACCCAACAGCGCCATAGCGTCGGGGGTAGCAATCAAGACATCGAAGTCGAGCCAGTTTTCTTTTTCCATTTTTTCGACCAAGTCTTCGCTACCAGCGAAATCGGCGCCTGCGTTTCTGGCTTCGTTGACTTTTTCGCCTTTGGCGATAACAGCCACACGAACGGTTTTACCGGTGCCTTCCGGCAACACCACGGTGCTACGGACTTGTTGATCGGCATGCTTTACGTTGATGCCCAAACGAATGTGCGTTTCAACGGTCTCATCAAACTTGGCATGCTCTAAGGCCTTTTTCAAAAGGGCCACGCCGTCTTTGACCCCTACCGGCTGGGCGGTGGAAGCCATCAGCTCTTGAAAATGTTTCTGACGCTTGGTTAATTTAGCCATTTTTTAACTCCTTGTGGTCAAGCAATTGCCTGGGGCAATCTCCCACATTGCATTACAACGTTAATGGAAAGTTAGGCTTCGCAGGTGACGCCCATGCTGCGGGCAGTACCGCGAACCATTTGCTCAGCGGACTCCACGGTGTGAGAGTTCATATCCGCCAGTTTGATATTGGCGATTTTGGTCACTTGTTCAGCGCTCAAGGTCCCTTTTTTCTCGGTATTCGGTTTACCTGATCCTTTGGGGATACCGGCTTCCTGAATGATCAAAAAGGCGGTCGGCGGGGTTTTCAGGATGAAGGTGAAAGAGCGATCTTCGTATACGGAGATCTCAACCGGAATAATCTGACCGGTTTTGTCAGCAGTCTGGGCGTTGTACTGCTTACAGAATTCCATAATGTTAACACCGTGCTGACCGAGCGCGGGGCCCACCGGGGGCGACGGGTTGGCTTTGCCTGCGGGCAATTGCAGTTTGATTTTACCGGTTACCTTTTTAGCCACGGGGAAATATACCTCCAACGATAGTTTGGGAAAGTTAAATATGAATGTAGATCAAAAAAAAATTTCGATCCACTACTTGTAGATTTTGCCGGAATTTTGTGACAAGAAGTCCGGCAAGCAGTGAGGGTTGAGGAATTAGTGAGACTTTTGCACCTGGTTAAAGGCCAACTCAACCGGCGTTTCACGCCCGAAGATAGAAACAGAGGCTTTCAGGCGCTCTTTTTCGGGGTTGATTTCAGTAACAGTGCCTTCAAAGTCGGCAAAGGGCCCGCTGACAATTTTGACAATTTCGCCCACCTTGAGGTCGATTTCCACCTTGGCCACCGTGGTACCGGCACGCTGATCCTTGAGTAGAATACGCTTGATCTCAACGTCTTTGGCGGGAATGGGCTTTTTCTGGGAGCCCACAAACTTGGTAACCCCAGGCGTATGGCGAACCACGTACCAGGAATCATCGTCCATCAGCATTTCCACCAGTACATAGCCAGGGAAAATACGCTCTTCTTTCTCAGTCCGCTTACCATCTTTAATCTTGGTCACGGATTTTTGGGGCACTTCCACCCGGAAAATCTTATCGCCCATGTTCATGGACTCAATCCGGCGCTCCAGGTTCACTTTCACTTTGTTTTCGTGTCCGGAGTAGGTATGCACAATGTACCAGCGACGCTTGGGAGGGCGCTTGGAAGCGGTTAAGGAATCTTCGGCACTGACGCTGATGGCTTTGTCGGCATTTTTCTCCGACAGTACGCTGACCCGGTGATCACCCGACGAAGCAGGAGCCTCATCTTCGAGATCTTCATCATCCAGAGCGAATTCATCAGCTTCCAGTTCTTCGGAGGGAATTTGCGGTTCTTCTAAAAATTCCATGTCAGTTTCCTGTAAGTTCTCTTTTAACTGCGATGAGGTGTAATGGCGTTAACTATAAAGTGGAACGAGAAGTCCATAACCAATAAAAGCAGGGTCATTACACTCACGACGGCTAACACCACAATGGTTTGCCCAATAATTTGCTGCGTGGTGGGCCAGCTGATTTTAGTCCATTCGGCGCGCACGCCTTTCAGGTAGGTGGTCAGTTGTTCCATGGGTGAGCCTGATACTTCTTGTTGACGGGACTTTTTTCCGGCGGGGCCGGGCATCTTCTTAGAGTCCGTTTGCTGCAATGTGGTCATAATAAAGCGCTTAAACTCCCGAGCTGACCAGCCAGCAATCACTGTTTAACGAGACAGAGAACAAAAATCGCGCCCTGGAGGACTCGAACCCCCGACATTCGGTTTTGGAGACCGACGTTCTACCAACTGAACTAAGGACGCATAACATAAAAGAGAAATTACCTTTACTGCTTGGGAGACGCTTGTGGCACCTATACTCGCCAGACTACTGGATATTTAAACCGGAACACCTTTTTGACTGAACTTGACTGAACTTGATTGAACGGTTTCAAACATGGATGAGCAAGGTTACAGCGTAAGACCAGGTACATTGTAGTCTGAAAACCAAAAGAAAAGAAGAATCGGTTTACCAGACAGCATACTCTCTCAATGAATCTGTTCAACTCCCTTTATCCGTTTTTAGACCATTTGAGAAGAACATATACCATTTTCAAGAGCCGATTCACAATATCCAATCACAAAAAACTAGCGCGTTTCGCGATGAACGGTATGACTCGTGCAACGAGGACAGTACTTCTTCAGCTCCAGCCGCTCGTTGATTTGATTCAAGCCCTTCTCGGTAGAGTAGTTCCGTTCAGAACAGTCCACACAGGCTAAAATCACTTTCTTTTTTTTCTTGGCGTTGCCCATTGTGTTTGTCAATCATGGTTTTTTGAGGATCGTGATAATAGCCCCAATAGGAAAGCCTGTCAATGAAGCCCCGGATCAACGGGAACCTTTTGTTACCTTTGACTTCTTGCGTATCAATATCTTAAGAAATCTTAAGCATCCTTAAGATCATCAGCATTCAGGCAGATCCCAGCGAAGCGATCTCGCTGCAAGCCTCTCAGGCCTTTTGCTTTGCGTGATCAGTCGTAAACTTTTCTTACAAATATAGTCAACTCGTTGTTTATTAACTTTTCCATATAGTAAACTGATTCTTGTCTACAGTGAGTCCAACACCTTTCTGAGTAAAGGGTAAGGCTTTTCCAGGAGAGTTACGAGGCAGTGACCATCGCGGTTTACCCAGGTAGTTTTGACCCCATCACGCTTGGCCACGTGGATATCGTCACTCGGGCCAGCCAGATGTTTGAGCGCGTGATTATGGCCGTGGTCAAAAACCCGCAAAAGCGTCCCAACATTGAACTCAGCACCCGGGTCAGCCTGGTGGAGCAAAGCCTGAAGCACCTGCCCAATATACAGGTAGAATCGTTCGAAGGACTGACTGTGGATTTAGCCAAAGCCCACCAGGCCAAAATCATTATTCGTGGGCTTCGGGCCGTATCAGACTTTGAGCACGAATTTGCCATGTCCCAAATGAACAAACGGCTTTGCCCCAACGTAGAAACCCTGTTTATGATGGCCGGGCTGGAATACCAGTTTTTATCCTCCAGTATGACCAATGAAGTGGCCCGTTTGGGCGGTAGCATTGAAGGGCTGGTGCCCGAGCAGGTTCGTGAGTATTATAGGTCTCAGTCTCAGGCTGCTGAAAAGGCAGGAACCTGATGATTGAACGCAGCGACGCTATGAAGATTATGGATGAACTGGAAGCCCAGATGATGAAAAAGGGCTGGCCCATCCCGCTGACCCCGTTTTACCTGGTGGATCACGAAAAGATGGTCATGTTGCTGGATCAGCTGCGGGTTTGCCTGCAGGATGAAATGGATGCCCGCTTTATCAAGGCCTTTTCCAACGCAAGTGAAGCCGAAAAAATACTTTATCAGAAGCAGCCGAAGAACCAAGGAAAGGAGAGAAGCCATTAATACCTTTGCCAGAATGATCGAGCGGATGGAAGACTTCATTCTTACAGGAATGGGGATTCCGTTTACGCCTTTTACCATTGTGAATGGTGAAAAACTGGTGCCTCTCCTGGATCGCATCCGGGAAAACCTGCCAGCCGAAATCCAGCAGGCCCAACGGGTGCTGGATCGCCGGGACGAAGTGGTCAACGAAGCCCAGTTAAAGGCCAACCAGATTTTGCAAGAAGCCAAAAAGCAATCCGAGTTCATGTTGAGTGAATCCGAACTGCTGCGGGCCGTACACGAAGAGGCCAACCGGATTCGTCAGCAAATTACCATGGAACTGGAAGCCATGCGCAAAAAAGCCTTTGAAGAGGCTGAGGCGGCACGGGCTCAGGCTTATGAAGAAGCCGTATCCGTCCGGGTGGGAGCCGACCAGTACGCGGAAGCTATTTTGGGCAGTCTGGACAAGAGTCTGGTGGAATTTCAGACCGTGGTTCGCAACGGCCAGCGCCACCTGAAAAAGGTTCGTATGGATGCCGCCCAGCAAATGCCTCCGGCCATCAGTGCCAGCCACGGCGGCTACCGCCAGGAAGCAGCCTATGCGGAAGCCATGGAAGCCCCCAGCCATCAGGGCACCATAGATTACGCCCAGGAATTCTTGAAACAAACCACGCTAAGTAATTCGTAAGGATTTGGGGGCTTGCCCCCTCACTTTAACGAAGCATTTTCTTCTTACATCGTTTCTGCGCACTTTGATTCCCATCAAAGTGCTTTTTATTTGTAATCGTCTAGTTCCAGGTAAACCAGGCAGGGTCCAGCGTTAAATCCGGATTCGCCATGCCACAGCCGCCACTATGGCAGGTGCCTGTCTTAGTCCGTCCCCGAGTGGTAATGTATCCGTTGTAATACAACGCAAACTGCACACTTTTACTGGGACCATCCGAAGCGCTTCCAGACGTCACATTATCTGGATCAAAGGCAATCATCACCACATGAAGAGCAGAAGTGCCCCCCATCCGGTCTGGATCATAAAACCAAAGCACACCCCCATTGTGTAACTTCACACAAGGCGTGGAGGCAGAACAGGCATTGCGCCCACTGCCCGCAAAGCCACTCCAATTGGGATGAGCATCCACCAAGGTTCCACTGGTATCATAGGACACGTAATTCATATAAGGGGTCAGATCGGAGGGCTTGGTATTGGCATTAACGATACCCGCCAACTGGGCCTGCTGATAAGCCGCGGAAATCATGGCCGCTACCTCTTTAGCCTCCGCCACGTTTTGACTGTTTTGATAACTGCTTAAAATTTTAGGAATGGTAAAGGTGGCAATTACCCCCAAAATGGCCAGCGAAATCAACAATTCGGCAAGCGTAAAACCAGATTGGGATCGAACATTCCGTTGCATCTAGAACTTCCCTCGGGGCTAATTCTATTTGTTATTCATCTTTATAGATAATTCGGATGATCACTGAACTCCTAAAGATGCTAACCACAAATCCTTATTATTTCTTTACAACTCAAACCCCTATTATAGAGCCCAAACCCCATCATGCCCTGCACCAAATAGACCAGCCCTTATCGAATGGGAATTTCGCTGCTCAGCACCACCCGGCGCAGTAAATTAACCAATTGATTGTCATACAGCGTCATACGCCCCTGGCCAATGACCGGCAGGGCATCCATGGGCTCATGGGCATGGGAGCGATAAGGTCGATGGGAGGTGAGAGCGTCAAACACATCGGACAACGCCAGAATGCGCCCGCCAATGGAAATCTCAAAGCCCTTGCGGTGGGCCGGATAACCTTTGCCATTCATGCGCTCGTGATGCTCACTCACCCACAGGGCAATATTGTCAAAGCCGGGAATGGACTTCAGCACTTCCTGCCCCCACAGCGGATGATCCTGAATCACGCCACGCTCATCAGCCGTCAGCGGGCCGTTTTTCATCAAAATATGGGCCGGTGTGGCCAAATGGCCAATATCCATCAACATGGCCGCCATGGCCAACTCGCCGCATTGCTCCCGATGAATCCCCAGAGACTCGGCCAGCGAGGAGGCCAAATCGGCCACGTGCCGGGAGCGACCGGTTTTGTACAAGGGCATCAGGGCATCGGACAAACCGCCCATGGCAGAGACAATGCTCAGTAACACCGGGCCGCTCATCAGCATGGTACGCTCCGGCAGCAGGCAGCGCAGCATGTTTTCCACCTCCAGAGAGGCAATCATGCGCAAGAAGTCCTCGTTGTCGGAAATCAGGTTCCGAAAAGTCCGCACCACCTCAGCGTCAAACCGTCCCGGGGTTTTAATGTCCATAAAGTTTTCCAAAGCGTGACGGCGGGAGGTCAGACCGGATAATTCCTTGGAGCAGCCTTCCAGAACCCCCTCCACCACATCGGCAAAGGCCAGAATTTTACCCCCAATGGGGATTTGCTCCGCCGACAGGCCAAAGGGATAGCCAGAGCCATCGCACAGCTCGTGGTGGGTGGCAATAATCTCGGCGATGTCTTGGGAAAGGTGAACCTTAGAGACGAAATCAGCCGCCGTGAGCGGATGCTGATGAAAAATCTCGTAAAACTGACTGGAAAACGGTCGCTCATGGGGAGAGCCAATAATGCGGGCGTTGACCAGTTGATGATTCTGAAAAAGCTGCTTCTCCGTCACCCCGGGGGGCAAATGCGGATACAAATCGGAAACCAGACGCACCAGACCGATATCGTGCAGAAGCGCCGCATATACAATGGAGGCAACCTGCCGATCGGGCAGCATCATGATTTTGGCGATCGACCCGGCAATGACCGCCACCTTCAGGCCAGTTCTTAACGGGCGTCCCTCCAGCAAATCCATGGCTTTGGAGGTGGCGATCATTAAATCGTTAATGCTGGGCAGTTTCCCCTGACTATGCCTGACCCGCTGAGGGGTTTCCGGGCCCCTGAACCGCTCGGCCACTTCCGAAAAAACACCCAAGTCGCACTTCCTTTATCCACGCTAAACGAAACTCTATTCTATTACATGCGCTCCGCTTACAAAAGCATTGACCCCAAAGATGGCACTGGCCGCTTTAACACAGGGGTTCCAAAAAGCTCACGGCAGGAGGCCTGTCCGGAGGTCTAGCTGGATTCCTTTGCTTTCAGTTTTTCGGCGTCTTTTTCAATCCACTTTTGATACTTGTCGTTGATAGACGCCCCCTTGGGATCCTGGCAAGCATGAATCAGGCCAAGTGCAGCCCGGCCTGCCAGAAAAAAGGCGAAGGTGGTGGGAATGGTCACGGCCATCACCGGGGAGCCAATGGCTAGGACGGCCCCAATGCCCAAACTCCACAGGGAATCACTGAGCAAAGGCCCCCGGGTGACATACTGCTTACCCAGATCCATTAGGACTTTGGGTCGGGTACGCTCATTCCGGGGCGTCCAGTTGGCCGCGGCCTGCTTCTTAAAGTCCTTGTCATCCTTTGCGCCCCCTTCTTCTTTGCCTTCTTCCCCCGGCTCAACAGAAGCGGCTGGGGCGGCAGGGGCAATGCCCCCCCGCTGAAAGGTATCCTCGTTCATGCCATCAAAAAACTGATCCACGGCCTGCGGGTACTTTGGCACGACCAACTCGTGTCGCTTTTCCAGTAAAGCTAATTTCTCCTGAATGTTCGGCTTATAGACTGTCTTGTTCTTAAATACATCTTGTAGTGCCTGCATATTTGCTTCATAAATGTGCCAATCTTCTGGATTGTGATTTGGTGAAGTCTTATTTTCTGCGGGAACATCCAGCGTTTCCCTCTGAAATTGGTCGACAATTCGAACTGAGTACAGGTGTTGTGCGGGAAAAATCTCATGAGCGGCGCCTGAGCCTCTAAAACGGAGCGTCGGGGTGGGAGTGTGTGATTGATGAGCGGTCGAAGTGATAGGGGCGGGCATGTCAAAAGCTCCTTGCATACATGGATGGTCTGGGCGAATTAAACCCGAAGCAGTGAAAAAGTTGCAGACCCACGCCTTTAAAAAAACAAAAAGACCCATCTTCCGCAAGTGGAGATGGGTCTTTTGTCAGTTCCAACGATGGGGACTAAACGGGTGTGGCCGTCGCTTCCAGCGCCTCCAGATATTTTTCAGCGTCCATGGCCGCCATGCAACCCGTTCCAGCAGCGGTAATGGCCTGACGGTAATGATGATCGGTCACATCCCCACAGCCGAATACCCCTTCCACATTGGTACTGGCCGTACCGGGCTTCACCTTCAGGTACCCGTTGGGGTGCAGTTCCAGCTTGCCTTCAAAAATGCCGGTGTTGGGCTGGTGACCAATGGCCACAAAAACACCCTGGGTGGCAAAGTCACTAACTTCACCGGTTTTCAGGTTTTTCAGTTTGACCCCGGTCACGCCGGTTTCCTTGCTGCCCACAATCTCTTCAATGGCCGTATCCCAGATGAATTCGATCTTGGGGTTGGCAAAGGCCCGATCCTGCATGATCTTGCTAGCCCGCAGGCTATCCCGGCGGTGCACCACCACCACCTTGGCACAGAAGCGGGTGAGGAAGTTGGCCTCTTCCATGGCCGTATCGCCGCCGCCCACCACAATCACTTCCTTGCCCCGGAAGAAGGCACCGTCGCAAGTGGCACAGGAGGACACCCCATGGCCCATCAATTTTTTCTCGGATTCCAGGCCAATCCACTTGGCGGAGGCGCCGGTGGCCACAATCACGGTATCGGCGGTGTAAGTTCCCTCATCGGCCACCACCGTGAAGGGGCGTTTGCTGAAATCCACATCGGTCACCGTGTCATACACCACCTTCGTACCAAAGCGTTCGGCCTGGGCCTGAAATTTTTCCATCAGCTCCGGCCCCATAATGCCTTCCGGGAAGCCGGGAAAATTCTCCACATCCGTGGTGATGGTCAGTTGTCCGCCCGGTTGCGTGCCTTGTAAAACCAGCGGGGACAAATTGGCCCGCGCCGCGTAAATGGCCGCCGTCCAGCCAGCGGGACCCGATCCGATGATAACGACCTTGTAATGATTTTCGGCCATAACAAACAACGCTCCATTCAGGGCTTTATGCTTTCAACAGTCCAGCATCTTACCACAATCAGCCGTCACATCCTTACCCAGCCCCGATTTAAAAGCAGGGCGCCGTGTTTTTTATGAAGATTTTTTAAACAGCCAGCGCCGATGAACCCGACCGGTTCTCTCCAGCGAAAGCCCCTATAAATAGAGGATTCTGGACTGTGTAAAGCATTTGTATATTAAGAGTTATTGCCCATAAAGGTCCAGCAGGTTTAGACCGGTGGGTGGATTGGCATTATACCGGTGTAGCAAGGTTGACATCCAGATATTGTGAAAGTCAGTTGTACACGTGAACACAGAATTGGCAAGCTAAGGAGACAAAATCTAATGAACAAAAAATTGATTGAAATGATGGTTGCCCTCCAGACCAGAAAAGCCAAAAAAGGACAAGGCGTTATTGAGTATGCCGGTGCCTTGGTCATTGCGGCAGCCATTGTGGCCGGTGTATTGGTGGTGGGTCCCGATGGCTTGAAAACCCTGTTCTCCACTATTTTAAGTACTGTATCCGGTAACTTTACTGCCGCCTTAAACACAACGCCTTAATGCAGTATCGTTACAGCTGCCTTGTAAGTGTAGGCTTCTAATAACTATTGAATCCAGAGGGGGCAAGGCATTTATCCTTGCTCCCTCATCATTTCAAATAATTCCGGTTCAACCAATACAGAGCGCGAGTTGAGGTGTGTCGTGAAGCGATTTTGCGGAAAAAGTCGGAGTGGAACAGGTCGGCAGTCTGGGCAGGCCATTATTGAAATGATTGGGGGCATGATTATTTTCACCCTCCTGCTGGCCATGGTGATGAGTTTGTCCATGTACCTTTACTTTCAGCAGGCTCTGGTGACAGCCGCTCGAGAAGGCGCCCGACACGCCTCCCTGAATAACAACCTGGGCAGCACCAGTACGGAGCGAACCGGCATTTCAGAAATTCAGAGCTATGTCACCACCTCCATCCGAAACTTAACCGGGCAAACGGTCAGCCCGTCGGTAGCCACCATCACCGTTTCACCACCGTCGGAGTCCGCCTCTCAAACCATCGGGAACCGTACCGTCACTGTCAGCATCCAATGGCGCATGACCAACCCGTTGGGGGTGGCCAATTTTTTAAACGCCCTGGGGGCCAACGGGGATAATTTCCGCACCTTCCCGGTGGCGGCCAGCGCCACCATGCGCTACGAAGAATAATTAGCTTCCAACGTATCCCTGGATCGGCTTTTTCCAGCCACAGGAACAACAAACGCCCGGCACGCCCGAGCTTTTCCCGAATCGCGGCTTTTTTTTCAAGCTCTGCCATAGGCTTGGGACAACAAGAATAATCTTTCCAGAGGATCTCCTTTCCCTGAAAAATCCGCATTAATAGAGAGGAGATTCTGGCCGCATTTATATGCCCATTGCCCCTTGGCCTGCACAAGTTCAAAGCAAGAGGAAGTCATTCATGCCAACGTCCAATTTGCCCATTAAAGCGGGACAACTTTACATTGTGGTGGCCGTGGTTCTGGGCATTGCCACGGTGGGATTGTTCAGTAACGGAAAACCCTCCGCCAAACCGGCCAAGGTAGAAAAAATTGAAACGGTCGATGTGGTGGTGCCGGTGGTTCAGGTAAATCAGGGGCAAACCCTTTCCCTGAATGACATTACCCTGGTCAAGTGGCCCAAAGCATTCCTGCCCCAGCAGGATACCTTTGACAAGCCCTATCTGGTATCCGGACGCGTGGCCAAGCAAACCCTGTTTCCGGGTGAGCCCATCTTCATCCAGAAAGTCTCTGGCAGCAATTCCGCCGGTGGCTTAACCGCCCTCATTCCCCCCGGAAAAAGAGCGGTGACCATCGCCGTAAGCGAAATCAAGGGCGTAGCTGGCTTTGTAAAGCCGGGCGATCACGTGGATATCTTATCCACCGTTGAAATTGATCAAGGGCAGGATAAATCGGTCAAGAAAACACAAACCGTTCTACAAAACGTGCTGGTCTTAGCCTCCGCCCAAACCATGGTTAAAGACGAAAACTACAACATTGAAACCCCGGAAGGCGTTGAGCGTGGCACCGCAGCCAGCGCTGACCTGAGCGCCAAAAAAGACGACAAAGCCAAAGACACAACCAAAGACAAGAAAGAGCGCAAACCGGAAGAGATTGAAAAAGAAATCAAGGAACGGCGCAAGGCCGCCAAGGAAGCTGCCAAGGAGGCGAAACTGGTCTCTTCGGTAACCTTGGCCCTGAGCCCGAATGAAGTGGAGCTGGTGGCATTGGTCGAAGAAAGCGGCGAATTGCGTCTCTCCCTGCGCCCAGAGACGGACAACAGCATTGCCAGCCTGACCGGCAAGCGGAGCGATGAACTTCAGGGGAAGCATGACTTTATGGCCCCAAACAGCCGCATGCCCGCCCCCGGCCCCATGCCCGGCGCACCAACGCTTCCCCCGCCCACACTGGGAACCCAGGTGGAATTTATTCAGGGAAACGACAAAACCCTCTACAACTTCAATCCGTAGTGATCCCCCAGCCGCTATCCCGGCGTGTTCCTGCAAAACCAGTCCAGCATTCTGGAAAAAATCATTTGCAGTCCGTTACCGTCCCACAGTTGCCGTCTTACATCTTCCAGAGAGTTTGAACAAAGAGCCTTATGGTGAGGAGAGAGCCAATTATGACCTTTAAAAAAACCGCCGTACTGGGACTGAGTACCCTGTTGTTAAGCGGTCAACTGATACTGCCCGAAGCACAGGCCTTACCATTAATGGCCAGCAGCCAGCTCCAGGGCAACCCGCAGCTGCAAAAAATGATTCAGGGGCCCGTGTATGGCACCATGCCCCTGAACAGCAAGCACACCCGGGGGCAAAAACAGGGTATTCTAGAATGGTGGAAAAACCCGTTGGGCTGGTTCCACAACACCGCCTTGCCCTTGACCGCCCAAAGCACGCCGCTACAGTCCGTTAATCAGGCTGTCGTCCCCTTGCCCTTTTCCAGCGCAAACGCCAAGCCG
>DAIDMR010000130.1 GCA_027448865.1 Vampirovibrio sp.
GGGCCAGCTCCGGAACCAGAATGTTTTGCACGGCCACTACGTTCACCCGACGGCCCAGGGCATAGCACACTTCAAAGGCGGTCAAGGGATCAAACTCCTCACCGTAGTAAATGGCAATCATCAGGTTGGCCCGGTTTGAGCTAGGTAATGTGTTAATAAGAACTCAAGCGATTTCAGGGTCATTCTAAAAAACAGAGAATATCGCTATTTTAAGCGAATTGGCTAATTTAGATGGCAACGTCTTTATGATTAACTAACGCATACTGTCATTCGAGCGTTTTGTCTTTCTGTAAAGAGCTTCCGTTGTATTTAAACCATTTGTAATTAAGCCATTTGTACTTAGGCCATGCACGATCAATCAGATTCAGGTTTTGAAGTTTACTCAGAGTCAGCTGGCATCCCGGTTGAGCCTGATGATGCTGTTTCCCGGGAGGAGGATGTTTCCGCTTTGCGGCGTCAGGCAGAGCTTCAGGGGCGATTTCAATCGGTTTACAATCGTTTGAGTACTGATGTGGCAAAAGCGTTGCCACTGGCCGTGTTGCTGGAGCAGGTGACGCAGGATGTGTGCTGGGCTCTGAGCCTGCCTTGTGCCCGTATTCTGGAACTGGCCGACGAGCAGGGTTGGATCTTGCGGGCCAATCAGGGCTGGAACCATCATGCGGTGGATGAACTGCTGCCCTCCGGTTTTGGCCGGTGGGCCAGTTATGCCATGTCCACGCGCCAGGAGCAGGCCGTGGTTTTTCCGGACGCTTTAAAGGTGGAGCCCCCCGAATTCAGTCAGCCCGACTATCAGGGTTTTGCCTGTGGCGTCGCCGTTCGGATTGGGGGGCCGGGCAAGGGCTTTGGCGTTCTGGAAGTGGCGGGCTATGAAGCCCGGGTGTTCGACAGCACTGACTTGACATGTTTACAGACCCTTGGCCATTGGCTAGGCATTTTGATTGAACGAAAAACCCTGGCCACCGAAGTGCTGGAGGTGGATGATCGCATGCGGCTGATGATGGCGGCCAGCCGGGACGGGATTTGGGAATGGGATTTGCGAACCAATGAAGTCTACTGGAATGATCGCCTCTATGACATGCTGGGTTTGGAAAAACAACAAAAGGCCTTGCGTCTTGAGGACGTGGAGCCGTTGTATCATCCGGATG
>DAIDMR010000131.1 GCA_027448865.1 Vampirovibrio sp.
ATGCGCAGCAGCAGCAATTCGGCCTGTTGGGGAAAGTAGGTGTTGGCCACCCGGTTCAGCTGATGGGCCGGGGAAGCGTGAATAAAGCCCTCCGTGGTCAGGCTATCGGTGGTGAACTGTCCCTGACGGTTGGCCTGTTGAAAGGCTTCCGGGGCGCACAGGATGTAGATGGTTTCAGGCTTGGGTGTTTCTGGCTGGGACATGATTGAAAACTCTCTGTAAAAATTGGACAGTGCTACCGATTGTGTCCGGAACACAGGGCAGGCGCAAATGTTGAGAGTCCGTAACGTGTGAGCCACCCCCCACTCTGCCTGTGTTCGCTTCCTTTTGGGCATTTCAGGTCGCCATAGCCTTTGTCAACACGCTATTGTTACTTGACCCCTCATGGTGTCATCCCCTATGGTGAAAAGACGATCGGGCTGGCCACAGCCCAGCAAATGACAGTAAAAAGGCATATCAAGAGAGGGAGAGCGCCCATGGCCAAGCAGCATCAGGCAAAGCAAAACGATTTGAAGGTAACCGAGCGGGACAATACCCTGAATCCCCGTCAGCTCAGAGCCGCCGGATTTATCCCGGTCACCTTGTACGGAAAGAACCGGGAATCCGTACAAATTCAGGCTAAAATCCACGAATTGACCCAATTGATCATGCACGGCAGTCAGCATTTCCAGTTGTCCGGCTTTGTCAGCGGTCCTGCCAAACTGCGGCAACTGCAAGTGGATCCTGTTTCCCAGCAGCCCATCAGCGCCCAGTTACTGTCCGTATAGCGCCTGACATAAATTCAGGCAAGGCTGCCTGATTCATTCAACGCCAAGACCCGCTCAAACAGTCGCTTGAGTGGGCTTTTTGGCTAAAAAGCGCCTTTAAACAGGGTAAAACCCGAAAACCATAGGCTTCCGGGTTAGGGCAGGCAATTATCACCTTATCAGTCGCAGTTAGTTATCAGTCACGTTACATTGAAGGAGAGAGAAATTTTAGGAAGTGGCTCAGGGCAGCTGGGTCGGTAACAGGGCCACCGCTTTGTTCAGCAAGGCCGGGTTGGCGGCCAGGGCGGCAGGCCCCAGAACCAGTCCGCTGAGTGCGCCCAGACCGGCACCCGTCAAGGCGGCACCAGCGAACAAGGTTGCTTTGTTCCGGTTATTCACCGGTTGATTGGCGGGCCCCAACGCTTGCGGGTTGGGCATTTTGCTCGCCGACGGAATGGCCTCCATCAAAGGGCTCAGTTTTTGCAGGGCGTTCAGCCAAGGGTTATTCCCGGTGACCGCTTGCTTCACGAAGGTTTGCAAGGCGCCAACCACTGGGCTCCCTTGCCGTGGCGGCAGGGCGGCGGGTTTACTGGCGTTGCTCACCGCAGGTGCGGACTTGATGAACACATCGCCCTGGTGGCCGTTTTGCCGGTGGATGGGCGGGGATTTCTGCCCAAACGCGATGGGCGTGGATGCTGACGGGGCGGCAGGCCTAGCCAGCGTCTGATTTTTCAATGCCTGAAATTTCGGCAGCTTAAGCTGATTCATAGCGTCCATCATGGCGCGGGTCCCATCCCTCTGCTAAATCTTTCACTAAATCCGTTTAAAGAGAGTGCGTTTCCAATCGATGAAATTATTCTATCTGAGTTTCCTCATTTAGAGAAATAAAAATAAAAACAAATAAAGGCGCTCCGCCGAAGGCCCGGTCAGGATGTTGAGATGCGCTAGTTTACAAAACTTAATTATTTCTTGGTGTTTATTTGACAAAAACCATTTAGTGTAAGCTCGCCCCAAAGGGTATTTATTTTCTTTTTTGGTGGTTTAGATAGTGGCTTTTTAAAAAATAGTGGCTTTATTTTCAGAGTTTTTCTTTTTCAAAGGGGATGCTTCTTCCCAAGGGGACGCTGTCCCCTTATGAACCCCTGTTGGGGTCGCCTGCGCCCCCAAACCCCTCCAGAATTTAAGGGAACATTATCATCTCTGAACATTGAAAAACATCAGGTTTTCTTGCCACGGTTTCGAATGGGGCCTTCCCCATTCGAAGAATACGCATTAACACGCATTAATCTGTTACGCCTCATCATTACGTTTTACTTGCCGCCCTCCATTCTGCGGGGTCTGGGGGCGCAGGCGCTCCCAGCGGGGGATGTAAAGGGGGCTGGCCCCCTTTCAGAGAGAAAGATGCCCCTTTCAGAAAGCATCAAATTTCAGCCAATGCCCTGCGCAAAGGCCCCTCCCAGCGCTGCCAACACGCAATCAAATTCTCGAATTTAGCCACCTCCAGACCCCACACCGGATTCTCAGGATCACGCACCGCCTGCAAAATGGTCAGGGAATGAAAACAACGACACAACCCCACTTGTACCAACTCAGCAGCGCTCAATGCAACAGCGCTTTCTTGACCAGCCAGATAATGGGCCAAAAATAAACGCGCCTTGGGCACATCAACCTCGGGCCAAAAGCAGAAGCGCTCGATCACAGCCGCCACATCCACCAAAACGGAGGAGCGAACCCCCACCAGATCTTCAAAATCCAGAAACGTTGGCCAGTGATTATACGTGTTAAACAGCACATTGGCCCGGTGAAGATCGTTGTGTGCCCAACACGAGCCAAGAGAGCTGAAAACGGGCTCCACCAAACTCAGACTGGATTTGTACTCCCGGACAAAGGCGGCCACTGGCACCCGTTGTAACTGCGCCTTCCAGCTATCCAGCAGGGATTTGCTCTCTCCAGCGTCAACCGGAAACCGCGCTAGCTGATTGTGAAGGAAGGCCAGGGCACGTCCCAGATTTTGAACCTGCGTTTGGCTCTCATCAAAAAACCGGCTCTCCAGCCAGGGGTACAAAAAGATCCACTCTCCCGATGGCCCTTGCTGGGGTGGATACTGCAAAGGCAGGGTGGATGCCCCCTGCTGAAACAGCCACGTTGAAACTTCAGCGCCCAAGGCTTCCCGCTCAGCGCGCCAAGGTGGTTTGACCTTGGCGAATAACAAGGCGCCTGCTGTGGTTTGAATTTTATAGTAACCACACAACCCGCTTTGCCCATGATGTTCCGCCCGATGAGCATGCTCAATCCCCAGCTCAGGCAGCAGTGCCCGCCACAGGGTCGTGGCATCCTCGGCAAACCGCATCTCCCCCGGCAACAAATTCCCATGAGCCGGGGGCACAAAGGTGGAACTAGACATCCTGCTCTGTAATGGCCACTCCCGCTTTCACGGCGTGAGCCAATGGTTTGCCCACATAGTCATCCCAGCGTTCCACAGGGATACCCTGCTGCGGAAAAGCGAACCGAACGGTATCGGGGGTAATTTTTGTACCGATCTCCAGATCGTTTTTGGCCACCAGACACATTCTATCCGGCGGGATGGGCCTATCCACGGGCAAGGTGCGGGTGGTACTGCCCAGCGATTGATCAATCAGTTCTATTTTGGCTAGCGTTTCCCCAACTTGAGAAATGGGCAGGGCATGGGCGATATCAATATCGGGCTTGGTATCATCCAGACACACCCCTTTCTCAAGCACATCCACCCCCAGGGCGGTAGCGGCCAACAGCATTTCAATCCCCCGGAAATGATCGGATAAACTGTCGTGGCACTGATATTTTCGGCCCATGTCAATCATCATATTCAGATTAAAATCAGTGGGCGGCGCTGGCGGCCCCGGTGGGCTGTGTTGCACGATCAGCGTTTGCGCCCCGCTGGCCTTGGCCCATGCAACCGCCCGATCAATTTCATCCATAGTAGAGCGCCCCGTATCCAGCATCAGCACCCGACCCGTGGCGGCGGCACTGCGGATGAGCGGGGCATGCACAATATTGCTGCTGGGAATTTTAAGCGCCACCGCTTCCAGCTCCAGAGCCAATTGCAACCCTTCTTCGTCATAAACGCTCAAAACCAGATCCATTCCCTGATTTTTGGCGTCACTGTAAATCCTGCGCAAGGTATCCAAAGGCACCACATGGCGATCGATCACATCCCGGTAACGCTCCCGGTGCATCCCAGCGCCGGGAACAAAATAACCCACTTCACCCTCGGGCAAGCACATTTCCGGGTTGTGCAGCAAAGCCCCCTTCAGGGTGGTCACGCCTGCCGCAAGCAGCTCATTCACCAGATGGTAAGCGCCCTGAATATCATTCTTGAAATAAACATCGATGTCCGGTAGAAAAAGCGGAGCCTCTCCGTATCCAATCCGCTTTTTACCGATCCAACTGGCGGGCTTGTTACTCATCGAGCGCATCCTCTTTCTTCTCTACCTGAATCATCAACAGCTCCAGCGGTAAGGGCATAATCCCGTTGCGCAAAGTCCGCTGGCCATCCGCTCCCGTCTCCGTCCAGGAGCGCACCGGATCCGTCTGGGGCTGCAAGTCAAAAGGCAGGGAGAATTTTTCAAAGGAGTACCGCTTAACACTGACCAGCTCGTTTAAAAAAGCACCCACACTTTGCTTGGAAAATAAATTATAGCCGGGGTGCCAGGGAGCCTCAAACTGCTCAGCGTATCGCCATTGAATCCGGGCATCCAGCGGGTAGTCGTTGAATAAGCCCGTTATTAACACCACCCCGCCATTTTTGGCGACCCTGACACATTCGCTGAAGGAGGGCCGAAAATCATCAAAAATACTGTGTACACCCGTTAAAAATACGGCATCAAAGGCGTTATCCGGTAAAGCGGACATCCGGTTGGCGTCCCCCTGATGGACAACACAATGACCGTCTCGCTGCCGGGCCAGCTCTACGAGTTCCGCATCGTATTCAACCCCTTCACACCGGGCGCCCGGATACCGATTTTGGGCGTATTGAAGAAAATCCCCGGCCGCGCAGCCCACATCCAGAAGCCGCTCGGGTCTAATACCCAGCGCTTCCAACTGCTCGCAAAGCCACACAAACATAAACTTTGGCTCTGCTTTTTCAGCCCCACTGTAGACACTGGTTCTTTTGTAGTCAGCACTGATCATGCGTTTCATTCCCAAAAGTAAAATTATACTGAAGCGGTTTTGCGGTTGTCCATCCAGGACACTGTTTATTTGGTAAAAATGTTGAAGCAGTAAAAACCAGCGCAGTTCAATTCTGCTCCATCAAGCAAACTGACTGTTTTCGCCGTGCGTTTTGATCGACAAATTTCTGTATAAAAGCCAGCGTCTCCGCAGCGGCGGCGATGGGCGAAACCAAATGCTGTCTGGCATTCAGCCAGGCCTTTTCAAGTCCTGCCGGACTCAAGGCAAAGGCCAGTTTTTCTGCCAGCGCATCGGTGGGTAAAATGGTCTCCGCCAGATTTAACCGGGTATAGGGCAAGGCATCAAAAGCGATCTGGGTACTCAGATTGTCCAGCAACGCTTTGGAGTTCAATACCGAAACCGGGCTTAAAAGGGGCGTTTGCGAATAAAAATTGAGATACGCCCCATCGTAAAGACAGTTGGACATAATGCTGCACACGCAATCGCAAGCAATCAAGGCCTCCTCAACCGACCAGTCCTCCAGATAACGAACCGGCATCGCCTCGTTGGCCGACAGTAAGGCTCGTGTTTTGTGCCGTTGCGCCTCACTCTCCCGAGGGTGCGGCTTGTAAATAATAGCGGGCTTTTCACCCAGGCTTCCAACGGCGGCCACCCATTGGGCCATCGCCGCTTCATAGCCGGGAACATGATGTAAAGACTGCCCAAACCAGCCGATCACCGGCGTTGTACCCACGTTCAGTGTTGCCCGACTGGTTCGCCGAATGGCAGGAATATCCAGCGCGCTGTAGCAGGCATGCCGCGGCGAGCCCATGATAAAGCTGTCAGCGCCGTAACGCTGCCGGGTTAATTCACGGGCGGCGGCATCCAGCACCAAAAACACCGTGGGAGCGGCATTAAAAAAAGAATTCCATTCACCCCAAAAATCCTGAAGTAAAAACGTGGGGCAAGCGGCCACTTTCATCAGGGCTTCATCGACGCCCCCCTGTCCTGGAGAGGAAAGCCCTGCAATCACCGCATCAGGCTGATAAGCATCGACCCATTGGGCCGCCTCTTTCAGCAACACCGCCGCTGCCGGTTCGTCGGGATGATTGACCGCAGGGGCTGCCATGAAAATGGGCTTGATGCCCGCCCGGGATAAGATGCCAAACGCTGGGGCCTGGGCCAGCACAATGACCCTGTTCCGGGTATCGCGCGCAGCCAGTTCCGCCAATGGCGCCACATACAGGGCAGCAGCGGCATCCCGTGCGGAAAAGATTAATCGCATGTTGTGTTCAGTCCGGGTGTTCGCATTTTGGGCAGCGTCGATGGGTTGAGGTCGATTCCGGGAAATCTTGACGGGGGAATATTAGCACGAACCCACACACTGGTGCAGGAATAAAAGACTGACACCAGCTGAAAACTGAACAGCCTGTCTCGCTAGCCGGAGCCCAAGGTGCTAAAAGTATCATCCGTTTTTTGATAAACCATCTCCCGCAACTGGGGATGCCGGTCAAGATACTCCGCATCGGCGGCGATGGCAAAGGCCGCTTTTCGAGCTTTTTCCAGGGTGTCCTTGTCCTCAATCAAGTCGGCCAGCACAAAATCCGGCAAACCACTCTGGCGGGTACCCAGGAACTCACCCGGCCCCCGCAACTCCAAATCCCGCTCCGAGATATAAAAGCCGTCCTCGCTCTCGGTCAAAATACTCAGGCGGGTCAGGGTGGTTTCCGTTTTGCTGTCGGACACCAGCACACAGTAGGACTGATGGCTGGATCGTCCCACCCGGCCCCGCAACTGGTGCAACTGGGACAGGCCAAAGCGATCGGCGTTTTCAATGATCATCACCGTGGCGTTGGGCACATCCACGCCCACTTCCACCACCGTGGTGCTGACCAGAATGTGCAAATCGCCCGCGGCAAAGCGGCTCATCACGGCGTCTTTTTCATCGGGACGCATTTTACCGTGTAACAGACCAATACGTAAATCCTGAAACACCTCTTGCTGCAAGCGTTCCGCTTCCGAGGTAGCCGCCTTGGCCGACAAAGTCTCCGATTCCTCAATCAGGGGGAACACAATGTAGGCTTGCCGCCCCTTCAGAATTTCCTGACGGATGAGCTGATACCCTTGCCCCAATTGGGCATGCGTGAGCAGGGTGGTTTTAATGGGAGTACGACCCGGCGGCAGTTCATCCAGAATGGACACGTCCAAATCGCCGTGCAAAGTCATAGCCAGAGAGCGGGGAATGGGGGTGGCGGTCATGGTCAGCATTTCCGGGTGCTGTCCCTTGCTTTTTAGCAAGGTGCGCTGACGCACCCCGAAGCGATGCTGCTCATCCACCACCACGATGCCCAGTTTGGCAAACTCCACATCGTCCTGAATGAGGGCATGGGTGCCCACGGCCACATGAATCTGCCCGTTCAACAAGGCCTGCCGTAATTCCCGGCGTTCCCTGGCCCCGGATTTACCGACGAACAGGCCCGCCCGCAAACCCAGCGGGGTCAGCCACTCCACGCATTTGCGGTAGTGTTGCTCGGCCAGAATTTCGGTGGGAGCCATCAAGGCCCCCTGATACCCGTTTTCCACGGCGGCCAGCAAGGTTAAAATGGCCACCACGGTTTTCCCGCTGCCCACGTCCCCTTGCAGCATGCGGTACATGGGCTCATCGGAAGCGAT
>DAIDMR010000132.1 GCA_027448865.1 Vampirovibrio sp.
GAGCCGCGTTGATAAAGGGAATGATCTGCCGCCACCACTCCGTGACGTAGCCCATGTACTCATCCGACCACTCAAAGGCGCCTTCTCGTCTATTTCTAAGGGGTAAGTGCCGCTTGGCCAACAGCCAGCCGGGAAAGCCCCCGCCGGAGTATTCCGCGTTAATGTAAGGGCCGGGCCGGGCGATGACAAACAAGCCCAGCTCCTGCGTGATCTCAAGCAGGGCCTGTACATCCCGAATGCCGGTGAAGTCGTAAACCCCTTGGGCCGGGCTGTGATAATTCCAGCAGAAGTAAAGATCCACGGTGTTGTACCCGGCGGCTTTCAGCTTGAAGAGCCGATCCCGCCAAAGCGCCTGACTGGGCAGGCGAAAGTAATGCATAGCCCCGCTGCGGATGAAGGTACGCTGACCGTCAATGATCAGCGAATATTTGTCATAGCGAATCTGTAATCCCAATTTTCGCCTCCCGAATGGTTTGCCTTGAAAACGTCTGGAAGGGTTCCGGTGTCAAGGGCTTCGCTGCAATGGACGGTGTCTGTTAAACGATAGAGCGATTTGATGTAAAACCGGCGTGGTCATACTTGCGTGAAACACGCAGCATCGTAGAACCGCCTCTCATCATCATAAGGTATGATAGGGGTACAAGCACAGACCCCAATTGGTTGACTTTTCAATCCGCTATATTTGAGAGGCTCGCAGTGACTCCTTTCGGCCATAAACAGTATCGGTTCGGGCGATTTCTGGTCGCCCTCCTGCTGTTGTTGACCCTGGTTGGCTGTGGGGGAACTGCCCAGCAGTCTAAACAGCATGCGGCCTCCATCTTTCGCATGAATCTGGGTACCGAACCGCCCGATTTAGACCCGGCCAAAACCGATGATCTCACCTCCTTTACCGTCCTACTCCCCCTGATGAAGGGCCTGACCCAACTGGACGTTCATATGAAGCCGCAACCCGCCATGGCCCAATCCTGGGAGGTTAGCCCGGATGGCCTGCGCTACACCTTCCACCTGCGGAAAAACGCCCGCTGGAGCGACGGCAAGCCCGTGACCGCCGATGATTTTCTGTTCGCCTGGCAGCGGGTGCTGACCCCAGCCACTGGCGCTCCCTATGTGTTTTTTCTGTACGAATTGAAAAACGGCAAGGCTTATTACGAGGGCAAGCTC
>DAIDMR010000133.1 GCA_027448865.1 Vampirovibrio sp.
CCGGTGCA
The DNA here is from genome assembly GCA_027448865.1 of Vampirovibrio sp. Classification (GTDB taxonomy): domain Bacteria; phylum Cyanobacteriota; class Vampirovibrionia; order Vampirovibrionales; family Vampirovibrionaceae; genus Vampirovibrio. Next base: position 9 of record DAIDMR010000133.1, read on the forward strand.
AAGGCGGCCAGCGATTCTTCAATGCTCATGTTGATGTTGTTTCTGGTGAAGCTGTTGGAAGCCGCGGTGAACACGGCAATCTCCCGAATCCCTGATTCCAGAGCCCGCTCCAGCCCTTTGAGGTTGGGCACCAACGCCGAATAATGCACCCCCGCCCGAGGGGGCAGGCTGCGCACCAAGTCCAGGGCATCGGCCAATTGGGGCACGGCCTTGGGACTGACAAAGGAGGTCACCTCAATGAATTTCAATCCGGCATCGGCCAGTTTCTCAATAAACTGGCGCTTGGTGCCCGTGTCGATCAAGGCTTTTTCGTTCTGTAGCCCATCCCGAGGGCCAACTTCTACTATTTTGACCGCATTTACAGGTTTGACCGCATTGTCCTGGGTACTCATTTGGCCGTCCTCCGTTGCCTGTTTGCCTTCATTGTAAATCGTTCGGGCGGCAATACAAGCCAAATCGCCTTCGCTTAAACGCCAGCGGGATCTTCCGGCGGAGTCACCGTCACTTGCACGAGCAGGGCGCCCATGTCCACCAACTGACCCTCTTCGCAGCGCACCGTCTGCACGGTGCCCGCTACTGGCAGGGATAAGGTCATTTCCATTTTCATGGATTCCATAATAATCAGCGGCTGATTGGCGGACACCGAATCTCCCGGTTGGGCTAGAATTTTGAGTACCGTACCCGGCATGGGGGCCTTAATATCCCCGTCGGCCACCAGCGAGGCCTTGGCCCCGGCTGCCCGTGAGCTGGCGCTATGTCGCTCCAGATGATAGACCTGCCCTTGCAGCCAAATGCTCAGGCGATCCACAGATCCGTCTGCTTGCGGGCCGTCCGTTTGCTGGGTGATAAAAAAGGGCAGAATCTCCCCGTCCACCGTCAGCCAACCCTCTCCCGGCCCGCTCAGAACCACCGTGCCGGTTTGGGTTTGGCCATCCCGTTGAATGGAACGCTGAATGGAAAAAGTGCCGCTCTGAAGCTGGTAGTCAAACAGCTCCGGCGCTTGGCCCGGTACGGACAGTTTTACTTTTGGCATGACAAAGCCCTCCATGCGCCCCCTTGCCGCCACGGGGAGAAAGCGGCTTGACCAGTCTCATTTGGTTGCGTCGCCTTCGCAGGAGCGCCGCCTTGCAACAGGCTGGCGCTGAGTGCCCCCAAGGTCCAAACAGCCTCCACCGGCTCCGGACTGGGGATGGCAATGCCGTGCTCCTCCAGAAAATGGGTGTGCAACTGCCCGGCCACAAAGGCCGGGTGATCCACGATGGCCTTCAGGTATTCCACGTTGTTGGGCACTCCCAGCACCACAAAGCGGGACAGGGCCCAGCTCATTTTTTGCAGGGCCGCTTGCCGATCCGGCCCCCACACGATCAACTTGGCCAGCATGGGATCGTAATGCACGGTCACTTCCGAGCCTTCCCGTACCCCACTATCCAGGCGGATAAACGGTCCACTGGGGGGGCGATAAAAAGCCAGCTTGCCGATGCCGGGCATAAAATTGCGGGCCGGATCTTCGGCGTAAATGCGACATTCCAGCGCATGGCCGGTTTGCCGCAAATCGGCCTGCTGAAAGGGCAGTGGCAGACCTGCCGCCACCTGAATTTGCAAGCGCACCAAGTCCAGTTGGGTGATCATCTCGGTGACCGGATGTTCCACCTGTAAGCGGGTGTTCACTTCCAAAAAGTAAAACGCCCCGCTTTCAGAGACGATAAATTCCACCGTGCCCGCGTTGGTGTAGCCCATGGCCTGCGCCGCTTTCACCGCGGCTTGCCCCATACGCTCCCGCAAGTCTGCGTTGAGGGCAGGCGACGGACTTTCCTCAATAATCTTCTGGTGGCGGCGCTGGATGGAGCATTCCCGCTCAAACAGATGCACCACGTTGCCATGGTTATCGCCAAAAATCTGGAACTCCACATGGCGGGGCTTGGTAATGTACTTTTCCAGAAAGACCCGGGCATCACCAAAGGCACTTTGCGCTTCCCGAGCGGCCGCCCCAAAGGCGCTCTCCAACTCCTGCGAGGAATGCACCAGACGCATGCCCTTTCCCCCGCCTCCCGCGGCGGCCTTCACCAACAGGGGATACCCAATGCCCTCAGCCTCTTTGGCAATCTGGGTAAAATCCGTTTCCAAGTCTCCGGCCCAACCGGGCACCACTGGCACCCCGGCCTGTTGCATCAGTGTTTTGGCGATGATCTTGTCGCCCATATCCCGAATGACTTGGGGGCTGGGCCCGATAAACGTGATACCTGCGCCTTGGCAAGCCTCGGCGAAAGCGGCGTTTTCCGAGAGAAAGCCATACCCCGGATGCACGGCATCCACGCCCATCGCTTCGGCCAATTGTATAATTTTTTGGACTTGTAAATAGGTATCGGCAGGTTTTTCTCCGGGGAGGTGGATCACCGCGTCGGCCTGCCGAACATGCTCGGCCTGCAAATCCGCATCGGAGGCCAGGGCCACGGCCTGAATGCCCATCTCCTGAATGGTTTTCATCACCCGCACGGCGATTTCTCCCCGGTTGGCCACCAGTATTTTGTTTAATAAGCGCTGCTGCACCGTACCCTCGCTCTACTGCTTGACTCAAAACGGACTAGACCACTTTTTTTTGCGTGTGTTTACCTGGCACCCAGGCCGGACTGCGTTTTTCCAGAAAGGCTTTCATCCCCTCCTGCCCTTCCACTGAAATGCGACGCTCCGCAATCAATTTGGTGGTTATGTCCACGGCCCGCTCCCAGTCAAAACGACACACCTGCTCAATCAAGACCTTACTCTGGCTAATGGCCTCCGGCCCATTGGCGCACAGAGCCTTTGCAATATCATCAATGCGACCATCCAAGCTCGCTTCATCGGGTAATACCTCGGAAATCAAGCCAATGCGATGGGCCTCGGCGGCTGTAAATTTCTCGGCGGTTAAAAAGTAACGACGGGCGTGCGTTTCCCCGATTTTTTTTAGCACAAAGGGCGAAATGACAGCGGGCAGCAAGCCCAGCTTGACCTCACTCAGGCAAAAGGTAGCGGATTCGGTGGCAAAGGCCATATCGCAGGCGGCTACCAAGCCCACCCCGCCGCCAAAAGCCGGCCCGTGTACCCGGGCGATGACTGGCTTGGGACACTGCTGAATGGCTCGAAACATGGCGGCCAGGGCGTGGGCGTCCTCCACGTTCTGCTCAAAGCTGTAGTCCACCATCTGCCGCATCCAGTTCAGATCGGCCCCGGCGCAGAAGGACTTACCCTCGCCCCGCAGCACAATGGCCCGCACCGGAGAATTTTTGCTGAAACCCGCAAAGGCCTCTCGCAGCTCGGCGATCATCTGGGCGTTAAAGGCGTTGTGCAGTTCTGGCCGCCCCAGGGTCACGGTGGCAATGGCCCCGCTTGCTTTCTCTTCAGAAAATCTGATTTCTTTGTCAACGCTGATTTTTCGCTGAACACACAGGTTTAAGTTGAGGCAATCGAGGGTAGTCCTTGCTATGGATGTTATAAGCTCAGCCATAAACACCACGTCCGTGTTGTACCAGGAAAATACGGCGGCCATGCGGGAGCAGGTGGAACTGCTGCGCCAGCGGATTCAAACGGCTCGGCTGGGAGGCGGGCAA
>DAIDMR010000134.1 GCA_027448865.1 Vampirovibrio sp.
ATGGCCCCGCTTTCACTATGAATGCCGGAGGGAATATCCACGGCCAGCATCCAGCAATGCCCTTGTGCCTGTCGAGCGTTCATAGCTTCGATTAGTTGGGCTTCCAAGCCTGCGATCGTGCGACTGAGGCCGCTGCCAAACAGGGCATCTACGATAAAATCCGCCTCCCCAATCCGGTTGAGGGCTTGCTGGAGCTTTTGAGCGGCGGGCAGGATTTCAATGGGCAGGCCCAGTAACAGCTTTTCCAGATTCTCCAGAGCCTCGTTCCGGTAATTCGCACCGGTATAAATCACGCTCAGTTGGGTGTAACCGGCCTCATACAATTTGCGGGCGCACACAAAGCCGTCCCCGCCGTTGTTGCCGGGTCCGCAGACAATGATCCCCCGCTGACCGGTTTGGGTATGGGCCTGTACGGCTGTTGCCACCTGATGACCGGCGGCTTCCATGAGCTGTTGGGGAGAAATCCCCGCTTGCAGGGTGGTTTGGTGGTCCACGTTGCTGAGGTTGGCAATGAGTTTCATCGGTTTTTGGAACCTGCTTGCTGGCTGAGACGTCATTGCCATAACGCTACCATAAGTGTGCCGAGTTAAGTCTGCCAAGTTGATCAAGGCAGCGATGGGTAAAAGCCTTTCCGCTGGTGATTTCACTGATTTTTGGCGTAGGGGGCTGCCCAGGGCTATAATTAGGGAGAGCAGTATGTTGAGAGTGAACAGGACGGGCGCGGAAATGAGGAAAAAACAGCACGGTCAAGTGTCAAAACCAATGGCCCTCAAGGTGGGACTGGCCCTGGGCTGGCTGACGCTGGCCGCCAGCGTGTTTCTGTTGACCCGGTCTCAGGCGGACTGGTCGCCCCAAACCAGTTACATCGACGCTGATCTCATTCGGGTGGGCATCAGCGATGACAGCATGACCACCCTGGAGTATCCCCGCACTCAGATTTCCGCTACCGGCCCCTTTGTCATTCGGGATAAGAACACGGGCGTGGCTGTTTTGAGCGGGAAGGCCGGAGATGTGGTCACCATTACCGTCGATGGGAACGGTTTTTATCTCAAAAGCAGCGGACTGAACGCGGGAACCCCTACCCCGGCGGTGGGCGAAGCGGCCGGTCTCAATTTGCTGGCGGTGCCCCCCACCATGCCTCCGGCTGCGGTCATGCCCGTCCCGGGCCCCTTGGTGGTGGCCCCCCTGAACGATCGGGATCGGCTGAAAATTACCAACATCACCCGGCGTAAGGAAATTCCCGAATATCGTGGCGTGTTTGAGATTGTGCGGGCCGCTTCCTCCCCCCACAAACTGACTGTGGT
>DAIDMR010000135.1 GCA_027448865.1 Vampirovibrio sp.
CATGCAAAACCCTGCCCACCTACTCGCCCCCCCGGCCCCATACCAATTGAGGATGCTCCGGTAACAGTTTGGGATCCGGAGTCCGGTACTGTAGCCCAAATGCCTGGTGGCATATCGGCAACCGAGCCGGTTCCGCCGCCCACGACTTGGACGCCACAAACTCCTGTTTCAGCAGGTCCGGCCAGTGATCCTCTGGATCCAGCGCAACAGACTGCAGCGGCGGCAGGTTCGGCAGCGGCAGCAGCATCATCAGCGGCAGCGACCTCTGGAACGCAACCTTCAGGCTCTCTGACCCCTGAAACTGTTGCAGCCCAGATGAATGAGCAGCTTGGAGCCATCCAGCCATCAGATGTTGATGCTGCGATTGCCAAGATCAAGGCAAACAACCCTCAATACACCGACGCGCAAATTTTGGAGGCCATGAATCAGGCGACCCAGTATGGTAGCTACAATCAGCTGAACGATTTGCAGCAACAGTTAAACAATGGTGGATATCAAGTGTTGGACACCATTGATGGTCAACCGATGGAAGGAACCATTGGCTCCACTCTGAACTATTTAAAGGAAAAACAGCAGCCCGATGAAGCAACCATGCCATCCTCTGGCGTGACGCCGGAGGGAGCGCCCAATCCTTTCCTATCTGCCAATGGTACAAAGCCCGCTTACGTGGTGGATGAACCCACACTGGCGGCAATTCAAAGCTCACCGGAGACCATGGCTAAAATTCGCTCCGGGGAAATTAAACTGATATATCCCGCTGGCTGGGAAGAGGGCTTAACTCCCTTCAATGCGAATAACGCCGAAGATTTGGTTTCAAAAACGGAAGCTATTTTGAAAAGTGGAGGCAACCCCAGTTACGAGATGGAAGCCAAAGTCAAAGATTTGGGCTTGCCAATGGAGATAATAACCAATCCTACGATGAGTTCCACGCCAACCAGCCAGGCCATTGCGGACAACTTAAAGCCAAACGCTATGAGTCCTGAGGCTATGGCCGAACTCATCAACAAGTTTCCCACGCCGGAATCGCAACAGGCTGCTATGGATATTCTTAGCCAGGATGCGCGAGTGTTCAGCCCTCAGAGCATTTCCAGGGCAGTGGCGAAACAGCATCAGCAAATTTTGGATTACGCGGCCTCCAAGGGAATCAAACCCGAGGATATTTACTATGCAATCCCTAAAGCTGGAAAAAGTAATGGCTTGGTAGTGCAGCAGTATGCAGCAGTCAATAATATTCCGCCGGGGCAGATACTACAACCGGGACAGCTTCCCCCGAAAGAAAATGCGATGCTCGTTGTATTGGATGACTTCGCTTCCAGTGGTCAAACTTTACGTGGACCATACGGCCGTTTCTCTGGAGAAAAAGTGTGGTCACCCATTCTCTCCTCGCCAGAGGCCGACAAGATATTAGGTGGTCTAGGGGAATATAAATATTTGCCACAAGAGGTAAAGCCATCTTTTCTGGATTCACCAGAATTTAAAAATATGTCACCCGAAAAACAAGACCTTTACATGAGTGTGATGGGTGATTTGGGTTACGACTCTAAAGCGTATAATGTTGCTTTCCCGTACATGAGCCCAGATAACAATAATCAGCTTTTCGCCACACAAATTGCAAAACACTACACGCTCAATGGTGGTGGCACTAAACTGTTCGGTTATGAGGTTAGTCATATCTTCTACGAGTTTCCCACAGTGATGAGCAAAATATCTCCCTCCGGAACCAAACCGGCCCAGTCTTCTCAGCCCGTGGACGAAACCGCCGCATCTGCGGCTCAGCCCGTGGCCGAACCCGCTGCCCCTGCAGCTCAGCCCGTGGCCCAACCCGCCGCATCCGCGGCTCAGCCCGTGGTCGAACCCGCCGCCCCTGCAGCTCAGCCCGTTGCCGAACCCGCTGCCCCCGCTGCTCAGCCCGTGGCCGAACCCGCTAGCCCTGCGGCAAGCGGAGCTTCTCAGGTCTCTCTGCCAGCTGTTGTTACAGCCGCAGGTGCAACTGCCGTAGCTGCCGGCATTGCATTGCAAAATGCCGTTGCCGCCGGTGCTAGTGAGGAGGTCATTGGTGCGCTCGGTAGTGATCTTGCAGAGAGTCTTTTAGGAAACGAAGTGTCTGAAGAGGAGATCACTCAGACTCTAGAAGAGATTTTGGGTAAAGATAAAGCTGCCGAATTGGCCGCCAAAGCCGCTGCTGATGCTGCCGCTAAAGCCGCTGCTGATGCTGCCGCTAAAGCTGCTGCTGAAGCTGCCCCCTCTGGCGCTGCCGCTGTGGATGCTGCCGTTGCTGCTGCAGTGGCTGCTCCCTCGCCGTCTGAGTTAGCACTCGCTGCAGCACATTTTGTAAGAATATAAACACTCCTGGCCAGCTGCCGAAGCCCTGGCTTAAGTAGCACAGGTGTTGCAAATCGTGAAAATACCACTAAATACCAATATAGGTAGTCGTCTTGTTCATGATTAAATGTGCCCGGCGTTGACTGGTTAGGGCCAACTACTGTGTACATAAACCCTTTCAGTAACCTCAACCGATCTCCTCCTGCATCGTTGCAGGAAGCGGTAAGGTTAGCATTTTGTGGACTGCCATTGCCGCGGTCGAACGGCCTGATACACTTCCCACGGAATGGTGTGTGTGGAAAAAAGTTCCGCCTTCAACGTGAGGCTTCCTCATTCATGATGAGGCTATTGCGCTGCCTGTCATGACCAATAGGACAGGCAGGATTCACCTCTGTGAAACTGGTCTGCCTGTTTTCATGGCATCCGGCGTGGCGTTGGCTATTGCGGGAGGCGATCCAGGTATTTTTGATATAAATTCTCCCGGGTATCGGCCCCAGTGGCCTGGGTGTTCTCGTTTAACCCGTCACGGAATGCCAGCTCGAATTCGTCTGTAAAGGGGAAGGAGAGGGTTGGTAACTGCTGTGCCTTTTCTTTGAGGAACATTGCGATGTTCTGGAAGTATTTGTTTTGTCCGCCCACATGAAGGGATGTGTAGAGCGGGTCGCTCAGGGCGGCTCCGAGTTCCAGCATCCTGGCAAAGCATTTTTCAGCGTCCTGCTCTACGACTTGCAGTAGAATCTCAGGCCCAATTTTGGTCGTGTCAAATACCATTGGCGGCAGAGTGCGCTTGGGAAAACTTTGACGGAGGGAGCGATAAGCCGCTTCTTCGGTCTTCCGATCCGCTTCAAAATAGCCCTTCTGATGCAAGTTTTCTATCGCCTCTGGATTGTCAAATTTCAAAGCGGTTTGCAACAGTCGGTCTGCTCTGGAGGACGACTGGGAACGATTGACCCCGTTGAATTGATCCAGCGTGCTCGATTCCTTCAGCGCGTTCAGTTCCGCATTGAAGCGTCTTGTTTCCTCTTTGAGCTGAATCGCCTGATGAAGCTGCTCAATTTGTTTATCCAGCCTACATTTTTCCCGCATGGCGCAGGTTAATTCCTCAATCACCGATGCATTGCTTGCGGTGGCCTGCTTAAACTTGCTTTCAATGCTTTTAATTTCCCGGGAAAGACCTTCGTACTGCTGCTCCAGCCGTTCCTTTTGTGCAGTCAGGGTTGAAATTTCCTGCTGGTCAGTATCAGGGCTGGATGGCTGCCTTGAAAACCGATCTCCCTGCGGAGGATTTTTGTCCGGGCTTTGAGGCTGCCTATCGGGAGACGTTGGTTTTTGAGTCATACCGAACTGAACTGAGCCAGACTCACGCTGCAAAAAACCATGATGGATCAAGCTGTTGGAAAGCACGTTCTCGTTCCTTATGTTGGTTGTTTTTTCAAAACCGGCTCAAACTTTTTGCTTGTTAATTTATTAAATTTTGTAGCGCTTTTCAGATTGACAAGGTACGTCGCTCGTTTCCCCGCCATGCCTGAATTGGGGCCCATAGGGATCTCTCTGGACGTTGGGGCTCAGGACTTGCGCATTTGAACAAGGGCCAACAAGCCCCCGGCTGATACAGATCACAGATCCCTAACATGGGGCTCGCTTTAAAAGCGCAGCCGTTAGCGCATTGAGCTGTGACTGGAAGATGTATTTTAACAGGCTAAAATTGCAGATGCCAAAAATGGATGGGGGAGCAGTACCTGATATCAGAGCCCCACTGAATGATTTAAGCAATCCTTCAATTTATGTTGTTTTTATATAAATAGTTGTAAAAACCGTTCTCTGGTTTTTCCACCTGATAGCGCGAGGTGTTTATGGTCTCCATTTCTTCCGGGCAGTCTGCTGCCAAGCCGCCAAAGCCAGCACCCCCCAAAAAATCCGATGAAAAATCCAAAGATGAAAAGCCCAAACAGGAGACAAAGCCTGAAGGGTCGTCTCCTTCGCCTTCCGCTTCGCCATCGCCTTCCGCTTCGGATAAACCCAAAGAAGATAAGAAGCCAGAGCCGT
>DAIDMR010000136.1 GCA_027448865.1 Vampirovibrio sp.
GCAGTGGTTCATCGATATTGAAAAATTCCGACCCGATTCGCTGAAGGCCATCGATACGGTACAGTGGCTGCCGGAGCGGGGCCGAAACCGTATTTTTAACATGGTGGAAGGCCGGGGCGACTGGTGCCTCAGCCGTCAACGGGTGTGGGGTGTGCCCATTCCCATTTTTTACTATGAAGACAACCGGGAGGTGTTGATCACCCCCGAAATCATTGCGCATTTGTATGAACTGTTCAAAGTCCACAGTTCCGACATTTGGTGGGCTCAATCCGCCGAAGAACTGTTGGCCGGTTTGCCGGAGAACCTGAAGGCTCAATATGGGCTGGGGCAGCGCAAGCTGGTGAAGGAAATGGACATTATGGACGTGTGGTTCGACAGTGGCATCACCCACACGGCTGTGGTGGAGGCCCGCAAGGATGAACTGGGCGAACTGCCGGTGGAATTGTATCTGGAAGGCTCTGATCAGCACCGGGGCTGGTTCCAGTCGTCCTTGCTGACCAGCGTGATGCTCTATAACAAAGCCCCGTACAAAAGCGTCCTGACCCATGGCTTTGTGCTGGATGAGGCCGGGCGCAAGATGAGTAAATCGCTGGGCAATGTGGTAGACCCCAATTCGGTGATTAAAGAGTACGGCGCTGACGTGCTGCGCCTGTGGGTGGCCAGTGTGGACTACACCAATGACGTGCGCATTGGGAAAAACACCTTGCACCAAATGGCGGAAGTGTACAAAAAAGTGCGCAACACGGTGCGCTTTATTCTGGGGAATCTGTACGACTTTGATCCGGCCCAGCACAGCGTGCCTTATGCGCAGTTGTCCATGTTGGATCGGTATACCCTGCACCGCTTGCAGCATATTTTGGGCAACATTACGGACGCCTTTGAGCAGTGGGAGTTCAACCGCTACTGCCACGAGATTCAGTACCTGTGCATGGCCGATTTATCGGCGTTGTACTTCGATGTGACCAAGGATATTTTGTACTGCGACGCCGCCAATGCCCTCCGTCGTCGGGCCGTGCAAACGGTGCTGTATGCGCTGTTGCAAACCATTCTGCCGGTGCTGGTGCCGGTGACGCCTCACTTGGCCGAGGACATTTGGCTGAGCTTGCCGGAAGCTCAGAAAACCAAGGTGGATGGCGTGGTTCCGGTCAGCGCCACCTTGCTGCCCTGGCCGCAGTCCAATGCGCAATACCTGAATGCGGAGTTGGCCCAGCAGTTTGAGCAGTTGTTGAGTATAAAAGAGTCTGTCAATCAGGCTTTGGAAGGTCCTCGCTCCGAAGGGCGCATTGGGAAATCGTTGGAGGCCCAGGTGATGCTGCTCCCTGAAGTCGCGGCGGTTTCTGGCCTGCTCACTCAGTTGACCGCCAGCGAGCAGGAAGTCCTGTTCAATGTTTCCGTTGTTTCAGTGGTCACAGCCTCGCCGGATGTGACGACCTTTGACTGGCACACCCGGGTGGCCACAAATGGGGTGGTCGTTTACGCCATGCCCGCCACCAATGCCAAATGTGTGCGTTGCTGGAAGTCCGATGCGGCAGTGGGTAAAATGCCTGGCCACCCGGAAATCTGTGAACGCTGTCATCAGGCGGTTGTCTAGTATTCTCTTCATTTTTTGGATCAATTTGTTTCAAACATGCGATTCGTGAGGAACATAATTCACGGAACGCATTCCTGTGTAATATGGAAGAGATCCCGTTTTATGCGTTGGTATTGTTTTTCCATAAAAAATCGATTTGAAAATGAAGGAGTTTCGATGAATTACAAGAAAATCGTCCCCGCCGTGGCCCTGACGGTGGGCGTTGCCGCCTCTATCACTGCCGCTCAGGCGGAATCCCTGTTTCAGCTTAGCGAAGTTTCCAGCAAGGGGACTTTGATCGCCGAAGCGGAGCATCATTGTGGGGCCAAGGGCGAGAATCACAAAGCCTGCGAACACAAGGATGGCGACAAGCATAAAGACGCTGAGCATCACAAAGATGGCAAGCATCAATGCGGCGCTCACAAAAAGCAGAGCAAAAACTCGGATCATAAGTGCGGGGCTAATAAAAAGCAGGCTAAGGAGGCCGCTCCCCAAAGCGCCAGTGAAAAAAGTCAGACCGAAAATAGCCAGACCAAGGACGCGGATCATAAATGCGCCGCCGGTGCTTGCGGTTCTGACAAGTAATTAGCAGTCGCTTTTTATGCAAGTGTTGAATTCAGGAGAGGGTAGCGCAGTGCCCAACACGCCGGAGCCAATTGGGGCTTTGACGGGTTTTCAGCAATGCCCCGTGCTGGGCGTTGGCCTGGGGCTTCGCAGGCCCCTCCTGGAATCAACCTTGGTCGCCACCGATTTGCTCGACTGGCTGGAATTTACCCCGGAAAACTACATGGGCCGGGGCGGCAAATCGATTCGCGTTTTGCAGCGGGCTCAGGCGCACTTTCCGCTGGTGAGCCACGGGGTCAGCCTTTCCGTGGGAAGCGTGGATCCTGTCTCGGAGGCCTATCTGCGTGATTTAGCGGCGCTGTTTGAATGGGCAAAACAGGCCTGGTTCAGCGATCATCTCTGCTTTAGCAGTGTGGACGGTCTTTACTTTAACGACCTGATGCCGTTGCCGCGAACCCGGGAGACCGTGCGACAGGTGGTGTCCCGCATTCATCAGGTTCAGGATCGCATTCAGCGAGTCTTCCTGATTGAAAATATCTCTCAGTATTTCAATACGCCCTTCGATGATATGGCGGATGCCGATTTTATCAGCGAGATTGTGACCCGGGCGGGTTGTGGCCTGCTGCTGGATGTGAACAACGTTTATGTTAATTCGGTGAATCATGGTTTTGATCCGCTGACTTTTCTGGAAAACATTCCGCTGGAGCGGGTGGTGCAGATTCATGTGGCCGGGCATCATCAGTTCCCGGAAGGCTTGGTGGATACCCACGGCGCGCCAGTCATCGGCCCGGTGTGGGATTTGCTGGAATGGGTCTTGCAACGCAGCCGCCCCTGCGGGGTGATGCTGGAGCGGGACACCCATTTACCCGATTTTGCGGAACTGGTGCCTGAGTTGCAAAAAATTAGGCAGTTGTGGGAGCAAACCGGTCAGCCTGTTATTCAGTCTAAGACGCAGTCCTCAGCTCGGTCTAAGGCTTCCGGGTTGACGGTTCAGCTTCAGGAGGCGCTGGCGCATGTCCCTGCGTGAGTGGCAAGAACAGTTGGGCACCTTGCTGTTGAAGCCAATACAGGCCTCACTGGTTGGCAGTGTGGCAGACCCAAATGCCAGTGCATTGGCGTTGTATGAGGAATTGTTGTTGAACACGGTGTGCGGCACCTTGGAAAGCATTTACCCTTTCACCCATCAGGTGTTAACGCACAATCAGGCGGATAACAGCCACTGGCGGAGCTGGGTGGACGCTTACCGACGAGCTTTTCCCAATCGCTCTTACAGTTTGATCGGTGCCATCTGCGACTTTTCGGAGTTTTTGGAGAGCCAACCGGCCTTGTTGGCCGAGTTTCCGTTTCTAGTCGATCTGGCCCGTTACGAATGGCTGGAAATGGTTGTTTTGAATGATCCTGAATCTGATTTGCCCGCTCGCTTAGAACCGATGGTGCCTGATCTCGCTTTATTTGACCAGTATCAGCCCGTTTGGAATCCGATCCGGCGTTTGCAGACTTTCAGCTATAATATCCCGATTCTGTTGGACGCCTGGAAGGCCTCGCCACAGTCCGTGCTGGAGTCGCCGGGGTTGTTTCAGGGGGAAGTGGATGTCCTGATTTATCGGGACTCGCGCACTTTGGACGCCCGTTTTTTTGTGGTCAATACGCTCACCGCCACCTTGCTGCGCTTGAGTGCCACCGGCGTGTCTTACGAGGAGGGCTTAACGGCCCTGTACTCGGAAATCCCGGCCTTGTCTCAACTGCCCATGGACGTTTTGAAAGCTCAGGCCCGAGGCTTGTTGGAAGATTGTTTGGAAAAAGACATTTTGTTGGGCTCTGCGCCTGTCTCTGCCTAGTTTGTACCCCCGGTACAAGAACAGTATAAAAAATCAGTGTTAAGTGTTAGTTATAGGGAGCGCAAATCCATGTTCAATCGTTTCGGTGTTCGGCTGGTGTCCGCGTTGATGACGGTCGGGCTCTGTACCTCGGTCAGTCTGGCCAAGCCGCTTCATTTTAAGGTGCATGGCGATAGTAAAGATCAGATCTCCTTTAACTCGGATGCCCCGGTGGAGGTCATTACGGGCAATACGCAGGCGGTTCAGGGTGACATCAAGCTGGATGACAGTTTTAAACTGGATGCCAAGCACCCCTTTGCCATTGCCTTTACTGTGGATTTGGCCAGTATTGATACAGGGATTCCGTTGCGGAATGAGCATATGCGGGATAATTTTTTGGAGACTAAGCAATATCCGCAGGCCAAGTTTGTCACCCAGCGGGTGCAATTCCGCCAGAAGCCGGATTTGTCCAAGGCGCAAAGCATTAAGCTGGATGCCATTGGAGATTTGACCGTTCACGGGGTCACCGTGCGCAAGACCATTCCGTTGACGGTGGACTATACCCCGGGCAAACAAAAGCAGCCCAGCACGGTGCGGGTGCGTGGTAAATTCCCGGTCACTCTGGCTCAGCACAAAATCAAGCGCCCGGAGGCATTGTTTGTGAAACTGGCTGAAACGGTCTACGTGTCGGTGGATGTCACCGGGAAGGCCGTGACTCAGTAATCGGGAGAATCAGCAATATCACAGGCTATAATCATTTCAACGGGGCTTTGCTGAATGGCAGAGCCTCGTTAATTATGCACAGAGCTAATCAACGCTTCTCAGCGCGGTCATTCCCCAAATTAAAAAGGTAAGGCTGCCTTCACAACCCGTTTGTAAAACTGCGTGCAGCTCAGACAGGCCGTGAAATTGCTTTTGGCAAAGTTGCCAAGCATCCATCTTTAACTCGCTGTACTCAATCAGTTACAAACGGGTTGTGAAGGTAGCCTTACCTTGAAAATTGCCTAAAAACCGAAGTAGTGACCCAATACAAAGGAAACCACATAGAATGCGCCAGCGGTGTAAGCGGTAATCTT
>DAIDMR010000137.1 GCA_027448865.1 Vampirovibrio sp.
CCTTAAGTATTCGGGTGAACACTCTGAAAATCTCGGTGGCCGCTTACCAGCATGCCCTGGAGGCGGGGCAAATTGCTTTTGAGCCGCTACCGGACTTGCCAGAAGGCTTGTTACTGCCGGAATTTTCAGGATCTCCCCGTCAGTTGCCGGGATACGATGAGGGCTGGTTTTACGTGCAGGATGCCGCCTCTATGTGGGTTTCCCGATTGCTGAATCCACAGCCGGGCCAGCAGGTGCTGGATTTGTGCGCGGCGCCCGGTTCCAAAACCACCCACATGGCCGCATTAATGGACAATCAGGGTACTATTTTGGCCGTGGAGCCCAAGGAGGCTCGCATCCGGTTGTTGACCGAAAACCTGCAAAGGCTGGGTGTCACCTGTGTGACGGTGCTACAAGGCGATGGCCTCCATCTCGATTTGCTGGATACGCCGCAGTTTGATGCCGTGCTGGTGGATGCGCCCTGCTCCGGTTCAGGTACCTTGCGCCGTCATCCGGAAATGTTGCTCCAGTGGAAGCGGGTGGATTTAGAGGCCTTGAACGAGATCCAGCTGGCCTTGCTCAAGCAGGGCTTTGCAGCCTTAAAGCCGGGCGGCAGGCTGGTGTATAGCACCTGTAGTATCTTGCCACAAGAAAATTCACAGCTGGTTCAGCGCTTTTTGGCGGAAACGCCTGCGGCTGAACTGGCGCAAGATTCTCAGCGCCTGATTGACACAAAAACGGACGGTTTTTACGCCGCCCGCTTCTTGAAAAAATAGCTGGGAAAAAATTGCCGGGATTGAGGAATTAGACCCGATTGGCCTTGATATCCACCACCTGGCTGGAGGGCTTGTCGGGGTTTTGAGCCGCCTTGCGATCCTCGCTGAAGTTGACCCACATCGTCTGAATGAGCATCAGGGCCGTGGTGACCACCAGATAAATCAGGGCCCCGGCGGGAATGGGGAAGAAGAACATGATCACCACAAACATCAGGGGCATGAACTTCATGACCGGAGATTGCATCGCCGCAGCGGCAGGGTCATTTTTATCCGCTTTGGGCTGTTTGGCCGTCATGATTTGCTGATAGAGCAAGGTGAGCACGCCGTAAATGATGATCAGGGCCAGCACATCCAGATTCATTTTGCTTTCGCCGGGCAGGGTGGGCACTTCCTTGGTCAATACGCCGTTGACATTGGTGAAGGTCACTTTTTCCAGTTCCCGGCTTTTTTCATTGACCACCAGCACATCGGCGGATTTGACCAGGGTTTTGTAATCATCGCTGAGGCCCATTTGTTTGAAGTCCAACACCATGGTGATGGGCGATCCGGGCACCAGCGGCTCGGGGGAGATGGTAATCAGCTTGTGCTGATCGGTTACTTCCTGCTCCTGGGTTTTGCCGCTCATCATGTGCAGGGTGACTGTCTTATCGCTAGAAAAGGCGTCGTTTTTTTCCACGTTAAAGGTGCCATCCAGCGATTGACCGGCATGACTTTGCAGGGTGTGAGACAGGTTTTTCAGAAACAGGAACTTTTCATGAACGGTATCCACCAGGAAGTGAGGACTGCTGAGGGCTCCATACAGGCCGATGAAAATCGGCAACTGCACCAGCATGGGCAAGCATCCGGCCAGCGGGTTGAAGGAGTTCTCGCTGTAGAACTTCATCATGGCTTCCTGCATTTTTTGAGGCTCGTTTTTGTATTTCTCTTGTAGCGCCTTCAGCTTGGGTTGCAGCTCTTGCATTTTGCGCATAGAGCGGGTCTGGGCTGAGTTCAGAGGCCACAGGGCCACACGGATGGCCACGGTCAGCAGCACAATGGCCAAGCCGTAGTTGCCGACCCACTCATGAAGTTGATGCAAGAGGTAAAACATGGCCTGGGTGATAATGTTCACAGGGGAGTCTCCTGATTAACTAGTTTGGCATATTAGGGGTTGGCACTGGGTCCAAACCGCCCGGATGCAATGGATGACATTTGAGTAAACGTTTTAGGCCCAGCCACAGTCCTGACTTGACGCCGTATGTCTCAATAGCTTCCTGCGCGTATAAGGAACAAGTCGGGTGGAATCGGCAGACAGGGGGTAAAATCCAACGCCGAAAACGGGCTGTCATTCTATAGCCCTTTATTAAACCAAGAACACAGGATTTCAGCATTGTTTTCTATGGGTTACCCTCAATGGGGGGCGATGCGCTCATGGGAAGAACGCGTTTGCCAGAAGGACGTATTCCTTGCAGGCAACGTTCCATTTTGAATTGCAGATCAGTAAACTTGGCCCCCAGAGCGTCTGGTCGGGCAATAAAAACGAGAGTCCGGTACTGGGACACGTTCGGCAAGGTGCCCTGTTTCAGGGCATGACGAACCAGCTCCCGAAGGCGTCTTCGAATGCGATTGCGCTTGGTGGCCCGCTTGTGAATTTTTTTGCTCACAATAAAGCCGACGCGTGTGGGATGAACAACGCTTTGAGCCGCATGTGGCACTGGACTTATCGGGTTACGCTCTAGTCCGTAGAGTACAAAAAAAGGACAGCCAAACAAACGCTTGCCTGACAAAGTTCGCTTAAACTCACCCTTGGCTTTCAGGCGGTTTGATTTTGGCAACACAAAGACCGGCTTCGCTTAACGCAAAATCTAGATGGCGATTTTGTGGCGGCCTTTGGCACGGCGACGGTTCAGGGTTTTTTGCCCACCGGGGGTGGCCATACGGGCACGGAAGCCGCTAACCCGCAATCTTTTACGTTTGGTTCCTTCCAGGGTGCGTTTCATGAGGAGATCTCCTTAAAAATTAGAGCGCTTTCATACTTGAGTGAGATGTATTATCCATGAAAAATCACAGATTGCACGGTCAATTTCCACAACAAGAAAGAGCCGCGGGTACACTTTTGCAGGGTGTTGGTTTGGGTCTTTCCCAGCGCGACGGCAAAAGCACGACACGGGTTCAAACCTGCAAACGGGATCTGATCATAGCGCAAAAAATCTTTATGTAAACGCTTTGATACGCAGGGCCAATACGGCTGATGACTGTGCTAGACTAACGATCTCAAGTCAGGGTTTTCTCGTGAGAGAGTCGAGATGACCACGAAATAACCGGAAAGTAAGAGGCTTGCGCCAATTTCGGTGTCAGTTTTCGCCTTTTTTGCTGCTTGAGATTGACTTTGGCAGGGGTACCGGCCCGAAGTCACTCCAGGTCAATGGTTTGTTCTCTGGTTTACTTTAGAAAGAAGGGTTAGGGTTCCGCGATTATGGCTCCATCGGTTCTGACCTCTGGCTCCAATGAAAGTGCCTTGCACGCAGACCTTGATCTGGCGGTGCTGTGGCAAAAAGTACAATCCGATCTCAAGGGCAAAATGAGCCAGCCTAGCTTTGAGACCTGGATTTCTCCCCTTGAGATTGAAAAACTGACCGACAAGTCCGTGACTTTAAAGGCGGAAAGCGAGTTTAACCGGGAATTGATCCTGAAGCGGTACCGCAATGACTTGAAAGTTGCCTTCAGCGAGGTGATTGGCACGCCTATGGAGGTAGCGGTGGTGGTGGCCGAACCCAAAGAAGAGGAGCCCCTCAACGAGGAGGCGTTTGCCGCCCGGGAGTTACCCAATCGCCCCTGGACGCCCCGGGTGACCCGCAGTAATTTAAACCCGCGTTATACCTTTGAATCCTTTGTGGTGGGCCAGCATAACCGCTTTTGTCATGCGGCGGCACTCGCTGTAGCGGAAACCCCGGCTCAAAGTTACAATCCCTTCTTTATCTATGGCGGGGTGGGTTTGGGGAAAACCCACCTGATGCAGGCCATTGGGCACTTTGCCTTGCAGCACCATACTGATCTGAAGGTGCGCTATGTCACCGCCGAGCAATTTACCAACGATATGATCAACGCCCTGGGTCAGAAGGATATGAAGGGTTTTCAGGACCGCTATCGTCGCAATGACATCCTGATTATTGACGATGTGCAGTTTCTGGAAGGGAAGACCCGTACCCAGGAAGAGGTGTTCCACACCTTTAACGCCCTGCACGAATCGGGCAAGCAAATTATCCTGTCCAGTGATCGGTCTCCCAAAAATCTGTCTCGTCTGGAAGATCGCCTGCGGAGCCGCTTTGAATGGGGGCTGATTGCCGATGTGCAGGTTCCTGACCTGGAAACCCGGGTGGCCATTTTGCAGAAAAAGGCCGAACGGGAGCATTTTCAGGTGGGCATGGATGTGCTGAATTTTATTGCCGAAAGTTATCCCAATAACATTCGGGAATTAGAAGGCGCATTGAACAAAGTGGCTGCTTATGGCATGCTTACCCGCACCAGCATTGACCTGGTGGTGGCTCAAACCGTGCTGGGCACCCCGGTGGATAACCGGCGGGTGTCTCTGGAAGACATTCTGGAGACGGTGGCCGGCTATTACCACATGCGCTCCTCCGATTTAAAAAGTCCTTCCCGGGCCAAGGATTTGTCTCATGCCCGGCAGGTGGCCATTTACGTCATCCGGGAGATGACCGAGGCCAGTTTTCCTAAAATCGGGGAGTTGATTGGTGGTCGCAAGCACACCACCATTTTGTACGCCTACGAAAAAATCAAGGAAGAGCTGGAAAGCCACCCGGTGCTAAAGCAGCAAATCGAGGAAATCCGGGGTCGGGTGAAACCCCGATAAAGACACCGGTAGAGGCCTTGGTAAACGGGGCAGGGTAGTTAGTCTTTTGATTCTCAACCCGTGGTCGTTCTATGGGGTTGGTCCGTTAAAACCAGCACTGGAGAGCCCCGCTCGTCGTAGTTTGTGGGCCTGTTTTTTGCTAGAAGCAATTTGGAAACGTGCGGGTACGGGTCAGTCCGCACTAAAATGCTAGGCCAGTCGCTCCAGAATAGACTGGAGGGCCAGACGGGTGTGGGCGTAAGTGAGGCCGCCCTGCAGGTAGACGGCATAGGGTGGGCGCAGGGGGCCATCAGCGGAAAGCTCAATGGTGGAACCATCAATAAAGGTGCCCCCGGCCATCACCACTTCATCGGCGTAGCCGGGCGGATTGGCCGGAATGGGTAGGATATGGCTGTTAATAGGGCTCAGGCTTTGCAACACCTGGCAGAACTTCACCAGCTTATCCGCTTCCCGCAGGGTCAAAATCTGGATGATATCGCTGCGGCTGTCCTGCCAATGGGGGGCCGTGTCATAGCCTGCCTGCTCAAACAGTTTGGCGGCTAGGCTCATACCTTTCAGGGCTTCTTTCACCACGCCAGGGGCCAGGTACAAGCCTTGCAACAACAGTCGGGTCAGGTTAAAGGTATAGCCGCCGTCGGCACCCACACCGGGGCAGGTCAGGAAATCAGCACAGGCCTCCACCAGATCAGCGCGTCCAGCCACATACCCACCGGCGGGCACAATGCCACCGCCCGCGTTTTTAATCAGGGAACCCGCAATCAGGTCAGCGCCCACCGCAGTGGGTTCCTGAGTCTGGGTGAATTCCCCGTAACAGTTGTCCACCATCACAATGACTTGAGGATGGATGGCTTTGACGGCTTGAATCAGCGCTGATAGCTGCGAAATGGTAAGGGAGGGGCGCAAACTGTAACCACGGGAGCGCTGGATGAACACCAGCTTGGCCGCTTTGATTTGTTCCGCTTCCGCTTCGGTAAACGTGGTTCGCACGCTATAACCCACAGCGGTTTCCGCTCCGGTTTTGGTTGGGGGGGGCGGGTTGAAAATGGAAAATTCCCGGTATTGAACTTGCTTGGCCGATAGAGAGTGCCTGCTATGGCCACGCAATCCAATCACCTCTTCCAGCGTATCATAGGGGCGCCCAGTGATGGACACCATGGTGTCGCCCGGTTGCAGGCAGCCGTTGAGTCCCACGGACAGGGCATGGGTGCCGGACACGATTTGCACCCGTACCAAGGCGGCTTCCGCTTGCAGGGCGTGGGCAAACACCGCATCCGTGACTTCCCGGCCCAGGTCATCGTGGCCGTAGCCGCTCACTGATAAAAAATGCTCTTCGCCCACCTTGTTCCGGACAAAGCCGGTTAAAACCCGCTGGAAGGTTTCAAGGTAAACGGCCTCTTGCTGGGGCCAAATGGTGGCCTGAAGCTGGGCTTCAGCGGATAGAACCTGTGAATGGATGGCAGAGGGGGAGGAAAGGCAGTCTGTTTTCATCATGCCATTACCATAGCAGAAAAGTGGATCATTTCTACTTTGTTTTTGGTTTTGGTCTTTAACTTGAAGGGGGAATGGGAGGCCCCGACATAGCTTAAACCCCTTCGATCCGAAAGATCGAAGGGGCTGTAAACGGTTTAACGGTCAGGAGGCTTACTTGACGCTGACCAGGTGTGGGGTTACCCCCAGTTCGTTTTGAAGGATCTTGGCCTTGGCGTAGGCCATGGTGCGACGTTTTTCAGCGCCCTTGATCACAAAATGCACTGAAAAAGCGGTATTTTTTTGCGGTTTGCGGGGTTGTGGGGTCATCAGCGTATTAGCCTCCACCGTAGCGAATCTGTAGTGATTTCTATCGGCGTATTGCCATAAACCTTTAGGATTTTTGGGAATCCCGTCCAAATGGTTTAACATTTTGTAATATATAAAGGTGACAGTACCAGGGTTGATCGCTTGTGAAAAGTGTAGGAAACCTATCATATATAATGGTAAGGGCCGTTAAAAGGGTATGGCGTATATCTGTCCCAAATTGGCTCCCCAAAGTTTGATTTCTACTTGCCCGAGGTAAAATGCAGGAATTTTTTCAAAAAAGTGCCCGTTGGATCGCATTGCTGATGTTGGTATCCTTGCTGGTGACCAGCTACGTATTCTTATTTTGATAGTGACTATGCGCTTTCAGCATTGCTTATCCCGTTTTAAAGCCCTGTTTTCAATCATGTTACTGGGTGGCTTGGTGCTTTCTCACCTTTCCACTGGCGTTTTTGCGGACAATCGACAGAAAATTCGTGAATTACAGGGACAAACCAGCTCTTTGAAATCGCAAGCTGCCTTGATGCGTAAAAAGAAGCTGGAGAAAATGCGTGCGGCCCAGATGCTGACCCAAAACCTGGCCGTGAATCAGCGCCGTCTGGAACTGGAGCGTCGTTCACTGGAGTTTCATCAGCAGCGTTTGAGCGAGACTCGAGAGAAGCTGGTTTTTTTGAATGGCCGTCTGGATGCGGTGATGGGTGAAGCGGTCCGGCTGGGGCAAAACGCAGGACGTCGACTCCGAAACCTGTATATGGGAGAACGTCTGAGTATGATCCAGATGATTCTGGAGGCCAACGATCTTTCCACCTTGTTGGATCGCATTTACTACAAGAAAAAAATCATGGCCCAGGATAAAAAGCTGCTGGAGGACTTCCGGGTAAAAATTTCGGAACTGAACGCTTTGAAGGCGGAGTTTGCCCAGCAAAAAACGGTTATTGGTCAGGCCATCGCCACCATTCGGGTTAAAAACGTGGAAATCCAGCGCTCAATCGAGATTGATCGAAACTTGCGAGAGCGTTACCGCAACGATGCCGCCTTCTACCAGCGGGCTGAACAGGAACTATTGGCGGAATCCAACAGTATTACCGCGCAAATTCGCTCTTTAATGTCGGCGCGCCGAAAAACCTTTACCGTGGTGCGCAACAGTACGGGCAGCTTTATGTGGCCCATCAGCGGGCGGGTTAGTTCCGGTTTTGGCTCCCGATTCCACCCCATTCATCGCCGGGTCATCACCCACACCGGGCTGGATATTGCCGGGCCCAACGGAGGAGCCATTCATGCCGCCGATGGGGGTGAGGTTATTTTTGCCGGTTGGAAAGGCGGCTATGGCAAGGCCATCATGATCAACCATGGCAACCGCAACGGCCAGAACCTGGTGACCTTGTACGGTCACCTGTCCGCCATTTCGGTTTCGCCCGGCCAGTCTGTGTCCAAGGGGCAGGTCATTGGGGCAGAAGGTTCTACCGGTTATTCCACCGGGCCTCACTTGCATTTTGAAGTCCGGGTGAATGGGGCGCCGGTCAACCCGATGGGTTATTTGTAGTTTCGTTTGAGGCAATTTGGATTCGGTACGGCACTTTATCCAATTACCTCAAACTCTGGTAAAATGTTGGGGCTATGTTAAGAAAATATTAAAGGTTCAGAAAATATTAAAGCGCTGGAAAGTCGTGAGAACAATTTTGTATTCAGCACTTCATTATGGGTTCGACCAGTCGGGTTGCTCAGGTGATGGTGCCCAAGTACCGAACAGTAGCCCTTAACGTTTTGCTTTTTGTCCATTGGGCAGGCTAGACCCCTCCACAGAAGGAATTTCATTTATGACTCAACCGGTAGACGGTTTGCGGATTTTACTCACAACCCAAAGGACTTGCTCCAAAGCTGGCGCGGCGTGCCTGGCCAAATCCGTCCTGATTGGGTTGGGGCTCCTGGCCTGTGCTGCTGACTTGGGGATGACGCCCGTTGAGGCCCAGATGGTTAACGATCCGGCGGCCAGTGTGTTGATGATGAGTGCCAACTCCCGCTTTCAGCCGGTAAAAGAGACTGATACAGAAGTTAATAAGCCCGAAGGCACCAAAAAGAAGCAGAAAGCAGCCGATGCCGCTTCCTCCGCAACGCAGCAGGCGCCTGTGGCGGACGCTAACACAAAACCCTCGGATGTGACCGCGCTACCTGCCATTTTGGAGTCGGACGCGCCAGCAGACAAGGCGGATAATGACGCTGGGAGCGTGGGTGCTTCCGGAGAGCCCATTAAGGCCCGTGCGGTCATGGTGGATATCAATAGCAACAATCTCAATTACGATCGGGATCATGATGTGTATGTGGCCACTGGCTCGGTACACATGGTCATTTCGGATCAAAACTCCGAGTTGTACGCCGACAAGCTGATCTACGACCAGAATCAGGAGTTGGCCATCGCCGAAGGTAACGTGGTTATCGTTAAAGACGGCCAGCGGACGGAAGGCACTTACGCCAAGATTGACCTGACCCGTCGTTCCGCCCTGATTAACGACCC
>DAIDMR010000138.1 GCA_027448865.1 Vampirovibrio sp.
AATGGAGATTGACCGAGTTGGTGATGGCGATAATGGGGCAACGGTTTTCCAGAGTATCCCAGAGTTCATTGGCGATTTTTCCGTGGATGAGAGATACCCCGTTGGCGATGCGGCACATTCGCAGGGCCGCGGCGGTCAGCGAAAAGGGACTGCCCCCCAAAGCGGTGGCTGTGGCTTCACTCGTTTGACCAAAGTAACCGGCCTTGGCCAGCTGGTTCACATCGTGCGTTTCATTGCCCGCCGCAATCGGGGTATGGGTGGTAAAAACAGACTGCTCCCTGACCGCATCCAGATTTCCACTTGCCGCCGCAAGCAGCTGGAAAAGCAGTGGCACCGAGTGTCCTTCGTTCAGGTGATACACATCGGGCAGTGGCCCGATTTTTTGCAAAATCTGGTAGCCTCCAATCCCCAGCACCATTTCCTGCCCGATGCGTGTCCGCTCGTCGCTGTCATACAGCCTTTCGGTAAATCGGCGAACGGCAGGCGGATTTTCCGGGGTGTTGGTTGATAAGAAATAGATGGGAGC
The DNA here is from genome assembly GCA_027448865.1 of Vampirovibrio sp. GTDB lineage: Bacteria > Cyanobacteriota > Vampirovibrionia > Vampirovibrionales > Vampirovibrionaceae > Vampirovibrio. Next base: position 527 of record DAIDMR010000138.1, read on the forward strand.
CGTGCCAAACCGTTGCGGAGGCAAATAGAACGCTTTCACAAGCACAGGCTGATCAAATATCTGGATAACCGTGCTCAGGCCGGTTTCTTCCAGCCCGGCCCCGTTCCAGCTTTTGAATTCAATCTCCGCCGTGGTTGCCGATGTGAGTTTCTGCTGACCATAGCCTTGCGACCAGAAGATGGAAATTCCGACCAGGGGCATTTCCATTTCCCAGGCGGATCGCAAATGACTTCCGGCTAAAAAACCCAAGCCGCCCGCGTACGTGGGGATAGACTGATCAATGGCGACCTCCATTGAAAAATAGGCAACATTGGGCAGGGCCATGGTTATTTTTCCTTAATGTCTGAGGCCGCTAAACGCTTCAGTACGTTGTGGTTCGAGAATGCATCTCATTCTCCCACGCCCGGGTTTGGGCTATCAAGTGCGTATTCAACGCGGGGCGCCTTGTGTGGTTTCGGCTACCGGAATACGGTAATTTTGTGGAGACAGCCAGTGCTGCAGTTGCCCACTGGTTTTGGGTTGTAGCAACAGGAACACAAACAACAGAATCCCCAGAATAATGAACCAGTAAATCGCCCGATGAATCAGAACCGTGTTCATGGTGATGTGCTCCTGGTTGTTGTTTGTAAGCCGTTTCGGATCGACTTGTTAATAAGCCGATGGAAAAGTCTCCGGAATTTCACCCTGCTCCCAGTGGATATTGCGGTCCAGTGGCTCGACGGCCCGGGTGCTGTCCAGGTGAATAAGGGCGTCAAACTGCTGGCTTAAACGGGTCTGGAAATAATGACTTTGACGTTCGGTTCCGGGTTGATAAATCACCCCGATGGCCCGCTCCAGTCGGGGGCCTTGTAGTGTTAGTCCCAAGTCGGGATCTCGGTTGAACCCCAGCCAGAAGTCGGGAACATCAAGCTGATGAAAAAGTTGCTCGTAGCTTTTTGCCAGAGCGGGCCTGACCTGCCGTTGCAGGGGAAGGCCGTCCCAGCTTTCAGCCGCGGTGACGGTGCCGGTATACGTGGTGAATCCGATGGCGTAGCACTGGGCGCCGTATCGTTGTCGCAGCAGTTGACCCATGTTCCATTCTCCTTGCCAACCCATTTCGGTGGCCCGGGCATCTCCAATATGGGAATTGTGGGCCCAAATCACCACTTTGGGCGGTTGACCGTTTTGCTCCCGCAAGTGCGCCAGTAAGGCCTGAAAGATTTCGGTCATATGGGCGTCACGCAGGTTCCAGGATTGGATAGCACCGGCGAACATGGTGCGGTAATACCGTTCGGCGTTTCGAATCAGCCGCGCATTTTGCTCAATGTTGAACCATAGTTCCCTTTGTTCGCTGCGGTCGTTTTCAGGCGGCTTCAACCGGGCTTGTTGCAAGTCCATCAGTTGCTGAACAACCGGCTCCCGGCAATTCGCTTTGATGCCAAGACTGGCAGTATAGGCGTATTTCTGAATGTTTCCCAGGTACGGATCAAAACAGGCGTAACGGGCGCGAGCAATCTGGCCCGCAGGGGGATCGGTTTCATCCAGCAGTTTCAATACGGTCTGGATGGAGGTCGAGAGGCTGTACAAATCCAGTCCATAGAAGCCGATTTTCGGGCGCTCGGGGGCTAGGCTGTCATTGTACGTTCTGAGCCATTCCAGAAACGAAACCACATCGGTGTTTCGCCACATCCAGGCTGGAAATCGCTCAAAACCCGCCAAAGCCTCCACGGCAGAACGGCTGGTTCCCTGCCCCTTCACATACTCATTGGCCCGGTAGGCATCGGGCCAGTCCGCCTCTACCGCGACGGCGTGAAATCCTTTTTCCGCAAGCAAGCGTCGGGTCAGGTGGGCTCTCTCCCGGTAAAACTCATGGGTGCCATGAGAAGCCTCGCCAATTAATACATAGCTGGCCTCGCCGATGTCCTCCATCAGTGCGTCGTAGTCATTGATGCCGCCATCCAGCGGATGAAGCGCCCGGCTGATCAATTTTAAGGGGGCCAGATCTGTGATGCCCGTATTCATAAGAATCCCCGTCTCCGTTAGGGATATTTTAAATCCTGAGCAGGATTTGACCACGCCTGGTCTGGCTAATTTTCGAACGCCAGAGAGGGTGCTACAGCATGACCTGTAGACACCCTCGTATGGTATCGGTTTTGAATTGCTGTTACGCTTTAAAGCCCAGAAGCAGTTGCTGAATCATGGCTATTATTTGTTGCAGTAGTTTTTCCAGTTCGCTTTTAATGTCAGGCGCTGGGGCGGGGTTGGGATTGATCCGGTAAGCGTCAATATTCTTTTTGGGTTTTGTTAACCGGATGTTGTCCGCGTCGAAAGTTTCACCCAGTAAGCCAGATGGATTGACACCGTCGGCGGCGACGCCATCGCTGCCAGATTTGACCGCGAAATCCAGACGTTGCCCCTTTCCCGCGGATTCAAACAGGATGGTGTACTCTCCGGTCTGAATCAGGGTGCTGCCATCAATGGTTTTGGCGATGGAACTGTTGGGGCCCAGGGTCACGGGATCAAAATTTTTCAGTTCCTGGCCATTCACAGTGGTTTTACCGGTGGCGTCGATATGAATTTTCTTGCCATCGATTACCAGATCGGCGCTTTTGGTGACCGTAGGGCGCTTGTCATTTTGTGGATTAATTATTTCCCCGACCTTGGCAGGCACCTTCTGGAAGTCCGCCGTGAAAGAAATGTTCTTGTCTTTCAGGATGTTGAATTTTCCTTCATTCTGAACATCGAATCTGCCACCATCAGCTTCCCGGAAATGGGGATCGCCCCACACAAAAGCCCATTCGTTGGCGGCAATGGGGGTATAGAGAGTGGGCAAATACGCTTTGTCCGTTCGGGTTGCGCTGGCCAGCGTGGTGGCCAGGCTAGCCAATGCGGCAGCCGGTTCCGGACTGGCTGTTTTTTGGAGGGGTAAGCTGCTTTGCATTTGGGCCTTCAATAAGGCAATCTGTGGACTTGTAATTCCAATCGTACTCATATGCGATGTCCTATTTTTTTCTGTGCCTATGTCTGATGGATGTCCCTTATATTTGTATATAAAAAATATTGAATATAAATATTGATTATTTGTAATATTTATTCACAATCTTTGCACGCTAAGAGGCGCAAAAAAGAGGCGCAAAAAATTTCCCAGCCGTCGAACGGGCCTGATACACTGCCCAAGGAAGGTTTCCACTGGCTGGTATGCAATTTATTGGGCAGGTTCGGTGCCGGGTTGACACTGGAATGTGACTTGCGTGACTGGCCATTACGATGCATTCTGCTTACTTTCTGCGCTTGAGTCGGTTTGTCAGTTCAAACACCGATTAATCTGCTGATTAACCGATGTTTGGCTTTGAGAGCCTTGTGTTTTTCTTTTTCCCCAGGGCAGAGAGCCTGATGCTATTGGCCGTTCCACGATTTCCTGTCAAAATTATAAGTACGTCCATCGTGGAAGGAAAACATTGCCGTGAAATCGATGTCTGCCACGAAAGAACCCTGGCATTGTCTGAATTCCCGACAAGTTCAGGAGCGCCTTGAGGTCAGCCTGGAACTGGGACTTCGTATTTCCGAAGTGGGGGGACGACAGACCCGGTTTGGTATGAACCACCTTCTGGACAAGCCTCCACGTTCTGCATGGATGCTCTTCATCAGCCAGTTCAGGAACATGCTGATTGTGATGCTTGTTTTTGCGGCCCTGTTGGCTGGGCTCGTAGGTGAGTTGAAGGACACTGTCGTCATTCTAACCGTGGTTGTACTGAACGCCCTGTTTGGCTTTTATCAGGAATATCGTGCTGAGCAGAGCTTGAGTGCCCTCAAGAAGATGCTTCCACAGACATCGTGCGTTCGCCGGGATGGGAGAAAACAGGAAATTCCAGCTGAACAACTGGTTCCCGGAGATATTGTGCTTTTAGAGGCTGGAGATCGGGTTCCCGCCGATGGTCGGCTGCTGGTCGCCATTACTCTGGAAGTGAACGAATCAGCCCTGACCGGGGAGTCCGAGCCGGTTGTAAAACAGGTGGTGACCCTTTCAGAGAGAAACCTTCCCCTGGCTGAACGGGCCAACATGCTTTATATGAACACCATGGTCACCCGCGGGCGAGCGGAACTGCTGGTGACCGAAACCGGCATGGGCACCGAGATGGGCAAAATCTCGGCGGAGTTGGCTGAAAGCGAGGAACGCAAGACTCCGCTTCAAATCCAGTTGGATCGGCTGGGAAAACAGTTGGCTGTAATTGCCGGAATTCTGGTGTCTATTTTGTTTCTGGTGGATCTTGTCCGGGGGGAGCCCCTCTCCAGCATCATACTGGATGCCATTGCGCTGGCCGTGGCGGCGATGCCCGAAGGCTTGCCCGCAGTGGTCACGGTGACCCTGGCGCTTGGCATGCAACGGATGGCCCGGAACAAAGCCATCCTGAAGCGATTGGTTAGTGTGGAAACCCTGGGTGCCACCACCATTATATGTTCGGATAAAACCGGAACCCTGACCTTGAACAGAATGACCGTGAGAGAAATCTATTGTCAGGAGAAAAGAATCCACATTCCTGAGGCGAAGGATATAGCGCTTCCTGAAGGCGAGCTGGCTCGGATTGCGTCGCTTTGTAATGACGCGGTCATTCGCAATGGACAGGTGGTTGGCGATCCCATGGAAGGTGCTTTGCTGCTTTTGGCTGACAAAGCCGGTTTTGACAAGCAGACACTGGAGAGGGAGATGCCTCGACTGGCTGAAATCCCCTTTGATTCAGCCCATAAATTTATGGCGACTGCTCATTTCGATAAATCGGGGGTAAAACTGTATGTTAAAGGCGCACCGGATATCCTTTTGGACCGTTGCCATTCCCTCCAGATCGAGCAGGGCGTTGTTCCCCTGACGGAGATACGCAGAAGAATCCTGCGTCATGAAGCCCGGGACATGGCAACCCAAGGGCTCCGCCTGCTTTTGCTGGGTTACCGGGAGATAGACCGCAATTCCTTTCAGCCCGGGCAAGATCTCAAGCCTCTGGTTGGCGAACTGATCGTTGCCGGTATCGTGGGACTTCAGGATCCGCCCCGGCCTGAAGCGGGGATGGCCATTGAATTGTGCAGGCAGGCAGGGGTTCAGGTCAAAATGATAACGGGAGACCATCCGGACACTGCGGTTGCCATTGCCCGGGAGCTTGGATTAAAGGGGCATGTTTTAACCGGGCAGGAACTGGACAGGATGGATCCGGGCAGCCTGGCTGAACGGGTCGAGGAATCGGATGTGTTTGCGCGTGTGGTGCCGGAACACAAGGTTAGACTGGTGCGGGCGTTAAAAGCGAAGGGCCATGTGGTGGCCATGACGGGAGATGGGGTTAATGATGCCCCTGCGCTGAAATGCGCCGATATTGGGATTGCCATGGGTATCACGGGTACAGAAGTCACCAAAGAGGCCGCTGCGATGGTACTTACGGATGATAACTTTGCCACCATTGTCAAAGCCATTAAAGAAGGCCGCACGCTGTATGACAACATCCTGAAATTTATCCGGTTTCAACTCTCGACCACAATCGGAGCGGTTCTGACTGTGTTTTTCGCCCCGTTGCTGGGCCTACCCGAACCCTTTAACCCGGTTCAAATCTTGTGGGTGGCCATGATCATGGATGGCCCCCCGGCGGTGGCTTTGGCACTGGATACGGCTCGTCCCGGCATAATGGAAGAGCCTCCTCGTAACCCGGGCGCACAGATTCTTCCGGTGGGCAGGGTTTTGCATGTGTTGTGGTTTGGGTTGGTGATGACGGCTGGCACGCTTGGCATTCTGTACTACAAATATTCGCAGGGAAATTCCGCTCAACAGGCTGCCACCCTCGCATTTACCACATTTGTCCTGTTTCAGTTTTTTAATGTCTTTAACGCACGGGTGGAGAAAGGTTCAGCCTTTAACAGGAAATTTTTCCACAACAAGATGCTCTGGTGGTCACTGGCAGGGGTCATCTTTTTGCAGGTGCTTGCGGTTCAATGGCCTTTATTGCAGCAGGTTTTCAATACTGTTGCACTGGGAGGTGAGGATTGGTTGCTCGCAATCGGTGTGACGGCCATGATTCTGCTTGTGGAAGAAGTGCGAAAGCTGGTTGTCTTGTCGCTGGATAATGGCCGTATCAGGCAGAGACCTTTGCAACGTTAAACGTGATTGCTGCAATCAACGTGAGGGGACGGGCCATCGATATTCAGCTTAGTGCCCAGCAATGGGAATCGACTCGGGATCACTCCTGATTTAACAGGCAAGAATGAAAGCGTTCACGGAGAGCCCCGTATGAGAGTGTTCTGGATCTCTCAAGCAATCCTTCGGTTTATGTTGTTTTTATATAAATAGTTGTAAAAACCGTTCTCTGGTTTTTTCCACCTGATAGCGCGAGGTGTCTATGGTCTCCATTTCTTCCGGGCAGTCTGCTGCCAAGCCGCCAAAGCCAGCATCCCCCAAAAAATCCGATGAAAAATCCAAAGATGAAAAGCCCAAACAGGAGACAAAGCCTGAAGGGTCGTCTCCTTCGCCTTCCGCTTCGCCATCGCCTTCCGCTTCGGATAAACCCAAAGAAGATAAGAAGCCAGAGCCGT
>DAIDMR010000139.1 GCA_027448865.1 Vampirovibrio sp.
CCAGATGGCATGCAGGCCCGGATAGCAAAGCAACACTTCCAGACGGGTACGAGCCGCCGGATCTCGCTGTAAAACCGTCTCGATGTCTTCAAGAATAAACATAGGGCCTTTCATCATCAAGCGGGTCACAAGACTATGAATCATCTTGCACAGAAACACGCAGCGCGCCGCCTGATTGCGCACACCCTATTATGCCAAGATTTGGCAATTGACAAAAGGGGATGCTTTTTGTCTACTAATACGACATCAATTCAAGCTCGAGGTTTACTGAGCCAGTCCATTCAGTTCAAAAAGTTTTGTCAAAAGAGTTGCCAGGATTTACAGCATGTTCTTTATCCAGCTCAACGCTTTTAATCACACCCGACGCCAGCGCCGATCATCTGTGGTTGGCGAGATTTCAAGCTGAGTTGGCAACACACAATAACCAGCCATCAGAATGAACCCCCGTCACCCTCCTTCCAAAGCCCGTAACGGGGATTTTTTGTATCCACCCGAAAAAACATTCGCAAACCAACGCACAAAATCAGCGTTTTTTGACTTTATAACCAACAAGCCATCAAGGACACCCGTCATCCAATGACACCCACCCTGTACCCACAACCGATTCCGCAGGAGCCCCGGGCATTACCGCTGGGAACCTATCGGCACGATGTGGCTTACACGGGGGCTTTAAAGTCATGCCAGGTTCTGCCTTTGGGCAGCTACCGGCACGACGTGGCATACACAGCCGCCTTAAAATCGAGCCAAAAGCATGCCCTGGGGAACTACCGGCACGACGTGGCCTATACGGCCGCCCTGAAATCCGGTTCTGTCTCCGGCGCGATCTCCCAACAAGGGGGTATCAGCTTCAAGATTTTCACAATTGATCAATTAAACACTGGTGCTGAGCGTTGCTTGGCACCAGTTGTTTTTGGAAACCACGCCCCGGAATGGCTGAATGCGCAGGTGGCCGCATGATCAACCTCTTCGACAAGCGGATCAACGGTTTCCTGACCAAAATGGACGACAGCACCTCCATGGTGTCCCTGGCCTTGCGGGATAGCGTGGAAAGCAGCGGCCGGACTTATATGGAGTACAAACGGGACCCGCACGGAGGCCGGGAGCGGCTGATTGAGGAAGTGGCCACCACGGTCATCTGGGGCTTTGGCATCAACTGGATGAAAAAGTGTTACGACTATCTGGCCAAAGACGTGTTCAAGGCCATCAAGCTGCCGGATATGGACATCGCTTTGCTGAAAAAGACCGAAGCGCCCCCGGCCAATCAATCCTGGCTAAAAACCTACTTCAATCCGCCTTCGGCCCAAAGTCTGGTTAATCCCGAAGGCCACCTCAGCGGCCGGATCGGCAAGTTTGCCGAGTCCGTTCACCAGCACTCCGGACAACGGGTGTACGATAATTTGCTGGAGGTCATTGAGAACCAAGGCAAAAAAGCCCTCTACAACCGTTCTAATTTGCTGAAGTTTGGCTTTGCCACCCTCATCCCGGTGGCGGGCATTGCCGTAGGAATCCCCTCTTTCAACCAGTGGCTCACCCGGAAAAAGCTGGAGAAACAGGCCCAGGCCCAAAGCAAACCAACCGCGGCTCCCTTCAAGCCGTTCGCCAATCAAAATTCTACCGCTTACGGCATGCCCTCCGTTGGCACCAACCCCGCCACTGGCTTTACCCAGCCCGCCACGGTCAATACGGCGCTCAACAGCCCGCTCGCAACCCCAGCCAATCCGTTCGGCGGGTCTGCCCTGACGGCAACGCCCTTTGCCCAAGCAGCGTCTGCCGCGCCTTTGTCTTTTGCCAGAAGCGCAGCGCCCAGAAACACTTCCGGGCCAATCCACTTCGGGGGCTTAGTGGACACCCCGGGTAATATTGCCGCCGCCCTGTTGCAAAACGAACGGGCCAATACCCTGCTGGTGGATAACGTCATCAGCGGTGGGCGGGTGATTAAAGCCCGGAATTGGCAGGAACGCGCCGAAATCGCCTTCCGGGAACTGAGTATTATCGGCTGCCTGTATTGGGGGCAGCAATTCCTACAAAAAACTTTTATCAACTGGGGCAAAAACAGCCACAGCCAACTGAGTTTTGATGTCACCAAGCACCTGCGGGACAAGTTTTTGCTGCCCAATGGCAAGGAATCGGCCACCAGCTTTGTCCAGCAGTATAAGGAGCATCTGGATGACCTGGCGAAGGCCATGAATCTTGATGATCGTAAAACATTACTGGATGCCTTAAAGAAAGCCAACAATCCGCAGGCGCAATACCAACTGGATCAACAGTTCACCGAAGCCGTGTTGAAGCACTTCGAGCAGAAAAAACCGACCCCCAATTTATTTTTGGATCTGGCCAAGGAGTGCCACTGGATTCCCACCTTTGACGGCCAGGTGTCCAACAACCCCAGTGGGCAAAACGCCGCTG
>DAIDMR010000140.1 GCA_027448865.1 Vampirovibrio sp.
CGGGGTTGGTCTGCACCAGAATCAGCCCATTGTCCTCAATCCGCTCACGGTCGGGCAGGGTGTAAAAGCCGGAGGACTCCGTGAAGTGGGGCATACTTGCCAATTCCATACTCACCGTGTCAGGCCCTCCATCAAAATAAAGCCGATCCTGTAAACCAGGAGCGTTTGTGAACGTTGGCCAACGTCGGAACCGCGCAACGTCAGACTGCAGTAAAGATTGCAGAACCGTTGGCATCATACACACTTCTCATTACCCCCCGCATCCGATTGCTGGCTTAATCCGGTTGGCGAAATTTACCCGTAATCCGGCTTAACCAACCATTGACCCCGGCTTGCCGCAAGTTTATAACTATAAAATCATTTATTGAGAGCGCTTGCGGCCAAGGAGTCCCTATGAAAATCGCCAAGGACGTTACCGAGCTGATTGGAAAAACCCCGCTGGTTCAACTGAACCGGGTGACCAAGGGATGTCTGGCTCAGGTCGTCTGCAAACTGGAAAGCATGGAACCGTGCAGCAGCGTGAAAGATCGCATTGGCAAAAGCATGATTGAAGGGGCCGAACAGCGTGGGGACATTACGCCCGGCCAAACGGTTCTGATTGAACCCACCAGCGGCAATACCGACATCGCCCTGGCTTTTGTGGCCGCCGTAAAAGGGTATAAGCTCATATTAACCATGCCGGACACCATGAGTCTGGAACGGCGGGTACTGCTGAAAGCCTTTGGGGCGGAAGTGGTATTGACCCCCGGCGCCCAGGGCATGAAAGGGGCCATCGCCAAGGCCAACGAACTGCTGGAAAAAACACCCAACGCGGTTATGTTGCAGCAATTCGATAACCCGGATAACCCTCAGGTTCACTACGAAAGCACCGGCCCGGAATTGTGGGATGACACGGACGGCCAGATTGATATTCTGGTGGCCGGGGTAGGCACGGGCGGCACCATTACCGGCTGCGGCAGCTACCTGAAGCAACACAAGCCGGCCCTCAAGGTAGTGGCCGTGGAGCCCACCGAAAGCCCCGTGTTGTCCGGTGGTCAGCCCGGCCCGCACAAAATACAGGGCATCGGGGCAGGTTTTGTGCCTTCCATTTTACAAACCGATTTGCTGGATGAAATCTTTCAGGTCAGCAGCGATCAAGCCATGGAAATGGCCCGCCGTCTGGCCCGGGAGGAAGGGTTACTCACCGGCATA
>DAIDMR010000141.1 GCA_027448865.1 Vampirovibrio sp.
GTCTATTTGCTGCAGGCTGATGGGCAACAGCGCTGGTGAAGCCTCCCCCTCTCGGGCGGCCAAAGCGGGCTCTAACCGTATGGGTTTGGCCGATTGACTGGCCTCCGAGGTGGAAGCCCCTGATGGCATGATGGGGAGCGCAGGGCCAGTGGCAGGCAAGGTCGCCCCGGTCAGAGCGGGCCATTTGGCCAGAAAGGCAGGGCCGTGCGCCTCGGCATAATCCCGGGGGGTGTGCCCATGGGAATCCGGGCGGTGCCAGTCCGCTGAGGTCAGTCCCTTTTTCCGTTCCCTGAGCAATTCTTCCATTGCCTCTTGGTTCTGAAAAGCCACGGCCAGATGCAACGGGGTATACCCTTGACGGCCGGCAGGCCGGTTAAGCCCGGATTGCTTGTCCGCTAGCTGCTTGGGGCTGAGCAAATGCCGCAAGACTTCAGTCTGATTCAACCCCGAAGCCCAGTGCAGGGCCGGAAGCCCGCTGGGGGTCAGCGCTTGAATATCAGCCCCGGCCAATTGCAGGGCTTTCATCAGGCGAACTTTTCCGGCACCAGCGGCAGTGAGGTAAGGGGTTAGTCCCAGATTATTCCGGGTATTGAGATCAGCCCCCGCCTGCTGCAGAACGGTGAAGGCGGCTTCATTCCCATTCAGGGCCGCACGATGGAGCGGGGTATACCCCGCCTCATCCCTGGATTCAAGTTCAGCCCCATTTTCCAGAAGCCATCGGGCCGCCTCCGTACTGTCCTGCTCCGCGGCAATATGTAAGGAGGTGCGTTTGACCGCATCTCGGGTATTAACGTCCGTTCCTGCTGCCTGAAGCGCTTTGAGCATTGCCACGTTATCCGTGTGAACGGCCAGATGCATCAGGGGCATGTTCTGATGGTAGCTGCTCAAGGGGGCGCCTTTTTCCAGCAATAACTGAACCATGGGCACATTGCCATTGGCCACGGCGAGTACAATGGGCGTGATTCCCTCAGGATTGGGGCGCAAGCTGTCGGCGCCATGGTTCAGAAGCAGCCCGGTAGCCTCCAAGTCCCCCGAAGCAACCGCCTCCAGCAGGATGGGGGTCTGATCCTGGGGGTTTAGGACATTGGCCAGTGCTGGTTGTGCCGTCAAATGCTGCCCCAACTCCGCGTAGTTTTTCTGCCGAAGCAACTGAAACAGGGCCTGATGAGCGGTGCCGGACGGTTGGGTGGACAGGATCAGTTGATCCGATTCGGGGGTGCGGTCTGGTTTCCCGCTCAGCCCCGAAAAATATATCTTGCTCCCGGGCTCAGAGAAAGGCTTCTGGCGGGACTGCGAATCCCGAAACAATGACGCTGACGGACGGGAATAGGACGCTATGAACATGGAATACTCCTGGGCCGCTTGAAAGGCTACTTTGCCAGCCACTTGAACTATAAACTCAGACAAGAAACCCTGACACGTACTTTAACACTTCAGACAAAACGCTCAAGCCCATGAATTGCTATTTTGAGTCTTTAAGAAGGCGCTGAAAATCTTGTACCCGGCAGTACTCCTCTCAATGGCCCACCCCCTCGTACAGGCCACCACGGGGGCACCTGACTGGAAAAGGGCCTGAACTCAGGGAATGAAAGGCCTGGAAGTCATTCTGGCGCTGAGCGTTTGGCTCTAAATCAGGCCATGTAATTCATCCATATTCAATTGTAAAAATTTGTGAACCCAATCATATCCCCCACACAGATTTACAAAGGACTGCGTCACACAGACTCTCTTTGGCGCTCTTTTCGTGTGTTCAACCGAGGAGAACATTAGCCAGTTCCGCTATGATGGTGAGTATCCGGTTATAGATTTATCGGTTCTTCAAGCTGTTTACTTGCCAATTCAGGTCAACCCCCATGACGATTCCCGCTACCACCGAACTGGCCCCGTCACAGGAATTCATGATCAGACGCTATAGCGCTGGAGACGCGGAAGCCTGGGACGCCTTCGTGGACGGTTCCCCCATGGGTACCTGGATGCAGACCCGACGTTTTTTGTCATATCACGGGGATCGCTTTCAGGATCGCTCCCTGATTTTGCTGAACCACAAAAAGCAATGGCAAGGCATTCTGCCCGCGGCGGTGGACCCCGGAGATCCCCGGCGTGTGGTGAGCCATCCGGGGCTTTCCTATGGCGGGCTCATTCATCAGGGAGAGTTACGGGGCGAGAAAATGCTCAGCGCATTTCAGGAGATTGCCGCCTACTATCAATCGGCAGGTTTCCAAGTCCTGCGCTACAAAGCCACGCCCTCCTTTTACCACCAGCATCCCAGTCAGGATGATCTGTACGCCCTGTTCCGATTGAACGCCAACCGCTACCGCTGTGATATCACCAGCCTGATTGATCTGAATCATCGTCCCCAGCCCTGTTACGCCCTGAAGCGGGCCTTACAACAGGCGCAAAAAAATCAGATTGAAGTTTCCGAAACAGAAAGTACAGAAGATATTGAGTCCCTCTGGCTGATTCTGGCGGACAATTTGCAACGCAAGCATGGCGCCCGGCCGGTTCACTCGCTTCAGGAAATTCTGCGCCTGAAATCCCTGTTTCCCGATGCCATCCGCTTTATAGTCGGCAGAAAAGGAGTAGACCAAGGCACAGAGATTGTGGCTGGCTTTGTCCTGTTTATCATGCCCATGACCACCCACATGCAATACAGCGCGGCCAGTGAGATGGGCTACGAAACGTATGCCCTGAACCCCATCGCTGAATACGCCATTGCCTTGGCCCATACCCTGGGATGCCGGTACTTCGATTTCGGGATCAGTACCGAGAACGACGGGCGCGTTCTGAATCAGGGGCTGTATCGCTTCAAAGGCAAATTTGGCTCCGGCAGCGCCCTGCATGAGTTTTTTGATTTGACGCTCTGACAAACCGCCGTCGGCCAACGGCTTTTACTGACGCCATCGGCGCCTTCAGGGTCTGGTAAACAATAAATCTTCCCGGCGGTTGGCAAACGGAAGTCGGGCATCCTGAGGCAGCAGATAGGCGTCAAACCCTTGCAGGCGGGCCCGCATCATCAACCCGAAGAGGGTACCATCATCCAGATGTTCCGGCTCCAGCTGATTAAAACGTACCTCCGGCAAGGTGGCTTCGCCTGTAAACTGCTGATGGTAGCGCACACCGTTATTGCTGGCAAAAAACCGTTTGCGCTTGGAAATATTGGGAATGTCGCCCAGCAGCATTTCCCCGCCTTCCGCCAGCATACCCAGTGCCGTATCCACAAACTGCTGAAAAAACCCTTCCTTAAAGGCAATTTGCAGAACGCTATAGGATAACAGACCGTCCACCCGACCCTGATACTCCTGAACAAAAGCCTCCATTTTGGGAAACTGGCCCGGGAGCTTGTGAATGAAGGGCCTGTCCGGCAACAGGGCTAGCATCTCCTCAGAATCAATCAGTAACAGCGTGTGCCCATTGCGTTCGCATAGCTCAATCAGCATGTGGGGCAAACGGCTGCAACCCGGCCCAATATCCAGAATCACTTTATTTTTTTGCTCTAGCAGGGGCAACTTCCGTAAGATGTCTTCAAAAATAAAAGGCTCAGTCTCTTTACGGTAAGCGTCCGGAAAGCCCACTTTTTCATAACAGCTCAAACTGGAATCCTGGGCCATGCGTCGGTAATCATCAAACGTGGGGTTGTAAAAACCACTCAGGGAAGCACTGGAAGACATGGGGTGGACTCCTGTAAAACAGCGGGTAATGACTTGGCAATCAGCAACTTGAGTTGCTGAAACGCGTGTACGTTGACGTCTTTATGAAAGAGCAGTTCATCCTCGGCCAGAATCCCCAGCAAGGTCAAGTTTTTCAACGCTTTATTCTGAATACGTTCTCGACGGGTTCTGGTCAGTTCGATATTTTTTAAAGTGGGCATGGGAAAGCCCTCCGTGGTAATTTCAGCGGCCGAAAACCGGATCCCGGTGGACTCGGAAATCAGCCCCATCATTCGTAATTCTTCAATGCCGCGTTGACACAGCGCTTCCTTTTCCCACACCTGATGGGGTGGTAAAAACAATTCCAGGGTCACCGGGTAGCTTGGCCCCTGTGCGGCCTGCGGACAGAAATTGGCGTAGTTGACCACCCGGTAGGTTAAAAACTGGGAATCAAAGGGGTAGATGTAATACAAATCGCTGGCCTGTATCATCTCATCCAATTGCAAATGAACAAAGGCGGTTTGCAACGGAGGATCAAAACAGTCTGCCGGATCTTGCAAGCCCAGCGTGAGTGTTAAGGGATGAATTCCAGCAGTCCAGATCACTTGCTCCACCGACAATCTGAGAGGCTCATGTTCAGCCCGGTTAATGGTCACTGAGGCTATTCTGCCATCATTCTGCTGAAGTTCGCTGATGGTAGCCTCGGTCAGGATAGTCACATTTCTGTGCCGCAACCGGGCCTCAAACGCATCAATCAGTTGCTGCATGCCCGGTTTTTTGGGGTAAAAATTCCGCTTTCCCGCCGAACGCTCCAACGGCAGGTCACGCTGATCACTGAAAGCGATTCGGCTGCGTAACTGCTGAGAGTTCGTTAAATCGCTCACCAGTGACTCATCCAGGAAAGCCACCCGATTTAAATGCAAAAACATCAGTGGCAACTTGTGCAAGGACTGGATCTCTTTTCCAAACAGTTTAAAAAGAATCGGCTGAATCACAGCCTCGGTAATCACAGGCCCGTAGTGCTGGTGGCAAAACGCGTAAGCCCCCTGATGCACCTGCTCTGTGCTGCCTGCATTTTGCTGACTCAGGTTCCAGAAAAAATCCTGTACACAGTCTTTGTACAATGATTCTGGCAGTCCTCTTAAATCAACAAAGGGCGTATTATGCCGCAACGTCCCCTGATAATAATGCCCGGCAATCTCACGCTCTCGTCCGCCCATCACGTGCCACTGCTCCGGGGGCAACAGACTGAGGAACAGATGATCCAGTTCTGGAATCAGGGTTTCCTGAAAGTTGTGAGCGCCACAATCAAAACGGCCATTCTCACCATAATCAAAGGAGCGCAACAGGCCGCCCAGTTTTTTTGATTTTTCAACCAGCACAATATGACGATCCGGCCAGGCCTGACTTAACAGGGTGGCAGCCATCAAACCGGTCGTTCCCCCACCGGCAATCAGGATATTGCGCGCTGCAGCTGGCATTGGCCCTCCACGACAGTTACTTTAAAAGCATGGCAACTTTGTGAACTTCAAGCGCATCCAGAATCATCTGGGCCCGATGCCGCCAGTGATGTTTTTCATTCACCAGGCTGCGTCCGGCGTCCGCGATCTGCTGTAACTGGTCTAAATCGCCCAGCATGGCCCTAATTTGCTCCGAAAACGTATCAGCGAGATGGGGCGTTAATTGAAAATTAAAAATATTTTTTCCGTGTTCAAACTCACCTCTCAATCCGGGAATGTCCTCACTCAGGCAAGCGGCCCCCTGATGCATGGCGTAGGGCAATCGCTCATGAATCCCTGCGCGGTTGTTGGGCATGATATTAAGCACTACCTTGCTTTGTCCCATAATCTGGGGCGTCTCGGTAAAACTGACCGCCGGGAGAAATGTCATGTTCCCGGTGCGATGCTCAAATTGCTCCCAGCCATTACCGAAGATGGTAATGGGAGAATCCCCCAACGCTTTCAGGACATGATTTCTTCTATAAATTCGAATGTAACGATCAATATCACTAAGCAGACACCCCATCTTTTCGGGAGCAAGCTCCAGCGGATATAGACCCGCCGCCTCCATACGCTCAAAGAAAATGTGATGCAACTCTCGCTCGGTCTCAAACTTGCCTTGCTCTACCGTTTCCCAGACCACCGCGTTCAGAATTTTGTTACCATAGTCCAGCTTCTCCTCAGCCTCTTTCAGACTGGACAAGCAACTGCCGAAAAACACCAGATCATAAGGCCTCTCAGCGATCGGTACAATTTCCTTCACCACCTGACGACCAGCCAACTGAAGACAGCTCCCCACCGTTGCAGGCTTCCTGAGGTAGTTGAAATAAAAATCAAAACTGTTTTGATTGCTGAAAAAAAACAGTCTCTGCTTCAAAGCGTAAGTAATGCGATCCCAGTGGTAAAACGGATGATCCACAAACCAGCTGACAACCGGCACGTTAATAACGTCATAAAGCGGTTTGTCATTACACATGAGTGACAAGCCATTGCCGTTAAAAGAAATAAAAAATTTAATCCCCCCGGAGATCTTCTTCATGTCCTCAATGTAATCTTCCTGGTTGAGATCGATGACCGCAATATTCTCCCCAAGCTCCTGAAACGCCTCAGCAAGATGGTCAATAAAGACTCTCAGCACATCGTACTGACTGCCGCCCTTAACCAGCACAATCTTCTGGGACAGTTGCTTACCCTGAACCACAGACTTTGGGGGAGACTTCAAAGCTGGATGCATCGACAAAAACTCACTTTCACACTTGAACCGAATGTAACAACCAAAAAAAGAATGTGACTGAAAACCGATCTATCGACAGAAAAAATACACAATTTATAGCAGGGGATAATCTCATTATAGTGTTAATATTTTAATTGTTATACTCTATTCGGTTGATTTTACCGGCTTTTTAGAATTTCAGAAATCTGACAAGTGAGTGTTCATGCTTAAAATTGGCGTTATCGGTTTTGGTTATTGGGGCCCCAATCTGGTGAGAAACTTTCACGCCGTGGAAGACGCGCAGGTGGTCATGATTTGCGACCGGGACGAACGCGCCCTGCAGCGCGCCCACAAGATGTTCCCCGGAATGCCCACCTGTTCGGACAGCCTGGATTTGCTGCACTCGCCGGGAATCGATATCGTGGCTATCGCCACCCCGGTTTCCGCCCATTATCATCTGGCCAAAGAAGCCCTGATGAATGGCAAGCACGTTTTTGTGGAAAAGCCATTTACCGCCAACTCCCGGCAGGCGGAAGAATTAATCGCTCTGGCCGATGCCAAAGGCCTGCTCATCATGGTGGATCACACCTTTTTGTTTACCGGCGCGGTTTGCAAGATTAAGGAATTGCTGGATGACAACGTAATTGGTGATGTTTTGTATTACGACTCATCCAGGGTCAATCTGGGACTGTTTCAGTCGGATGTCAATGTGGTATGGGACTTGGCCCCACATGACTTTTCCATCATCAACCACCTGATGCCGGACGCGCCAGTGGCTATTTCGGCACAAGGCATTGATTTTTTCTCGGATAACAGTGAAAGCGTGGCCTACGTCACGGCTCATTTTAGCGGCAAGCGCA
>DAIDMR010000142.1 GCA_027448865.1 Vampirovibrio sp.
ACCTCAAGCTGGAAACCCAGGGGTTGAATGTCTATCCGGTGCAGGAGTATCAAAAAGACAAACTGCCCAAGGTGGTTGGCTATCAGGTCAGCAATGGACTGGTGGTTACGGTCACCGGAGCGGCCCCGGAGGCTTTGGGCGAGTACGGCAGTCGCATTGTGGATGCCGCCCTCAACAGTGGGGCCAACAATGTGGACGGTCTGAACTTTTTTCTGAATGATCCCACCCCGGCCCGGAATCAGGCGCTTTCGCTAGCGGTGAAGGATGCTCGCCGCAACGCGGATGTGATGGCCAAGGCCGCCGATGTCAACATTTTGGGTGTTCAGTCGATGGAAGGCAGTCCCCAATTCGGTGGTTTTCCACGGCCTGTGCCCATGTATGCCATGAAATCGCGAATGGCTGCTGCCGAAGCGGACAGCGCCCCTCCGGTTGAAACGGGCGAAACCACCGTGACCAGCGATGTGACCGTTCGCTTTAAATTCTAGTGACGGACACGCTGTGTTGCCAGTGCGCTTTAAAAACCACCTGCCTGAAACGCAGGTGGTTTTTATTTGCGGATTCTCATAAAAAAAATGAGTGGGTTCCAGTAGAATAACAGCCCCTAAACTACAAATTAAGAAAATTTAAGCACTTCAAAAGAAGCAAAATCGACACCACATCGCTGGGTAGCCTCACCAGTCTAGCTGGCTTGAATATTTAATGGACGGTTCTGTTTCTTTACGCTAGTATTCAGGCTTGAGTTGCAAATTGCCTTGAACTGTTCGCTTGTTCAGCAATAGGTGCCACTCAAATACTGCACTGTCTAACTCCGGTGAGATCAGTTTTCCTCGTTGAGAGGTTTTTTAACAGAACACGCTGTGTTTTGCGTTCATGGTTTTTTGCATGAACGAGAAACACGGGGGTTCTCCCGTTCGGTTTGTCCCGAATGGACTCGTTATTGAATTGTGAAGGCACGAATTAGGACTTCATGCTTCGCCCTGCAACGCCAATGCCACCCATACTGCCACCCAGACAGCCGAATCGGCTGAAATTTGGCTCCCCCGCAGCGGAACTGGGACTGTTGACCAGGGGATTGGCGTCTCTGGAGAAGCACCCTCTGGCGGAATTGCTGTTTAAGGATGTCACCGCCTTCAACATCCCCAAAATTGCCCTATCCCGAACCTGGAAAGAGCGCTGGGATACCGCCACTCTGGAGCTGTCCAACTCGGGCATTACCTTGCTCTCCTCGTTGTTTTTGCCCCATTTGGTGCGCTGGCCGGTGAATCAACTGGCCCAGTTGTCCCAGCATTACGCGGGCACGGATGTGCTAAAAGAAGAGTTCTCCAAAGTCGCGCCGCGTCTGGCCGGAAAAAATCTGCTGCCCGCCAAAATGGCTCGCATGGGCGCTTCGTTCGGCTTTTTCTTTCCGTTTGCCGCCGCCTTTTGGGCCGCGCCCTTCGCCCGGAACTGGCTGACCATGAAGCGCACCCAGTCGGCCAACTTTGAATCCATGATCGGTTTTCATGAGGCCGGGTCTCATCAACCCCAGCGCACCTTGCAGGAGGAGATGGCTTATCAGCGGAATGCGGCCCTGAAAACTTTAGCTGCCGGTCTGGGCTTGGGATTGGCATCGTTGCTGACCGGTGGACTGTTGGCCCGGCGTTTGGGTAAAAGTCTGGGTAAAAACCTGCAAGACAGCCTGTTACAAAAGCTATCCAGCGGGAATGGACAAAAACTGTTTGAGGGCTTTTTCAAGGCGTTTGACCTGAAAGGTAATCAGGTTAATGGACAGACGGCTACCCTGTTATTCTGGGGAATGCCCGCCTATTTGGGTTGGATTCACGGGGCTCGCAGCGGCAATGAGCGTCGGGAACGGGTGATTCAGTCGGCCAATGCCATTTTCTGGTTCTTTTTTGCCTCCAAACTGACCACGCCCCTGTGGCGGAAAGGTTATAAAGAAGTGCTTAAGGGTGAAACCCTGGCCAAGTGCAAACAGATTCTGGATGCCAAGGACGTCAAGGCCGGCGTCAGCGCGGCGACAACCAAAATTGAGGATCGCCTGCTGAACCTGAGCTATCAGGATATTTTGAAGCATTTTGAAACAGAGCCAACGCTGCGAAATCAGTTGCTCAAACTGAAGAACGCCAAATTCGCCCTGAACGATTTAGGGGTGCCCATTTCCACCCTGACCGCGGTGCAGCTGTTTAACTTCAACCTGACCGAGCGAAAAATCAAAGCCACCCAGCCCATCCAGTCCCAGTTGCAGACCCACTCTCCAAATGGGCTCAAGCCGTTTAATGCGCCATTGACCCCGTTTGGGGCCGTCTCTTCCAGTTTTGTGCCGTTTCAGGCCGCCGGTGTGTGGGGCCAAGGTTCGGCGTTCGCCACAACACAACAGTGAAAGACCTTTTCGTCAAAGACTTTTCAGGCAAAGGCTTTTCAGGCGCCAGTTCGCGTTGAAATCAGGGTTTCTCTGCTTTTGGGCAGGCTTACTGCTGCCCGCTGCGGGAGCAAGCCAGTCGAGAGCGACTAGCCACAAGGCATGACAGGGTCTGGGCCAGGGTGGCCAACCCGGTGGCGGCAAACATCAAAACAAACGGGATAATCTGTATGGCCCAGCGATCGCTGGCCACGGCCATCAGGAAGTGAAAGCCCAGCCAAATGCTCAAAAAACCGCTGAGTATAATCAATGTTTCCTGCGCGGTTCTGGATGTTTTTCGCCAGCGCCAAATGCTGACACAGAAACCCAAAAGGCCCAGAATAAAAGTAATGCGCCACAGTTGTTTGGACACTTCCGCCATGCGGGTTATGGCCTTGTCTGGATATCGCATCAGGCGGGCTGACCCCCATTGGGTGTCCCGAATCCCCGTTTCCGAGGTGGTCCATAAAATGTGCCGAAGCCGAATGTTACCGCTTGCCAGATACCGCAGGGGATCCTGCTTGATAATGTCCATGGCCCAGGCCTTGTCCTCGGCCAACTCAGCCAATCGGGCCGTGGGGCCGCTTTTCCCGAGTCTGGCTTGCGCAATGCGTTCTTTCAGTCCCGGTAACAGGGGCGGGGAGACCAGGCGACTTTCCGTTTCATAATGGGTGGTGGAGACCAACCAGATTTCCCCACCCCAGAACAGTTGAACCCGGCCCGTTAATAAATACTGATGATACAGCCAGGTAGAAAGCAATAGGCCGGTGGTGAGGAAAAAAGTCAGCAAACCCTTCAGGCTGGTTTGCCACTGGGCGCGGCGAAACAGGAGCATGGTGAGAGCTGTCAGGGGTAAAAAAACCAGTGCCGTAGAACGGGTTAAAATCGCACAGTACAATACAACCCCGGTGCCAGCCCAATATGCCCAATGGACCTTTGAATGCCTTTGAGAATCCAGAATCAGCCAGGTGAGCAAAAGGTAAAAATATAGGGTGGGCAATTCCGAGGCCAACAAGGCGGAATAGGCAATTAATTGAGGTTGCAAAGCAGCCAAAGCAAGAGCGGACAGGGCAACAGTCCGATTGTCGCTGAGGCGTTTCGCCAATAAGTAGATGAGCATCATGACCCACCCACTCAGCGCCAGATTGAAAATCCACACGGGCCAATAGCTGTTACCCCAGAGCATGCGGCTGTAGGTCAACAGCAAAATAATACCGGGGTGTTTGTCGATGTTATCAAACGTCCAGTCGCCACTGGCCAGTTGGGCAGCATTTGTCCAATAACCTTCATAATCGCTGATAGGGTTAGGCTGAGTCCAGGCAATCCAGCCCAGCCGGAGCATCAGGCCCAAGCCCAGTATGAACCAGGCCCACCGGCCTGGTTTTTCAGCCCCAAAAGCGCGGGCCACTTTGCAGCCAAACCACACAGCCACCAACCATCCCAAGCCGTATAAAATGGCCGTGCCCCACAGGCCTTCAAACGCATCCATCATGACTGTTGCCTGTAACCCCCGGTGGCGCTTCGTCGAACCAGATTCAACGAACGCAGAATGGTGCGGGCGATTTTAATTTTGGAGGTGCTGACTTTCTGATCGTAGCGCAGAATCATGGGTACTTCGCAAAACAATGCGCCCAGTTTGTTGAGCTTGATGATGATTTCGGCCATGCAGGCAAAGCCTGATTCAGTGATAAAGCGATCGCCGTAAGTCTGGAATGCTTTTTGCAGAATACTGGCCCGGTACAAGCGAAACCCGCAAGTGTAATCTTTAATATTAAAAATAGGGTTGGTGATACGAAACACCCAGCTGGAGCCGTGGCTAAGCAAGGTGCGGAACCAGTCCAGACCGACCACCTGAGAGCCGTAGCGGTAACGGGAGGCCACCACCACGTCATTGCCTTCCTGAATCAACTGAATCATGCGTTCGATCAGATAGGGACTGTGAGTGCCATCGGAATCCATAACCGCAATGATATCGTTGGCATGGGCTCTTTCCAGAGCCACCAGAAACCCGGTTTTCACCGCTTCCCCCAGCCCCTTGTTTTGGGGATGCCGAATGATATCGACATGCGGAACGCGAGCCGATTCCAGTATGGACATGGAGTCATCGGTGCTGCCGTCATCCACCACCAGAATCTGAAAGGAACGATGGGGCAAAGCGGGGCCAAACGAAGCGGTCAATTGGCTCAGGGCTGCCCCCTCGTTGTAGGCGGGCAGCACAATGAACAGACGGGGGGGCTTGTCCTCTGCTGTGGGGTTGGCTACGGCGTAGGGATGGGTCGATGTGATTGTCATTGAACTACTATTTCAAATTAAACAGTTGTTTTTCGCAAGTCATTCTTTATGTTCAGCAACACAAAAAACCTCCGCCGGATAAAAGCGGAGGTTTTTAAGATGAGAACTCTCTACGGTCACAATAAACGGGAGAGCCTTGAATGAAAGGAAGCTACTTTTGACCCACCGGGGCTTTTTTGTAGTTAGCGCCGGGTACGGTTTTCCAGTTGGCGGCCATAATCATTTTGTAGGCTTTCAGTGCGGTGTCTTCGATCTCGCCGAGTTCTTCGGCTTTCATGATCAGATTCCGCAGGGGGAGCAGCGCTTTGGGGTCTTTTAACATACCCAAGGCGGCGCCAGCGCCAGCACGCACCAGATCGTTCTCGGATTCGTTTTCCAGAACCTCGATCAGGTGAGGAACCGCACGCTTGTCACCCAGTTTACCCAGAGATTGGACTGCGTAGATACGAACATTAACCCATTCATCGGTCAGCACGCTGATCAGCGCGTCAACCGCGGAGGCATCACCCAGTTCGCCCAGGGCACGGGTGGCATCACAACGCACGTTCACTTTTTCATGAGAGAGGCTTTCAATCAACGGGGTTACCGCGATGTCGCCAATTTCAATCAAAGCGTCGGCAGCGGTCATACAAACCTGGCTGTTGCTGTCACTAAGGGCTTCCACCAGGGGAAGCACCACTTCCACACCACCCAGACGACCGAGGGCGCGAGCGGCACGAACGCGTACATCCACGTTGCGATCTTCGCGAAGCGACTCGATCAGCGGAAGCGTAGCGGAGGTGTCGCCTAATTCACCCAAAGCGCGGGCTGCGTAGAGACGAACCGAACCGTTTTTATCGTTTTTCAAAACATCAATCAACGGTTCTACAGCGGCCATATCACCCATTTCACCCAACATGCGGGCTGCGTTGTAACGGGTTTTCTCGGAAGGGCTGTTTTGGAGCTCTTCCAGGAGTTCGTCGAAAGATTTTACTGCTTTTTCTTTTTTGGTGCCGGTAGTAGTTGCCATTTGAAACAATTCCCTCCCGAAAATGTAACCGTTACATAACAACCTCCTTCCAAGAGTTGCCGGTGTGGCAATTCCTGAATCTAACAATCTGCCGGGATCTTGTTGACCCTTCAGTTGCTTAAAAGAGATCCAATCAATTTTTGTGTTAGTGGTGCTTGTAATGTAACGTGATGTAAATGTTTGATAATCGTTCTATTGCTTCCGTAGATTCAGTATTTTAACACTTTTTGTTTTGCTTTGACACGCGAATGATTGTTATTAGACATTGTTACTAATTCCACACCTCTCTTGACATTCCCAAACGACTGTAAGTGAACCCCTTTTTTAGCTAACCATAACTTACGAAAACTTATTAATATATCTTAACTTGTTTATTATAAAAATGGATTTTTAAATGGATTATTGTTCTTAATGAATATAAATCTATTCTACCGGGTGATAGCCGTTTGTGTAAATATAAAAAAATAAAATAGCTTGGTGGCGACTTGATTTAATTCTGAAAACACTACTCTTGCAATTTTGATTTATTTTATTTTAAAAACATTTAATTTTTGTCATTTAAAAATATATAAACGATCATTTAATTTCGGACTAAATGAGAAAGATGCTGGCTTGAGAAGGATGCCCCAATGCTTTACAATAAATAGCAACTCTGACTGATTGGAGCGCCCTTTTCGATGACCCCTCACTTTAAAGCCAACCACCATAAAACCCGTCTGATACTGGTCTTTGGGTTTACCCTATTAATCGCTGTTTGCTTTCAGTGGTATCGGGGCCGCTTTGATCAAACCGCCACCGCGGAAGCCAAAGGGAAAGCCACGGTCAGCGATGCCCTGTTTTTAGGAATGCGTAAGGTCAAACCTGCTGAAGTGAGGCAAGTACTGCCGGAAGCGGCTACCAGACCCACCCTGTTGGTTTTCAGCTCCCGTTTTTGCCATGATTGCCAGCGTCTGGCACCCGTTATAACCAGGCTAACCGCTCAGCACCCCAAGGTGGCTTACCGGAAGCTGGATGTAAACGACGATCAACAAAAGGCTCCAGCTATCTTCCGGGCCTTCAAGCCGGTTTCTGTGCCCCTCATGGTATTCATCGCTCCGGGTGGTGAGATTCAGAACGCCCTGTACAATTACCAGACACCGGAAGTGCTGGCCGAGGCCCTGAAAACGCTAGAAGCCTCCCGTCTGGCATCGCCCGCTCCGGTCAAAAAAGTTTCCCGCTAGCACCCCATCGCCCAGTCCGCAGTTGCCATTGGTTACCCCCTCTCGCTTCACGGAGAGCACTTCGAGAATCTTCGCATGCCTGAATTGCAAACCCTGTTTCTGACCGCCCTGAGCCAGCACTCCCTGACCGTTTTGCTGCTAGCCTTTTTGGGCGGGGTCATGAGTTCTCTGCTCCCTTGCACGGTGGGCATGTTACCGGTGCTGGTGGGGTACGTGGGCGGCTATACGGCCACCAGCAAGCTGGCCATTTTGCGGCAAATTCTGCTGTTTATGGTGGGTTTTGCCCTGGTGTTAACCGCCCTGGGCATACTGGCCAGTATTTTGGGAACGGCCATGGCCGCTCTGGTGGGCGTGGGCTGGTATTACTTTCTGGGTGTGCTGGCCATTTTAATGGGGCTGCAATTGCTGGAGGTTATTCACATCCCGCTGCCTCAGTTTGTGACCCGCTTGCCGGAAAGCAAGGCGGGCTCCAAGGCAGGCGAATGGCTAGCTCCCATTGTCTTAGGGGCGGCTTTTGGGGCGGCATCTTCCCCCTGTGGAACACCCTTTCTGACCGCCATTCTGGGCTTTATCAGCCGTGAGAGTAACTGGGTGCTGGGTGGGGCCAGCCTGTTCAGCTATGCGTTGGGCCAGTCCATACTGCTATTGGCCGTTGGATTATTTACGGGACTGATCAAGCAGATGGCCCGCTTTCGTCAGGTGGGTTCGGTCATCACTCGCCTGAGTGCCCTGGTGTTTATTCTGGGCGGCGCTTTACTGATTGCTCAAGCGGCAGGCTGGCTGGATGTCTTTGCCTTTTTCTAACTAAAATCCTCGTTCGTTTTTGTCGTATGACTTTATAGCATTAGCATTAAAGATTGGCTCACTCACCCTATGATTCGTGTTACCAGTGGCAAATACCGGGGACGCAGCGTCGACTCCCCCTCCCGGAACAAGCAAATTCGCCCCACCACCTCCCTGATGCGGGAAAGCATTTTTAATAAATTGCAAATGCAACTGCCGGGGTGTCGCTTTCTGGACTTGTTCGCCGGTTCCGGCATTATGGGCCTGGAAGCGCTGAGCCGGGGGGCGGACTTTGTACTGGCCATTGAGCAGGATGCAGAGCAATGCCGGATCATTCGCAAAAATTTTGCCCATATTGGCCTGACGGATCGGGAAATCAAAGTCGTCCCCTGTGACGCCCTGGGCCTGATGAACAAGCCCTGCCGGGAAGAGCCCTTTGACTTTATCTTTGCCGATCCGCCCTATGGGTTTAAAGCGCTGCCAGAGCTGGTGGCGCAATGTCAGAAAAACGGTTGGCTCAAACCGGGGGGGGTGATGATTGTAGAGCATGGCAGCCGGGATGAGCCTTTGGAAGGCTTTACCCGCAAGGTTTACGGCGATACGGCCATTTCTATTTCTCAACCGCTGCTTTCAGAGTAATGCCCTCTTCTCTTGTTTTCCTCTAGCAATCACCCAATAACTTACTGCTGTGTTCTGATACGCTCATTTTTCCCATTTTAATTTGTCATTCCCGCGCGCAGGCGGGAATCCAGGGCATGATTGCCATGAAAGGTAAGCATTTTCTGGCTGAGGCAAGCGCGCGTGAACTGGATTCCCGCCTGCGCGGTAATGACAGATGAGAAGGGCAAGGGATGATTTCGCAGCCTTTTGCTTGTGGCACAAGGTCTATAGAATCATAAAGAATAGGGCGGATAGATGTGAAAGAAACTAGACTGATGCGCCCGTACGTTGGGTATGTTCCACCGCGGTTTGCATAAAGCGCTCAAAAATGTAGTTGGCATCATGGGGGCCGGGGCTGGCCTCTGGGTGAAACTGCACGCTCATGACCGGGGCGTTTCGGTGTTGAAAGCCCTCAATGGTGCGATCGTTCAAATTGATGTGGGTAACCATGAGCCTGTCTTCGGGGAAGTGGTCAAACTCCACGCAGTAGCCGTGGTTTTGGCTAGTGATAAACACCTTGTCTAACAGCATGTCTTTGACCGGGTGATTGCCCCCGTGGTGCCCAAATCGCATTTTGGAGACCTTGGCCCCACAGGCCAGTCCTAAAATCTGGTGTCCCAGGCAAATCCCGAAGGTGGGCAGCCCACTGTCCACCAGTTGGCGGGCCATGGTCACGGCGTCATGCAGCACCGCCGGATCGCCCGGTCCATTGGAGAGCAGCACCCCTTGGGGGCGCAGCGCCATGATTTGATCAAAATCACAGTGGGCAGGCAGTACCACAATTTCTTCCACGTACTGTTGCAGGTAATGCAAAATGCTGGCCTTAATGCCGTAATCCACCACCACCAGTTTTTGCACCCGGATGCTGGACACCGGGTTTTCCGTGCGGATGGTGTAGGGTTCGGGGGTGGTGACCTGGCTGATCATATCCAGTTCTTCAAAGCCGGGTTGGGCTTGCACCTGTTGGATAAAGTCGGCATCGGCCATGGCCTCGGTGGTAATGCCTGCCTTCAGGGTGCCTTTGTCTCGAATTTTGCGGGTGATGGCTCGGGTATCCACCCCTTCAATGCCCACCACCCTGTTTTTGACCAAAAACTCTTGCAGGGAAAATTCCGAACGCCAGGAGCTGGTATAGGGGCTGAGGCGGCTGACCACCAGGCCCACCGCATTGATGTGGGCGGATTCAAAATCGTGAGAGCTGATGCCGTAGTTGCCGATTTCCGGGTAGGTCATCAGCACCATTTGCCCCCGGTAGCTGGGATCGGTCAAAATTTCCTGATAGCCAGTGGCGGAGGTGTTGAAGACCAGCTCGCCCAAGGTAGTTCCCGGAATTCCGATGGATTGTCCCTGATAAACGCTGCCGTCTTCCAGAACAAGGCGGGCGGAAATACTGGGTTCGGTCGACATGGGCAGCAATCTCCATCAGTTTTTTGGGGCGATTGGATCTTTACATTGGCTTGTGTGGCATTATGGCAGGAAGATACAATCATGAACAAGTTTCTATGAACCACCACTTGGCCACCACTCCTTTGTCATTCCCGCGCAGGCGGGAATCTACCGCGCCCAGAAGCCAAAAAGCCAGCCAGGCTTAAAATATTGAGTGGCAGCTTGGAACGCAAATGGCACAATGGATTCCCGCCTGCGCGGGAATGACAGCGGCAACCAAGGAGTGAAAGGGTTGGAGGTGAAAAGGTTCAATCGTTAATTTGTGGAGAGCCTTCCCCCATGCCTCAAAGAACCGATCTCAAGAAAATCCTGATCATCGGTGCCGGGCCCATCATTATCGGGCAAGCCTGCGAGTTTGATTATTCCGGTTCTCAGGCCTGTCGGGCCCTCAAGCAGGCAGGCTACGACGTGGTGCTGGTCAACTCCAACCCGGCCACCATCATGACCGATCCCGACATGGCCGATCAGACCTACGTGGAGCCCATTACACCGGAAATGGTGGCGGCCATTATCAAAAAAGAGCGCCCCTGCGCCCTGCTCCCCACCATGGGTGGCCAGACCGCACTGAACACGGCTTACGCCCTGTACAATGACGGCACCTTGGAAAAATACGGGGTTAAGCTGATTGGGGCCAATTTCAAGGCCATTCACACCGCTGAAGATCGGGAAGCCTTTAAGCAACTGGTGGAAGGCATTGGTCTGGAGGTGCTGACCTCGCACACCGTTCATTCGGTGGAAGAGGCCATGACCAAAGGTCAGGAATTGGGCTTTCCGTTGATCATTCGCACCGGCTTTACCCTGGGTGGTTCCGGTGGGGCGGTGGTTTACGATGAATCCGGTTTGCGCAAGGCCGCCGAAAAGGGCATTCAGGAATCGCCCGTCCAGCAATTGCTGCTGGAAGAAAGCGCCCTGGGCTGGAAAGAATATGAATTTGAATTGATGCGGGACAGCCGGGACAATGTGGTGATTGTGTGCAGCGTGGAAAACGTGGACCCCATGGGCGTGCATACCGGGGACAGCATCACCGTGGCTCCGGCTCAAACCCTTTCGGACAAGGAATACCACACCCTGCGTAACGCTTCCATCGATATTATTCGGGCCGTGGGCGTAGATGCCGGGGGCTGCAACATCCAGTTTGCCGTGCATCCGCAAACGGGCCGGGTGGTGGTCATTGAAATGAACCCCCGGGTGTCTCGCAGTTCCGCGTTGGTGAGTAAGGCCACGGGCATTCCCATTGCCAAAATTTCGGCCAAGCTGGCGGTGGGCCTGACCCTGGATGAAATCACCAACGATATTACCCAAACCACCCCAGCCAGCTTTGAGCCGGCCCTGGATTATGTGGTGACCAAGATTCCTCGCTTTTCCTTTGAGAAATTCCCCGGCTCGCTCACTGATCTTTCCCCGCAAATGAAGTCGGTGGGGGAAGTCATGGCCATTGGGCGCACCTTTCAGGAATCGCTGCAAAAGGCGTTGCGCAGTCTGGAAATCGGCCTGGACGGGTTTACCTTTAAACCGCACACGGATGACCCGGAAGTCGGCGATACAGAGGCCCTGAAAACCTTGCTGAAGCGGCCTGAAGAACGCCGGATTCGATGGATTTATCACGCCCTGCACCAAGGCATGGCCGTGCCCGAGATTGCCCGTATCACAGGGTGGGATCCCTGGTTTCTGGAAAACCTTCGGGAAATTGTGAATACCGAGCGGGCCATAGTGTCTTTCCATCAGGGCAATTCGGAAGCGCCGCTGCCTGAGGTTTTGTTAAACCAAGCGGCGCGGCAAGGCTTTTCGGCCAGTCAGATTCAATCGTTTCTGCCCTCGGTCTCTTCTGCTTTGGCTCAGCAATTGGCCAGCCTGAGAACCCAAGCGGTATTTAACGCCGTGGACACCTGTGCCGGGGAGTTCGAAGCCTTCACCCCGTATTACTACTCCACCACCCACAGCACCGAGAACGAAGCCAAGCCGGGTGCCTTGGACAAGCAGAAAGTGGTTATTATTGGTGGCGGCCCCAATCGTATTGGGCAGGGCATTGAGTTTGACTACTGCTGCGTGCATTCGGCCATTGCTTTGCAGGGGCTGGGGTATGAGGCCATTATGGTCAACTCCAACCCGGAAACCGTTTCCACCGATTATGACATCAGCGATCGCCTGTATTTTGAGCCCTTGACCGCTGATACGGTGCTGAACATCCTGAATCAGGAAAAGCCCCTGGGCATTATTGCCCAACTGGGTGGGCAAACCCCGCTGAAGCTGGCCAAACCACTGGAAGACGCTGGTTATAGCTTGCTGGGCACCAGTGTGGACAGCATCGATTTAGCGGAGGATCGCCAGCGCTTTGGGGATCTGCTGGCCCGGTTGAATTTGCGCGCGCCCGAATCGGGAACGGCCCGCTCGGTGGAGGAGGCATTGGCCATCAGCCGCCGCATTGGCTATCCGTTGATTGCTCGTCCCAGTTACATTTTGGGCGGGCGGGCCATGCAGATTTTCTACAGTGAGGCTCGCCTGATTCAGTACCTGAACGACGTGGTTCACGTGGAGCCGGATTACCCGGTGCTGGTAGAGCGCTTTTTAGAAGACGCCATGGAAGTGGATGTGGATGCCGTCTCCGATGGGCAGGATACATTGGTGGCCGCCATTTTGCAGCATATCGAGCAGGCGGGTGTTCACAGCGGAGACAGCGCTTGCGTGTGGCCCGCTCAAACCATTTCCCCCGAAATGCTTGAAGAAATTGAGCAAACCACCCATCGTCTGGCTGTGGCCCTCAATATCCGGGGCTTACTGAACATTCAATTCGCCCTAAAAGAAGGCAAACTATATGTGCTGGAAGTGAACCCACGGGCCAGCCGAACGGTGCCCTTTGTTTGCAAAGCCACCGGCATTCCGCTGGTGCAAATGGCCACCCGGCTCATGCTGGGTGAGTCCCTGGCCTCGGTCAAGCCGTTGATGCCAGCCAGTCAACCCAAGCAGGTGGCAGTGCCCAAACATGTAGCGGTGAAGATTCCGGTGTTCCCTTTCAACAAGTTCAAAGGCAGCGATCCCAAGCTGGGGCCCGAGATGAAAAGCACCGGAGAGGTCATGGGCATTGATGCCAGCTTTGCCATCGCCTTTGCCAAGGCCCATATAGCAGCCAATAACAAATTACCACTCAGTGGCAGCGTGTTTATCAGCGTGAATGATGCGGATAAAGCCAAAACCTTACCCGTGGCGGAGCATTTGCATCGGCTGGGCTTTACCCTGACGGCCACCGCAGGCACGGCGGCCTTTTTCCAGCAGGCCGGTCTGCCGGTACAAGCCTTGCGCAAAAAGCACGAGGGCTCTCCCAACGTGGAAGAGCTCATCAAACAAGGGGCCATCAGTCTGGTTATCAACACCCCGGTGGGGGAGGAGGCCCGCCTGGACGACTCTTACATCCGCAAAGCGGCTCTGGAATTTCAGGTACCCTTGGTGACCACCATTGGCGGGGCCAAAGCGCTGGCGGAAGGAATAGAGTCTCGCCAAAAGGGTCAGTTCTCCGTGCGTAGTTTACAGGAGTATTTGCGCCAGCCCGACCCGGCGGTTGTATAAACCGTGTCTTGCTTTAAGATTTAACGCTGGCTGAATGAGCTGCCAAGAGGAATGGATTGGGGATGCCTGTTCAGCACCCCTCCCGGATCCATTCTCAAGCCTTTACTCCACGACCTGCAACTCTTGCCGGAATTGAATCCAGTCTTGTAGTTCAAGCATTCTTTGCTGAATAAAATCCTGCCTGGTTGGCAAGGCCTTCAGGTCTTGTGTCAGGGTCTCAATTTGCGCATTCAGTATGCTAATACGCTTGCGTATGTCGGGGATTGACGATTTCAATTTGCTGGCGCCAGGGAGCAAGGCATTTTCAAGCTGTGTTTGCTGCTTGGCCCGCATGTTCTCTAAATGTTCCAGATCCTTTTCAAGCTCCGCCTGTTCTAGGGACAAACGACTGTGCAATTTTTGGAACTTGGCCTGCCTTTTCTGCAATGCCTCCAAAGATCGCTCACTGTAGGGAACGAAGGGCGGCTTGCTTGCAACTGGTTCTGTGGCCGGCGGCTGCGGGATTTCCGGGGCTGCGGCGACCGGGGGTAATGGCGGTGGCGAGGGTGCTTCTGGAGGGGGTGGCGCTGCAATAGCAGGAGAGCTGTCCGCCGCTGGAGAGGGCGCCGCGTTAGCCGCTTCAACGGCTGGCTTTGGTTCTTCAGGGGTGGATGCTGGCGCAGGGGACGGCGTAGGCGCAGGCGGTGCGGGCTTGGGATTCTCTTTGGGTTTGGCCTTCAGGAATTGGTTGATTTTGCTGAGCAATCGGTTAACCCACTGACCCACTTTGGTCTTGGAGAACCAATCGTACAAACTTTTAATGCCATTGAGTACCCACACGAACGGGTTGGCGCTGATGGGGGCTTTGGCGTCTCCAAACCGAAGAGAAGCCGGGAGGGGGGCCTGGGGTGGCCGTAGCGCATTATATTGGGCCGTCGCTTGGGGCGTCGGGATGGATGGGGCAGCAGGCGGCAGTGGGTAGAACATTCAGGCAATCTCAACGGTTTTAACGCACCGGGAAGTCAGAATCGGTTAACCCATACAATGCCGCTGAACGGAACCAATTGCCCATGGTGGTCAACCTGCGTTGTCAACCTGCAAAACGGAATGACCCGCGAACCTTGGACGGGCCATTGGAAAACACCTCCGTTAACTCTATACTGTGTGTGCAATCATCTTGTGGACAGGATACCCAATTGGCCATGGTTATTCATCCGGTGGTCACGTTTCTGGTGTACTGCGCTGGCGAAGGACGCTACCTGCAACAGGCGGTGACCTCCATATTACAGCAGCAGTTCATCGATCATGAAATTCTGTTGCTGGATGATGGCTCCTCGGCGGCGTTGAGCGCTGAGGCGTCTGCCTTGGCCTTGCAGGATGGTCGGGTGCGGCATGTTCTTCTGGAGAACGCACGGAACCGGTGGGAAGCCCTGAATCAGGGAATCGGACAGGCTCAGGGGGACTTGCTGTGGTTTTTTTCGGCCATGGACGCACTGGCCTCCCCGCAGGCGCTGCAGGACTATGTGACCGAATTTTTGCTGACCCCGCGCTTGGGGTTGGTGTTTTGCCGGGCCCAGTGCGTGGACGCCAATGGCGTGCCTTATGAAAAATACGTGCCACACAAGAAAAACAGCATGCTGCCCTATCAACCCACCCTGTACCCCTCGGGAAGTCTGTTCACGCCCCTGCTGCGAGAAAACCTGATGCCCGAGTCGGGCGTCTTGCTTAGAAAGCAATGTCTGGAACGCACCGGCTTACTCAATCCCGCTTTGCATCGAGCGGCCTGTTGGCATATCTGGACACTGGTTTCCCTCGACTGGATTCTCTATTTTGATCCCAACCCACGCGTGTATCAGCGTTTACCCATGTCGCAAGTGGGTATGCCCACCGCCGGGGCTATTGATGGCGAAACACGGTTGCTCCACTACCAGGCGCTGGAACGTTTTTTAACGCAGCGGCACTACCCGGCCCCGTTTATTCGTCGGACCCGATTGGCCCAACTGCAGTTGAAGCAAAAGCTGGGACTTCCCCTTAGTGCGCCTGAAAAGCTGTTTCGCTGGCTGCGTTTTTTGGCCTTGCGATAAACCCTTAGGGGTTCGGGGTGGGATGTTGTGAGAATAAAATTGACTCTCGCTCCTTTCATTGGTAGGCTAATAAGGATCTTCGGTTTCTAGAGAAACGAAGCTGGTTGGTGAGGCTGGTCGTTTTTATTTTTACGAGAGGGAAGAGTCCTGCCCACAGTTTCAGGTCTGGAAGTTGACGGTCAATAACACGAGTAGAGCGCAGTTTGGGTGAAAGCATCCACTATGAACAATATTTACGTGCTGATTAAGCAGGTTCCGGATCAGTCAGCCAAGGCTGGTATTAACCCGGATGGCACCATCGATCGGGCCAAGGCCAAGCGGATGCTGAATCCGTTTGATCGTTACGCCCTGCAGGCAGCCTTGCACACCAAGGCGTTGTATGGGGGGCGGGTGACAGCCATTTCCATGGGGCCGCCGCTGGCCGCTGAAATTTTGCTGGAGGCCATCGAGCATGGGGCCGATCAGGGCTATCTGCTCTCGGATCGCCGCTTGGCCGCTTCCGATACGCTGGCCACGGCTTATGCCTTGCACAAGGTCATTCAGCATCTGGGTGTTCCCGACCTGATGTTTTGCGGGCTGCAGACCACCGACGGCGATACCGCTCAGGTGGGCCCTCAAATTGCCGAGCGTCTGGATTTACCGCAGGTCAGCTATTGCGAGGATTTTCGTATTGAGGACGGCAAGGTGGTGGCCCGCCGAGTGATTGAAGGCGGCTATCAATGGGTCAAAATGGCCATGCCCGCCCTCATTACCGTGGCCAATTCTTACCATGCGCTGGAGTATAAAACCATTCGTGGGGCCCGCCGGGTGCAGCAACTGCTCAGGGATGAAGCGGCCAAGAACGAAGTGATCAAGACGGTGACCCTGGACGATGTGGGTGCCGATCCGGTGCTGTGTGGCCTGAAGGGTTCGCCCACCATTGTGGCCAAAACCGATAAGGTGGCCGAAATTGGCGGCAGTTGCAAGGTACGCCAAGGCGAGCCGGTTGAGCATATGGTGCGTGATGTGTTGCAGACTACCAATCTCAAGGAATTTGCCAAGCTATGAGTCCAGAAGAACCGAAACAGGAAGCACAGGAATCCGGGGCATGGGGAGGCGGCGAGGCTGCGCCTAAGCCAGACGCGGAGCCCTTGCGGGAGATTATCACCCCCTCCAATAAAGAAGTGATTGTGATTGCCGAGCAAGTCGAAGGCCAGATTCAGCCGGTAACCCTGGAATTGCTGGGAGCCGGTCGCGATTTGGCTGATAAACTGGGTGGGCAGCTCTCTTGTGTTTTATTGGGACACCAACTGGAACAGGCCGCTCAAACGCTGATTCAGTATGGCGCTGAGATTGTGTATCTGGCCGATAGCCCCGAGCTAAAAGTGTATCGCACCCTGCCGTACAAGCGGGTGATTACCGATTTGCTGAAGACCTTTGATCCCCCGCCGCATATTTTGTTGCTGGGCTCCACCACCACTGGTCGGGACTTGGCTCCCCGGATTGCGGCCTTCTTCAAAACCGGTTTGACTGCCGATTGCACCGAGCTGGATATCGGCCCTTACGAGCATACCAACAAGGCCGATCCGGACAAGTTGGGCTTGTATCCCGGTTGCCTGTACGCCATTCGTCCCAGCTTCGGGGAGAGCCTGAAGGCTCGTATTCTGGGGCCTTGGAACAACCCGCAGATGGCCACTACCCGGCCGGGGGTGATGGTGCCCCTGAAACCTGATCCTGAGCGGCAGGGCGAAATTCGTCACATCCCCGTTAATTTGCTGCCGGAAGACTACCGTCTGGAAGTGCTGGAAATTGTGCGAGAAGTGCAGTCCGGCGTGAGCATTGCCGATGCCGATGTGGTCGTCGCGGGCGGCTACGGGCTGGGTGGCCCGGAAGGGTTTAATCTGCTCAAAGATCTGGCGGCCTGTTTTGAAAACTCCGCCGTAGGTGCCTCCCGCAAGGTGGTGGATGCTGGCTGGATTCCTTACTCCAATCAGGTGGGGCAAACCGGCAAGACGGTGCGTCCTAAAATCTACATCGCCTGCGGCATTTCCGGGGCCATTCAGCACCGGGTAGGCATGAATAAATCCGGCCTGATCATTGCCATCAACAAAGACCCTGATGCCCCTATTTTCCAGGTGGCCCATCACGGTATTGTGGGCGACGTGTTTCAGGTAGTGCCCGAGTTGATTCGGCAGTTGAAATCGGCCCAGTCCGTGGCAGGTGCCAGTAGTTCCGAGAAATCGTTGGTGTAGCGGAGTCCGGCTTTAATCAGGGCTGCAATCAAAAATGGACTTGTTTTAATGAGTAATGGGAGGCAAGGCCTCTGTGGCTGAACGAATCGAGTACGATATTTTACTGATTGGGGGGAGTCCTTCCAACCTGGCTTTGGCCCACCATTTGGTGGATCTGGCCAAGCAAAGCGGCGTGTCTTTTTCCATGGCCATTCTGGAAAAGGGCAAGGAATTTGGCGCGCATATTCTTAGTGGGGCCGTGTCCAAACCGCATGTGATTGAAAAGCTGTTTCCGGATTACAAGGACAACGGGTTTCCCTACGAGGCCGTTTGCACTCAGAGTTACTTTTCGGTGCTGGCCAACAAAAGCAAGTGGGATGTCCCGGCGGCCTTGTTGCCTGCGGGCCTGAAGAAAGAGGGCTATCTGGTTTTAACCCTCAGTCACGTGGTCTACTGGATGGCCAACAAGCTGAAGGAAAAATTGGCGGACGCTCCTAATCTGGTGGTCGACTTTTTCCCCGGTTTTTCCGCCCATGAAGTGGTGTATGACGGGGATAAAGTGGTGGGGGTGCAGGTGGTGGAAAAAGCCACCGGCAATGCCGAGGAAGACAACATTTACGGGAAGGTCACCTGCTTTGGGGACAAGGGCTTTGTCTCCCGCAACCTGATTGAGCGCTTCAAACTGCGGGACAATCCCCAGATTTGGTCCGTGGGTGTGAAAGAAGTTTGGGAATTGCCGGAAGGCTCCGATTACGCGGGCAAAGTTTGGCATACCATGGGTTTTCCCCTGGTGGATGGCAGCTTTGGGGGCGGTTTTATATACGGCATGAAGGACCGCAAGTTGACCATTGGCATGGTCATTTCGCTGGATTCTCCCAATCCCAACATTAACCCCCAACAGCGCTTGCAGGACTATAAAAAACACCCCTGGGTGCAGTCCCTGATTAAAGGCGGCAAAATGCTGAAGTATGGCGCCGCCTTGCTACCGGAAGGGGGCTATTACAGCCTGCCTAAAAAGTTCTCCGTGGATGGAGCCTTGCTGCTGGGCGATGCCTTGGGTGTGCTGGATATCAGCCAGCTTTCCGGGGTGGATAAGGCTATGGAATGTGGCTGGCAAGCGGCGGAAGTATTGCATGAGGCCATCCAGAAGGGCGACTTTAGCGACCAGCAACTATCCAGCTATAAAGAGCGGGTCATGAACTCCTTTGTGGGTAAAAACCTGTACGAAGGTCGTTACTTCCGGCAGGCCTGGCAGGAAAATCCACGCCTGCTCAACAACTATCTGCCCAAGGTAATGGAAGGGGTGGATGCGGGGAGCGCCCACTGGGGCCTGATTTCCGTGGGGTTGACCCATAACCCCGTCACCGCGGTGAGTGACGCTTTACGCTTGAAGAAGCTGATGGACGGCAAGGCCGATATCGGGCCGGTGCGTTATATTGAAGACTACAAGCACATTGTGCCCAACTTTAAGCCTGCGCGTGGCATTGTGACCAATGGCTTTGACAAGGACACCGTCTACTCTCGGGCGGATGCAGTTTTTTACGCTGGCACCAAGTACCACGAAGAGAACCGGCATATCGATGAGTTCAACGCCGATGTGTGCGTAAAATGCATTACCACTTATGATGCTTTGGGTAAGGAAACGCCCTGTGTCTCGGATTGCACGGCGGAAGTACACCGGATAGATGATCGGGGTGGCCTGAGGCACCATGGCATGTCCCTGGAGAATTGCGTGCAGTGCCGCACCTGTGAGATTGTTTGCCCGGAAGTGAACCTGAAGGTGCGCCCCACGGAAGAAGGCTCCGGCCCGGACTTTATGGGGCTGTAGCGCTATATTTTCCATCCATTTCAAAAAGCTCAAAAAGCCAGACAACAAACTGTCTGGCTTTTTTGAGGAGTTTTCAAGTGGGCCCGACCATCCTCTTCAGAACGCTCCTGAATCCCCTTAGAATCTTTTGTATCCAGCAGGGGTAAGCGTTTTGCTCTTTGTTCAGGAATATCTCCTTTCCCAGACAGGGGTCTTCACTGAGTTGATCCACCAAGGCGTTTTCCAGTTCATCCATCAGGTTGAGCAGCGCGTTTTTCTGGCGCTGGATCTGTTGTTGCTGCGTGGGGTGCGCGGTTTGCTCCAGAACCTGCAGGTATTTGTACTGCGCTTTCCGGCTGCGAAACCCGAGAGCCAGCCGAAGCTCCTGCCCTCTTAACCGACCCAGCGGGCCAGCCTGACTCAGGACGTAGCAGTATTGCCGCAACTGCTGCTGTGCGTCCACGGGGTCAACATCCAGCGGGAAACTACACACCAGTTCAATCAAATCCGGAATAATGCCTTGCTGGATTTGGCTCATGAAGGTTCCCAGTGCGTCCGTGGGCACAAACCAGGTGCTACCGGTGAACACCCCGGAGGTTGGTACCTGAGAGGGGTTCAATGGGCTGTTCAAGCCGTCGTGGCTGTAGATGCCGCGCATGCCAACCTCCGGTTGCAGGCTCAGGCTGAACGCGGTCGTTTCTCTTTCGCTGTTATAGGGGGATGACCCATAAAGGGTACTCAGGATCTGGGAGGCAATCCGGGGCACCAGAAAATTCTTTTTGCGCGGCGTGGGTTGGGACATAAATGGCAACATCCAAAGCTCAAGGGGGAATTAAGAAAATAAAAACAAATATTTGAGCTTTATTGCTTTGCAAAGCCCCCACGGATGCTGACGTGAACTGACGGGTTACCGGCCAGCGCCGCCGCCGCCGCCAGCGCCGCCGCCGCCACCAAAGCCGCCTCCAAAACCGCCACCGCCATCTCCCCAGCCACCACTCAGGCCGCCACCGTACCCACCGCCATAAAATCCACCCCCACCTCTGTTTTTTCGATTAAAAAACATCAGCAAAACAAAGATGACGACAATGATCACGACCCACAAGGCGTCTTCATTCGGGACGGGTTGGCTGTAATGCTCACTCAGTTTTTGGTCCCCGGCCAGAATTTTGGCCACGGCCAGCGTGGCCTGTGTGATGCCTCCAGAGAAGTTGCCCTCATTGAACGCGGGCAAGGCCAGTTCGTCCAGAATTCGGCCAATGACCGCATCCGGTAGCTTCTCCTCCAGGTTGTAACCGGTGGCAATGAAAATCCGGTTCCCCGACAGGCTTTGAGTGACTCTGTAGGCATTCACCAGCACCAACAGACCATCTTTCTTTTTGTAGTGCTGGATGTCCCATTGATTCAGGATGCGCGGGGCGAATTCTGAAAGCTCCAAATCCGTATCCGGCAGAATGACCACCGCTATCTGAGCCACACCGGCTTCATCCAGGGTCTGCAACTGCTCTTGCAAAGTGCTGCGATCGGCGGGCTTGAGCAAATGGGCATAATCGTTGATGTAGATATTCAGCCCGGTTGGCTTGGGCGGCACCTGGTTGATGGGGGTTGGGCGTTGATCCTCAGGCTGCGCCTGTTGCGGCGAGTGGAGGGTTTGCGCGTGAGCGGCGCTCAGCAGAACCTCTGTAGAACAACAGAAGGACGCCAGTGCAACCAGCAGGAGCAGGGCGCTGAGTGAGTATTTCCGGAATTGGAGCAGCGGGCGGTGTTTCAAGGTGTGTGTTTCCTGTGGGCGCCTTACTCAAAATCAACCTTGGGTAGGCTTTTTTCAGCCTCAGTGGCCTCAAAGGACTCTTTTCTGGAAAAGCCGGAAATACCAGCCACCACATTGCCAGGGAAGGCCCGCACGGCGATGTTGTAGTCTTTCACCGCATCGTTGAAGGACAAGCGGGCTACGTTAATGCGGTTTTCGGTGCCGGTTAACTCATCTTGCAGCCGAATAAAATTTTGATCGGCTTTCAGTTGCGGGTAGTTCTCGGCAATGGCCAACAGGCGTCCCAAAGAGGAATTGAAGGCGCTGTTGGCGGCGGCGGCCTCTCTGGGGTTGCTGTTCACATCGGCGGACAACAGGCGGCTGCGGGCTGCGGCGATGTTGTCATAGACGCCTTTTTCGTGTTTGGCGTAGCCTTTGACGGTGGCCACCAAATTGGGGATCAAGTCCGCCCGGCGCTTTAATTGGGACTCCACATTGGAGGCCTGACGTTCCACTTCGGCGTCTTTGTTGATCAATCCGTTGTACGTCCCCATAAACCAGAGTCCAATAACAACCATCAGCCCTAACAGGCCCAACAAAATGGCTGTGCCGGAGCCGACGCCGGGAAGCGCCTGCTTAGGGGAGAGCTGTTTACGAGACATCGGCTTGTAGGACATCATTGGCGGGGACCTCTTTCAATAAAACTGCCCGGAAAAGCATGAAAAACCTGACGGAACGCAGGTACTTTTCATAAGGGTCTATTGTACCGCTACCAGCCTGGAATGAATACAGGTGGACAGCGGCTAACTGCCCGTGGAAAATTGCGCCCAGCCCTTCGGAGTGCCTGATTCCACGGACAGTCAGCCGGTTTGCAGATGCCATTGATCGATCAGGTTACAACGGCCTCCACCAGTTCACTGACCTTGGCTTTCACTTCACTTTTGGCCAAATCCCCCTCGCTGATGATGCCGGTCAGGGCGTTTTCATCGTTGAGGACGGGAATTCGACGAATTTGTTCACGCTCCATAATTTCCAGCACGGTCTCAATGTCGTCGGTTTCCATGCAGGTCATCACATCGGTACTCATCAACTCGCTGATGGGTGTATCTTCCGGGTCCAGATGTTCAAGCACGGTTCTCAGGCAGATATCCCGGTCGGTAATGATACCGATACAGTGATCCAGTTCATCCACAATGGGAACCACACCGCAGTCTTCCCGGTTCATGATTCTTACGGCGTCATAAATGGTGTGTTCTGCTCGGCAGGTGGAAGGGTTTGCGGTCATCACGTCTTTGGCCAGGCACATGTGTTGTTCCTCCTTCTCTGGAATAGTCGTCAGTTACAGGTGAAGTTATCATTAGAAGCGGCGGGTGATAAAAGCTATGGCGTTTCTCTCAGGCTGTCTGACAGGGCGTTGGGGGTCGCGTCTATTTCCTCATCGAGATCTTCGGTGTAATTGTCCAGATCCTCTGGGGAGGCATCGTAGCTTTCGGTGAAGACATCCACGTCTTCCTCACCGGCCACAAAGGCCTGGGTGTCTCTCAGATCTTCGCTGTGCAAGGCCCCTTCATCGGCCAGATAGGGATTTTCCTCGTTCTGGATGCTCTGAAGATCCAGCACTTGCTCCGGGTAGTATTCACGACTCTCTGTTAAAAGGGTGTCGCTGACGTCATTGTCCAGCCCATAAGGGCCAGCGTATCCATGCGCTTCCTCCTCCGTGAAACTTTCAGAAAATCCCGCTGCGGCGCTGGCCGATTCCGGCACCACAAACGAATCAGGCTGAAGCGTTTTGCCCACATGCGCTCTCGCCGTGGGCACGTTCGTTCCTTCCACTAAATGCCTGAAATTTTGCAATTCCTCTTGCAGGATTTTTTGCGGATTGAGTAAAAAATGGGCAATGGCTTCCCCCAGCGGGCCTGTGGGCAACTCGTAGTGGAATTCGAATTCCATGTGTGTTTCCTGGCATGTTTCTTGCGGCCCTGCTTCTATAAAGCGGACAGTCCCTTCCGCCTTTGTTTTTCCGCCGGGCAGGGTGCGCCATGA
This sequence comes from Vampirovibrio sp., assembly GCA_027448865.1. Classification (GTDB taxonomy): domain Bacteria; phylum Cyanobacteriota; class Vampirovibrionia; order Vampirovibrionales; family Vampirovibrionaceae; genus Vampirovibrio. Next base: position 23,240 of record DAIDMR010000142.1, read on the forward strand.
GGTGGAGCGGCTGCTTTCATACAAGGTGATCTCCGTATCCCCACCCACTTCGACACCCAATGCCCCTTTGAAGACCCAGTGCCATTGTCGGGGGGCCATGGGCCACACGGCTTCCACATGGGTCATAAAATGCGGAAATTCTTCAAAGCGTATCCATTTTTGATAGCACAGGCTGGCCGGTGCGTTGATGGTCAACGTTTCATGCAGGCGTTCCATGGTGCGGCTCTCCCTTATTGTCTGGCAAGGGGTAAGGCGTTTTTTAAGAGGCGAGCAATGGGGTAAAAAAGTGAATCTTGAATACCGCGGTTAAAAAGAACGGGACGATTCCGGATGAACGGATGAACGGATGAACGCATCCAGGGTGTTTAAAATGATGTTAAAGCGAAAAATTATAATCCCTCTCTGGTAAGCCTATCAGCCTGCCGAATGAGGGACAATTCCCCACCTGTCCAGAGTCAGCCGGGCTACTACTCTGGTCTTGTTGTTGTTATTGTTTTGTTATAGCGTGGAGTGATGTCGATGCTGTCGTCTTTTCATTTGCAAGAACTGCTGATGTTTTTTATCGGGACGTTTGTCTCCCTGTTTTCCATTGTGGACCCCTTGATGGCGGCCCCCCTGTTTGTGACGCTGACCGCTGGGCAGACCACCGCCCAGCGCAATCAGGTAGCCCGTCGCGCCTCCATTTTTTCCTTTGCCATTCTGGGTATTTTCTTTATCACCGGCAGTCTCATACTCAATTTTTTCCAGATTTCCATTGACGCCTTGCGCATTGCCGGTGGCCTGATGATTCTGTCTTCCGCCTACGGCATGTTGAACAAAAAAGACAGCCTGGATGTCATCGACGAGCAAGAGGCCCAGAAGAAGGCGGTAGCGCACGATGACATCGCCTTTTCTCCGCTGGCCATGCCCATTCTCAGTGGGCCGGGGGCCATTGCCGTCATCATCGGGATGACCACCAATACCGGGGGCTCCGTGGCCAAATATCTGGTGATCTTGCTGGCCATTATGGCTGTCTGCTTGAGCAGTTACCTCACCATGCGGGTCTCCCAGACCATTATGAACCGCATGGGCCCCACCATTGTGAAAGCCTTTACCCGCATTATGGGCTTTATTCTGCTGTGTGTGGGGGTGCAATTTATGGTGAACGGGATCACCCCGTTGCTGGCCAAGGCCCTGCACGGCCATTAAGCGGTTAATGCTCCAGAAATGGGTTGAATAAATGCCCACTGTCCCAGGGGGCGTTAAAAACCTGTGTTTCTTCCAGTTGGTGAAGTCTTTCCGCGGCGGGATTTGCCCTGATTTCATCGGGGGTGAGGGTAAAGCGAGGCAGTTTGCCCACTTCGTTGTAGGGAAAATCTTTCAGAACTTGCTGGCGGGGGCGAAATCCGCTGACGGGTGCCCGGGGTTCTGGACGGGGTTTTACAGGCGACTTGCGGCCTGTAATTTTTTGGATAGTCGGTTCCGCCTGTTCCGCGAGCTGCTGAACTTTTTGTCGGCCCCGGTTCCACAAGCGTTGCCCAAACGCCTTTCCCGGGAGTATGGGCTTAAATCCCTTGCTGTGGGTTTGCTCACCGGAGGATTCAGGCCCAACGCCATAGGGCAAATTTAACGGAACAGAACTCCCCCCCGGGGCGGGAAGGCTGCCAACCGTGTTCACTTTAGAGGCCGCTTGTTGCCAAGCCCACTGACCAGCCAGATGCAGCGGTTCCAGCATGCCCGTCTAATACTCTCAATCCAACAAACTCGGTCTTATTTTAACGCATCGGCCTCAAATTCGACAGCGGCTGGTGGGTTTATCTAAAGTGGGTCTGATTGAAAGACGGCGCATTCAAAAGCAGTTGACCGCCGCTAAAAGCTGTTAGGGTCAAAGTAGTTTTGGCGCCCGTGATTTTTGCTTTGTTGCAACTGGCTCGATTTTAAAATCTGGCTTTGCAGGCCCTGAACTTCTTGTGCCCGTCCGTTCTGGCTGATTTGCTCCGGGCTGATGGAGAATTTGGGCATGGCCCGCTGTTGGGCTTGTATCGAAGGCTGAGCCATGCCGGGCATCGCTGACCCCGTCGCCGGATTCCCCGCAAGGGGCATACCGGGAGCCATGGGACTGCCGGGCATTAAATTAGCTGCCATCTGGGCTTGCGGCCCCTGCGGCGTCGTGTTTCTGGCAGAAGGGCCCTCAATGCTTTCTTTGCTGGGTTTGCCAAAAATGACATGGGCAATTTTTTCTCCCACCCATTGAATACCGGAACCAAAGACAAACATGGCCGTGAGTTCCGTGGCCAGTCCGCCCAGGGTCATGCGAGAGAAAAATCCGCCCAGGCCTTTGCCAAACACGGTACCCATGACTTTGGCCGCCATGTTTCCACCGCCGCAGGCTTTTTGTACCATTTTCCCGAAGTTTTCCCCGAAAAAGGGCATCCAGCGCCCAATGCGCGTGGCGTCAAAGGGGCGTTTGGTGGCAAAGCGTCCCAGCACTTTGTGGAACAGGCCAGTGCTGTTCAGCCACTTTTTGCCCAGTTCCCAGCCAATAAAGTTGGCGATGCCGGAACCAAAGAAATCATGGAAAAAGGTTTTGGTTTTTTCGCCCTCTTTGGCGTGGTTGGCTTTTTTGAAAGACATCCCGAAGATCAGGGCCCCGGCTGCCAGCGGACCTAGCAAGCTCATATTCATGAAGCCCATGAAACCCCTGTGGGCCTTTTTAGAGCCCATACTCAGGGTTTCCCCGTTGAAAATCCGTTGCAGGTACTGTCCTCCCAGGGCAATGGTGCGACCGATGGGGCCGACACCGTCCCTGGCCAAATTGGCGGCCAGCTTGGCCTGTGCTTCATAAGAGGGCTTGTAGAAGCTATTGAGTCCGCTGATACGTTCTTTAAGGCCTCTCAACGTCTGGTAAAGCTGCTGTTGCTCCTTGGTGGCCTTACTGCCCAGTTCTTCCAACACCTCCAGCTTGGCCTGGGTGGCGTTCATCACGTTCTGGAAGCGCCCCTGTTGGGTATGAGCGGCTAACCAGTCCGCTTGCTTGCGGGTAAAGGCCGGGGTTTTTTGGGCCCACTGCAAGGCCGCCTCACGTTCCTTGTTGAGCTTGGCTTTGTAGGTAGTGAGCGCGTCTCCGCTGAACTCCGACTCCAGTTTTTGCAGTTGCTCTTTAAAGTATTCTTCGGTGAGGGCGGCGTACTTTGAGCCGATGGTCGTCTGGTGTTTGCTCAGCAAGGCCTCGTAGGCTTTTTGTTGCGGCTCGCTCAAGCGATTTGGAAATTTCTCCAGCACCTTGCCAATGTGCTTTTCTTCCATCCTGGCAACCGCATGTGTCCAGTCATGAACCGGCTTGCCCTTGGCATCCAGAATCGGTTGCCCTTTATCATCCAGACACAAGGTATTGCTGAGGAAACCCTCGCCTAAAAAGGGAAAACGCTTGGTCAGGCTGGCCTGATGACGCTCCAGCCATTGGCTGACCTGGTTGACACCAGCCCGCCCATCAATCCACTTGGCGCCCCCCGGGATGGGGCCATCCAGTTTCTCGCCCATTAACGCCGATAGTCCCAGGGCCGTCACAATGCCAGCACCAGCCCCCAGGGCCGCTTCTCTGGGACCTGGCAAGATACTGCCTAAAATATCTCCG
>DAIDMR010000143.1 GCA_027448865.1 Vampirovibrio sp.
CCTCAGGAATTTGGGCGCCCAGCGGATTCCCTTTGAGGCGGCTTTTGCGCTCCAGATCGATTAAGCCTTCCTTCAGGACGTGATTGCGCATGTTTTCCCGCAGGGCCACAAATTCCATTTCCGGGGTAATCATGCCTTGGCGGGCATAGTGCATCTGGCTGACGTTGTGGCCGCTTTTGGCCCGCCGGGGTGGTCGCTGCAAACTGGGTACGCTCAGTAGGCTTTTGCCCCCGTAGTTCAGAATTTGACGCTCAGTCAGTTCCGTATCGTTGCGTTTTTCAATCCACCGGGTGCGAATGGGGGCCAAGCCCTGACTGACATCGATGGCTACATCCGGGTCGGTGTAAGGGCCGGAGGTATCGTACAAGGCTACTGGCGGATTTTCGATCAGTTGATCGCTGTTGAACACCTTGGAGGGGGCCAGGCTTACTTCCCGGTAAGGCACCCGAATGTCCGGGTGAAGGTGTCCTGCCAGATATTTTTTTTGAGACTTGGGGAAGGGGGCGGTGGTCACTCCCGGTTGGTTGCCGGTAGGCAAGGGATTGGCATGGGTGACGGGTTCGGTTCGGCTCATGATTTTTCTCTCTCTCTTTCCTATATGAACGGTTTATAACCCCTTGAATGGAAATTGCATTGGAATAAATACGATGGCGGGCAGATCAATCGATCCGGCTTGTGGACGTTGCCGGACGGCAGCGGGAAAATGCCACAGCAAGTCGCTATGCACTAAGCCGCTATTTTTTCTGAGCGTCGAGCTGAGCGTCGATGGCTTTGGCTGCCTGCTATAAAAATGAAACATTCTACTTCCCTCCGCTGGCATTACCCAGATCAGGTTAAGCGGGTTTCATCGAATTAGCGATGATCTCAGTCGGCCCGAAAGCCAACACCCCGATAGATGATATAAATTGTCTGATCACAATTGGTTTGTGAACAGGTTCATCATACGAGAACTTGCATGGCTTGGCAAATGGTTTGCAAATGATTTTTTGCACAGGATTGGATGAAAAAATTGCAAAAATGATCCGCATGGTAGTGGCTTTGCGTTTTACTTTATACAGGATCGCTTCCTGTCATTCTGCGGTCATTAAGTTGGCCAATAATAGCCATGAAGCGACGGCTTGTTCCGCTTAAAAAAACAGAAGTCGTTTCAAATCGTGAATTCAGTTTCATTCAAGTGTGGTTTTATCAATCAGCCAGTACGCTGGCCTGCCGGAATTCGGTTGAATTTTGGGGCGGCTTGGTCGACCCCAAAAACAGTTAGTGAGAGATCCCAAACGGAAGGTGAACATGCCGGTTCGCTGAGCGAAAACGCAGCGGACCGTTTTCTTTTGCGCGCGTCTGTCTATCGAGAGCGCTTTGCCGTGATTGGGGATGCGGGAACCGCCGACGCGGTCCAGGCCCGAATCGCCAACCAGATGACCCAATGGGGCCAACGACTTCCGTTTAATAAAGTGCTGGTTCTGGGAGACAACGTGTATCCCAGCGGCGATCCCCGGTTGTTTGATGCCTGTATCGCCAAGCCCTATCAGGCACTGTGGCGACGAGAGGTGCGCTTTTTTCCGGTGTTGGGAAACCATGATGTCAAAGCTGGATTCGGGGATCAGCAATTGGCTTACTGGGGCGTTCCGGCATACTATAATTTTAAGTTCGGTCCGCCCGGTCAGGATGTGGAAGTGTTTGCCCTGGATACCACGGTGATGGTGCCGGGAGCTCTGGGTGGGGAGGTCTCGCCCCAAAACCGAAAACGGGCTGAGGATCAGGCGGCTTGGCTGAGGCAGGCTTTGGCCCAGAGCACCGCTTCCATGAAGGTGGTGATGGGGCATTACCCGTTGTTTTCATTAGGGGCCGCCGCCAAAGCAAAGCGCCTGTTCTGGCAGCAGGCCTTGGCTCAAAAATTGGCCCCCATTCTGGAACAATACGGGGTGGATCTGTATCTGGCTGGGCACGAGCATCATTATGAAGCGCCTAAAAAATTGAATGGGGTGTGGTATGCGGTCAGTGGGGCCGGTGGCAAGCTGGATTCCCCGGTGAAAGGGCTGCCTGAGCAGGCTGGGCTGATCAAGAAAAATCATTTTATGTTGTTTGAAACGACGGCGGCAGGCTTGCAATATCAGGTCATTTCGGATCAGGGGCAGGTCTTTGATTTTGGCCTGATCCCCCGTAAAGGCCAGTCCTTGAGAAAGTAGTCCTAAGACAGCCCTAAGGTGATTTAGACCGAACTCGTGTTTTGAAGTCTCGTCTGGATGATGCTCTCCGTCGCTGACCCGTTGCTTTACACGGCTTTACCCGAGGGCCGGGGCTGGCATACAATGAGGGTCTGACTAAATACTTGATGAACTGAATTTGATTGGATTCCCCCCGAATGTCTGCCACTCCTTACCAACCCTTACGTCAGGCCAAACGCGTGGTCATCAAGCTGGGCACGCAGGTGGTCATCGAGTTGGGCCCGGATCAACAGGGCCGCTTTGCCGCTGAGCGTCTGGCCGGGCTGACTGCCCAATGTGCCCAACTGGTGGCCCAGGGCAAGGAGGTCATTCTGGTTTCTTCCGGGGCGGTTGGTTTGGGGCGGATGGCCTTGAAACTCTCTGGCAGCCTGACCTTGAACGAAAAGCAGGCCTGCGCCGCTGTGGGGCAAAGCCTGTTGATGGATGCCTATCGAGCCTTGTTTGCCCAGTCCGGCTTAACCCCGGCGCAAGTGCTGCTGACGGCCACCGATTTCGCCGATCGCAAGCACTATCTCAATTTGCAGCAGACGCTGGAAACCCTGCTCAAGCTGAAGGCCATTCCCATCATCAATGAGAACGATACCACCTCCACCATGGAACTGCAGGAAGAGAGCTACACCAAGGGCTTTGGGGACAACGATATGCTGTCGGCGCTGGTGGCCAGCAAGCTGGACGCCGATTTGTTGGTGATTCTGACCAACGTGGACGGCATTTACACGGACAATCCGCTGACCAACCCCAAGGCCCAGCGCATCGCCCTGATTGAAAATTTTCAGGACGATTTGCAACGTATTGACGCCTCCGGGCAGTCCCTGCTGGGACGGGGAGGGATGTCCTCCAAGCTGGAAGCCGCTCGCATGGCCTCTCTGAGCGGGGTGCATACTTTTATTACCTCAGGCTTGCAGGCCGGGCCGCTTAGCCCTCTCATGGAAACTCAACCACCCACCGTGGGGACCTTGGTGTTACCGCAGGCCAATCTCAGCGGTAAAAAGCGCTGGATCGGCATGGCTTCTGGTTATCACGGGGCCATTGTGGTCAATGCGGGGGCCCGCAAGGCTCTGGTGGAAAAGCAGGCCAGCCTGTTACCGGTGGGCATTGTGGCTGTGGCAGGCGATTTTTTGGCCCAGCAGGTGGTGCGCATTCAGGATGAAGCGGGTGTGGAGCTGGGCCGAGGGCTGACGCACTTTTCTTCCGATGAGATTGAGCGCATTAAGGGTTTGCCCAGCGATCAAATTGCCACACGGCTTGGGTTTGATGCCATGGGCAAGGCCTGTGAACATCAGGAAGTGATTCACCGGGACAACCTGGTTATTTTTGAAGAATATGGCGTTTAAGGAGCGACTGGCATGGTCACCCAATCAATGAAACCGTCAATGAGCCCGCTGGAAGAGTCTCTGAAGCGGAGCAAGGATGCCTTTCTGGCCATGTCCACCCTGCCCACCGCTCAAAAAAATGAAGCCTTGGCCCAGTTTGCGGCCATCATCGAAGAAAATACCGATTTTCTCTTGAGTGAAAACCAGAAGGATATCGATCAAGCGGAACAAGACGACCTGACCCCCAGTTTGTATCAGCGCCTGAAGCTGGATGCCGGGAAAATCAAGCAGCTGGCCCAAGGCCTGCGGGATTTGATTCAGTTGCCCGATCCGGCGGGACAGGTTTTGAGCCAGACCTTACTGGATGAAGGCCTGGTGTTGGAGAAGCTGACCGTCCCCTTGGGGGTGATTGGCATTATTTTTGAGTCTCGTCCGGATGTGATTCCCCAGATTTTGTCCCTGATTTTAAAGAGCGGAAACGCCGTGGTACTGAAAGGCGGTCGGGAAGCCGTTCGCTCCAATGCCGCCTTTATGCAACTGGTGGATCAGTTGAATTCGCGATGTCCCTTTTTGCCCGCCCACTGGGCCACCCTGCTGGATAGTCGGGAAGCCGTGCAGGAGATGCTGAATTACCCACAGTACGTGGATTTGGTCATTCCCCGTGGCTCTAATCAGCTGGTGCAATCCATTATGGCCGCCACCAAGATTCCGGTGTTGGGCCACGCCGATGGGGTCTGTCATTTGTACGTGCACCCCAGCGCCAACCTCGATCAGGCCATTGCTTTGGCCATTGATGCCAAAACTCAGTACCCGGCGGCCTGCAACGCCCTGGAAACCTTGCTGGTGGATGCGGCCATTGCCTCGCAATTTTTGCCTCAATTTGCCCAAGCGGCCAAACAGGCAGGGATTACTTTGAAGGGCTGTGCGGCCACGCAGGCCATTTTGCCCACGATTGAGGCCGCCACAGAGGCCGACTGGCGGGCCGAGTACGGGGATTTAACCCTGGCTGTCAAAGTGGTATCCGGTGTGGAAGCGGCCATGGCGCATATTAACCAATACGGTTCACACCATACCGATGCCATCGTGGCCCAGGATGCCGAGGTGCTGGAGCGCTTTCTGAATGGCGTTGATTCCGCTTGTGTGTTTGCCAATGCCTCCACCCGCTTTGCCGATGGCTTTCGCTTTGGCTTGGGGGCCGAAATTGGCATTAGCACGGCCAAAACCCATGCCCGTGGCCCGGTGGGTCTGGAAGGGCTGGTGATTTACAAGTACAAACTGCGCGGCCAAGGGCAAATCGTGGCCGACTATGTAGGTGTTGAGGCCAAACCTTTCCTGCATCGAGCGCTGTAAAAATACTTGCTGTTAAAAATAAAGAGAATCATTGGCATCAAAAAAGGGCTCCGTGAAACGACAGAGCCCTTTTTTAAATGTTGGGTGGATTGTTTGTTTTACTCTAGTTCTGTGCCACCGGGGCTTTTCCGGCCCGGTAGGTCTTCACCGTATCCGGGTTGATAGAGACCCAGGTGAAGGCTTTGCCCGGTTCCTCTTCCCGGATTTCGGGAATACGGGTTACATAGGTGCCGCCGTAACGCCCGCGGGAGAAGCTGACCATTTTTTCCTTGGCCAGATTTTGCAGGGCCTTGCGAATGGTGTTGCTGCTGACGTCCAGATCCTTGGACAGGACGCCCATGGCCGGGAGCTTGTCGCCCACTTTGTAGGTGGTGCGGATGAGCGTTTTGAGGTGTTGTTCCACTTTTTCGTAGTTGTAGAAGCTGACCTCTTCCGCCGGGACGAAAATGCTGGTATCGATGGGGGCCAGCTTGGCGGCGTCCGGCTTGCGCACCACGTAGGTGCCGTAGCGTCCCCGTTTGGAACGCAAAATCCCTTGCTCGGCCAGGCGACGCATGGCGTCATGCACGGTTTTGATACTGACCTTGAACAGATCCGACAACTCCAGGTGAGAGGGCAGTTTGTCGTTGACTTCAAATTTATCGGCAATCAAGGTTTTCAAATCCCGCTCCAGTTGATCGATCAGCGTTTCGGACTCGATGGCGCAACGGTTCTCCGCCTCAATTTCCGGGATGACCCGCAGGGCCCAGTTGGCTTTGTTGCCCCGGTTACCCAGGCTTTTCAGGGTACCGATGCCTGAGAGGAATTCCAGGGCCAGCCGGGTGGTGTTGGGCGCCGATTGGATGGTCTTGGCGATTTCCCGGGCCGATGGCAGGGTTTGTCCCGGTTGGTAGCCGTTTTCCACGATGAAATGCTTGATGGCCACCACGGCCTGATCGCGCTTGGAGGTTTGCTTGCGCATGCGCTGGCCGGATTTATCGGAGTTCCGCACCAGGGTGCCAATGCGCTGTTTGGATTCCACGTGCCCTTCGTCCTCAATGTAACGAATGGCGTTTTGCACCGTGCCCACGCTGACGCCCAGGTAGTTGGCGATTTCGGCCTTTTTGGGCAGCAGGTGATTTTCGGTAATGGTGTCCGCTTGCAGCGAGGACACGATCCAGTGCTTCAGCCAGTCGGCGATCAGGGTATCCTTGGTGGCGCCGGGGGCCTGAAAGTCAGGAATTTCACGGGGAAGCTGGCTGACTTCGATACGCACCAGAGCGGCCTTGCTGACGTTTTCCAGCTCGGTGTAGCTCATGGCTTCATCCAGGCCCATGCCCAATGCGTTTTCCGGGGATTCCGGATTGCTGTCTACAGTCCCAGGGTGATTGGTGACAGGGTGAATGCTGGTGTTAGATACGACCATAAGTATCTGTGTCCTCCCCTAATGGTGTCAAAACTTTTAATTGATGAAGCCAAAATTGTCCCGTGAAAGTGTCCACTGTGTCCCAAGTTCAATTCTTTTTTATATTAAAACAGCGGGTTTTGGTTTGTTGCTAGAGACTATGGTTTTTCTAGCGAAGCGGGTTGTGGCAGTGACTTTGATTCGTGAACCCAGAATCAGATCCGTATGTAAACCCAATGGTCAAAACCATCCTTTAATGTGTTCAAACCGTATAGTAAAGAAGATGAATTGAGCTGTCGAAGGTGGAACTCTTAAACAATTAAACAGAACGTTAGTGTAATTAAAACGATTTCGGCTTGCAAGCACTTTATGCTAAAAAAACAAAGTCTGCCCAAAATCGGTGTGGCGAAACTATTTTTAACCATAAAAGCATAAAAAAAACATCAGACCAGAGAGTGTTTTTCT
>DAIDMR010000144.1 GCA_027448865.1 Vampirovibrio sp.
ACTACAAAAATGGCTCCCGCCCGATACCAAAGACCGTTTGGCTGGCCTGCATCGGTTATGAGGTGATTGAACGCCACGCAGCTTGAATAAGGTGAATAATGGGCGATTTTGCAGCGGAAGCGGTCATTCGGCAGACTGACTGTCATGTTCTCGAGACCGGCCATTGGACTAACGCACACTAATCGGCCTTTGCGGTTAGTCAGCGCCAGACCGATTCGACCCCCGAAATGCAAATGCATCGGTATGCAGTGTGCCTTTAACTCAGTAGGCCTTCCAGTGGTAGCAGTTGAGCTTAATCAATAGGATATTTGCGCGGGTGACTTTGGTTCAGACTCCTGATCGACTGTATAATATCGAACAAATCGATTGTTGCTATATTGAGATTGGCTTTCAGCCTTAAGGCATCCTCGGGTTTGGGCTCCCAGTATAGAGTGCTACATGTTCAGCCAGATCCGCGTTCCTAAAAAGCCCTTCCATGGTCACCACTTTGCGCGGGATAGCTGCCGTTGTCCCAAGTTACTCTAAGAGTATGTGTCCCCGAAATAACCGTGGGACGACCCAGCCATTTTAACCCCAAATAGCTCAGGACTAGGAACCCGATCAGATATCGTTCGGTCAGGACTACAGGCTGTTCTCCGCCATGGGCTTGGTGTAGCTGGCGTGACCGGAGGCAGCATAGGCAGCACCCTCCACTCCGCCCAGCGCCTCCAGCGTTTTACCGCTCAACTTATGAGATGATCTCCATGATTTTATGCAACCCATGGCTCCCCAAACCATGTTGTAGTTCCCACTGCCCATGTTTGTTCCGGTAGAGTAACGTGGGCGTTGCTTCCTCACCCGTACGGATAAGCAGCCGGGTATTATTGCGCACGGCGCGACGTATCAAGGGCGGAGGATTGGGGGCTGGACGGATCCCGCCTTCTTCTGTTTGGGTATTGAAATGCGATTCATCATAGGCCAATGCCTTGGCTGGATTATTCGCCATCAGGATGGATGCGGCCTTGGCAGGACTGGAGGGCTTCAGAAATCCCACCAGAACTACCCGCAACCGCAATTTTTCAGCCCCGATGATGGGCAGAGCTTTCTCATACAATCTATGGCACCAGATACAGTTAGGGTCCATAAATGCCGTTAACTCAGGCCCCTGATGCCCGACCAGAAAAGTGTGTGCGTGGGTTATCGCTGCAGCAATAGCACTTGGAGGAAGCGCCTTGGGATTGGCGTGTTGGGGCTTTGTCATTTCCTGAAAAAGCATGTTCTCCTGGGCAGGTGCAGCCGTGGCCGCCAACGGAAGTGTGATCAGCCATCCAGTCAGCAGCCATCCTGACAACCTTCTTTTCTTCATAGCGCACTCCTCAATAACCCGTAGGTAATGGTCTCTTGGGCGAACAATCTCCGGTGACGCTTCCTGGAAGGGAATGACCCAATAGCCATCAACGTTCCTATAATACTCACCGCAAATGCGGCAGCAGCCCGGAAAGCTGTTTTTCAGAAATCATGCCGGGGATGCGGCCAATATGACCATTTTTGAGACGATACAACATGGCGGGCGTGCCATTGAAACCCAATGCACCCATCATTTCCAGATTATGCTTAAGATCCTGGGTTGTTTTTGCTGTGGGTGTGGCTTTGGGAAGGCTGCGATAGTCACCGCTCTGTAACGCCGGACCAACAATGGATTCAAAATGTTTCAATGTTGTCAGAGGATGGGAAGATTGCAGCCAAGCGGCGGCTTCTGCCGGACTTTGTGGCGTCAGGAAGGCCACGGGGACATAACGGACCGTCAATTTTCCGCCCTTAATCAAGGCGGCCTCATGGTTGTACATCACATGGCAGTAAGGACAATTGGGATCCTGAAAATCATAAATGATGGGACCGTGGTGGCCTTCCTGAATATAAGTGAGGTGATGCGCCAGAATATGCTTCCAAAGAACATTCGCCGTCAGTTTTTTGGGCGGTACCGCTGTAGCCGTTCCCGTTGCTGTCTGCGCTTCAGCGAAAGTCGTGCCAAAAAGTAATAGACTACTGCCGAATAGCCCGATTCCCAGCCATTTCAGCCAGCGGGTTCTCATCCTGTTTTCCATGTCGCGCTATTCTCCTGGTATGCAGATTATTTCAGATTCGGAATGATGGTCAGCAGTTCCCCGCGAGATACCATGCCGGGCATTAATCCTGTTGTGCCATTTTTGCGTTCATACAAAATGGCGGGTACGCCCATCGAGTGGGCACTTTGCAGTACAGCCATGTTCACTTTTAAAGCGTGAAGCGTCTGTGGAAGTGCTTTGGCTTGCGGCAGACCAACAGGCCCCTGGGGTCCCATAGGTGCCGCGAAACTCTTGGCAGCCAATCCCTCAAAATGTTGCAGCGCCTGGACCCGATGCGGGGATTGCAGAATAGCGGCAGCTTCAGGGGTGCTACTGGGCATGAGATAAGCGACCGGCACATAACGTACGGAGAGTTTTCCGGCTTTGATTAGCGGTTGTTCCTCATCGTACATACCGTGGCAATAAGGACAATTCGGATCAAAAAAATCATAAATGACCGGTCCTTTATGCCCTTCCTGGATATAGGTCAGTTGCTGGCCGATGTCCTTCCAATAATTGTTCTGAGCCATTTTGGGTAAAGGCGGAAGTTCTGTGGCTGCCAGGGCAGATCCTATGCCCAAGATGCCGATCAGCATGCCGGTTAAAACGGTCAGTCTTGTGTTGCAGTTCATAGCGATCTCCTCAATTATTTTCTATAACATCAACGATCGGGCATCGTGTTGCCCAGCTTTTGCCGCAGGTGCTGCAGGAGCGTGTCGGGTCCTTCATAGCCTTCATATTGGGCAACCAGATGCCCTTGCGCATTGACCAGCAATACTGCCGGTGGCCCAAATAACTGGAAATGATGAAGCAGGTGGCGCGATGCGGCATCACTTGCTGTCACATTCACCCGAATTAGCGTGAGTGGTTGCAAGGCCTTTTCTACATGGGGATTGTCATAGGTTTCGACATCCATACGCTGGCACTCTACACACCAGGTTGCCCAGAAATCCACCAATACCGGGTGCCCTTTTGCTGCGGCCAAAGCCGATTGCAGCTGGGGAAGGCTGCGAACCACGGTAAAATGGAGGGGATGATGCTTTTGAAGCGCATGGTTTTGTAGAGGGGCGACAGAAACCTCTTTTGCCACGAAAGGTGCCAAAGGTTCAAGCACTAGGGAAGCACCCGCCGAGGCACCGACTCCGAGAACCACACCATAGACAACAGCCAGTATGCCGAGTCCCTGGAAGAATCGGGGCCATCCCCCGGAATTGGCTGCAAACGCCCCCAGAAAAATACCTGAGAGGATGGCGAGCGCTGACCATAAGGCCAGCGTAACCGGTCCCGGCACAATTCGTGACAGGAACCAGATGGCGACTCCCAGCAGAACCACGCCAAAGACGGCCTTTACGCCGTTCATCCACGCACCGGCTTTGGGCAGAAAATGTCCGGCAGAAGTCCCGATGATCAGCAGGGGGACCCCCATGCCCAGCCCCAAAAGGAACAGGGCCAGCCCCCCCAGAACTACGTTGCCGGTGTGGGCAATGAACAGCAGAGCTCCCGCTAATGGGGCTGCGACACATGGCCCGACGATCAGGGCGGACAGCACACCCATCACGAAGGCGCTGAAAAAGTGTCCACCCTTCCCGTAACGGGATAGGCGGGATTGTATAGCATTGGGCATCTGCAATTCGTAGAAACCGAACATGGAGAGCGCCAGTACGACAAACAATGCACTGAATCCACTGAGCACCCAGGGATTTTGAAAAAAGGCCTGCAGATAGGATCCGGTGATCGCTGCAAGAACCCCGGCAACCGTATAGGCCAATGACATACCCAGCACATAGGCCAGAGAAATCCAGAATGCATGCCTTCTGGACTGCTTTACGGTCAACTGAGTGTTCCCCTGACCGACCACCAGGGAGGACAGAATGGGAATCATGGGGAAAATGCAGGGTGTGAAGGCTAGTCCAAGGCCCGCCAGAAAGAAAAGCAGTAGCGTTAAGAGGACTTGTCCGCCGGCCAATCCTGCTGCGAACTGCCCATATTGACCGGCCACCACAGAAGGTTGAACCGGCTTCTGCAGAGCAGGATGCGTGTCGGCCAAAGCCGGAGCATGTCGTACGGTGCTGGCAATAATTCCCGTCGGGCTTAGCGTATAGCTTTTCGTGATGACTGGGTAGCAGACACCGGCATTGGCACATCCCTGAAAACTGCTGGTGACTCGAAGTTGCTTGGGGGGCGTGCCCGTGAAATGTACGGGCACCCGAATCGTGGTGGTATCGCCCTCATAAACAGCCAGGGTTCCGACCCCCGGTATATCCATCGGTTTGCCCGGTGGCAGGGTATAAGGCGCCAAATGGGCAGAACGAGGGCTTACCTGTAAAGTGATCCGATTGCGGTAGAGGTGGTAATGGGGTGTGGCGATCCACTGGAGGACCAAGGTGTCGTTTGGGGCCATGCGCGCCTTAAAGCGGAACGCTTTGGCCGGGGCCAGAAACGGTGAGCGATGCACGCTATTGGTGGACGACATCAATGACGAAGCATTGAGACTCGTTATTGGAACCAATGAACTG
>DAIDMR010000145.1 GCA_027448865.1 Vampirovibrio sp.
AGGGTTAAAGTGATTTGGCAGGCCCAACTCCGGAGCGGATAAGCGAAGCTGATCCGGAAGTTGATCCGATTGCGGCAAAAGGGCGGTGGACTTTGATGCTTTTGCATCAACAGTCTTATGGCCACCCTGAAATTGAACCGCCACCGCAGAAGGCTTCCTGGGTCTGGAGATCTGAAGCCCCGTTACATTGTACATCCTGGCGTACATCCTGGCCGTTATGTCCTTTCAGTTAAGCTGGAAACCCAGTTAGCGGCAAATCGCCGAGATACAGTCAGCGGGTGGGAAGTACCGGTTCCCGGACGCTTTAATCTTAATCAAACCGAAAAAAAGGCTGAATTGCCAGAAAAAACGCCTGAGCGGTTTGCTTGGGCTGGGCTTCAATGCGGGCGCCACTCGTTATACACTGGGCACGGAATCATTGGGACACAGCTCCTCGCGTTAAAACCACAACGCTAAAGGGACAGAAGGAAAGAGGCACGCAGCATGTTTTTACACACCCGCCTGAAAGTTCGGGATATTGACCGGGCCATCGCTTTTTACAGCCGTTACTTCAATATGACCTGCCGGGGTCGAAAAACATCCCCCCGAGGGAGCCAGTTGGCATTTATGCAAGCGCCGGGCTCCCCGACCGAACTGGAACTGGCTTATTTACCTTGGGACCCCGACTTTCAGTTACCCGAAGATATTTTTCACCTGGCCTTTCAGGTGGACAACGTCCCGGATACACTTGAAAAAATGCGCGCGGAAGGCGTTAAGATTACCGAAGAATGTACGACAATGGCGAACGGACGGTCGATGGCCTTTATTGAAGACCCCGACGGGTATGAAATTGAGCTCCTCTCGGGTCAACCCGACTAACCCCACGATCGCCATTCCGGACCACAGTCGCCAAAGCTACTTGTTTATTTTATAGTTAAAACACAACTGTGTATTGCGTATTACAAAGTCTTGTCTTGATAACATAGGAACAATCCCCATGCGTTTTTCCCGTTCTACTTCGCCGCTTCTCAGTCTGCTGCTGGCCGGAACCCTCATCTGCTCATCTCTGCCCGCCCAGGCCCGTGAGTTTATCACCCCATTTGATTTTCAGGCCCTGGAACAACAGCCTGTGGCTGTAACCAAAGAATACGTGGACACCAAAAGTCCAAAAACCAGTACATTTTCCCGCAAGGAGTCGGTCAATGGCGTCCACCGGGTCGGGATCGTGGGCTTTCACGTGGTATTTTCCGAAGTGGTGGTGGAGCAGACAAATGGCAGCACCCTGAACGGGATTCGAACCGGAAACTGGAGCGATAACCGCTGGGAGCTTGAGGTCAAAAACATCACACCCGAGGTGCGTCAACAAATCACCGAGGCCATGTACCGGGAATTTCAGGAGCGACTGGCCCAACAGGGTTTTGAACTCGTCCCCCAGGAGCAAATCACCAGTAGCGCCAACTACCAGGCTTTCGTACAGGAAACCCTGACCCGTGGCAAGCACAACGATGATCTGGCCAGCAACACGCAACGGGCCACCAAATTCGGCAAGAACACGGTTTGGTCTGTGGTGCCCCAAGGTTTCCCACTGGAGCGGCTGGATGTCAACAGCGATATTTTTGCGGGCGCCAAACCCAGCTTTGTGGATGGTATGAAGCAAATCGGGGCCGGTTTTGCCCAGAATGGGGAAACCAAAGCCAAAAGCAGGGCTTATCAGGATTTTTCCGACTTCACCCCCATCGCCGTCACCTACTATGTGGACTTTAAAAAACTGAAGGCCATCGGCGGCTATCTTCCCGGGAACCCCTTTGGCAGCAGCGCCAAGGACTCCACCTTCGGCCTGTCCATTAGCCCCGGCAGCCATGTCCGGTTTTTCACCCGGGTTGGTGAGAACCAAACCGCCTACAGCGCCAACTACCAGCTGAACTTCGTCTTGAAAAAGCCGGTTCAAAACGTGGACCCCGTTGGACTGGTGCGTTTTGATGGTCAAAACTTCGGGGCCCAGGCTCTGGGCTTCGCTGCCAATATGGCCATGCGCCAGATGGGCGTATCTTCAGCCATTAAAGTGCGCAAGGTACGGGAATACGAAATGCAGGTAGAGCCCGGTCTGTTCAGCGCTCAGGCCAGCAAGTTACTGAGTTCCGTAAACCAGATGATGAGCCTGGCCATTGCCGCCGAAACACAGACCACCCCCAAGGTCACTCCAGGCCCCGCAGCAGAACCAGCCACCACAAGTCCTGCAGCGCCGGAGAACAGCACGCCAGCGGAAGAGCCCCCATCCTCTGCCGCCGATGCCAGCTCGCAATCGCTGAACAGTCCCACGCTGGAGTAAGCAAGCCAATCGGTACTCAGAAAACCCTGAAAGAGGGGCCTTCCCGATGGGAGTGCCCCTCTTTTTTAGTGGTTTTTAGGCTCTACAGCAAGCCAGCGAAGCCTAGCGCATGCAATGCACAAACTGCTTGTTCGCCGCAAAACATTGGGAGGCCTGAGGTTTATCACTGGCCTCCGTGGTTTTGCTCGCTTTGGCAGTATCAGGTTGCAGCATCAGCAAAGCGCTACTTTCTTCCTTACCTGCTGTTGACAGGTCAACATAGGAATAATCCGACTTCAAGGACGGATCCACAGTGGATTCAGCCTGGGCCAGAACGCCAGGGTTCACCAGCACAGCGGTCATTATCAGGCACAAGCTCAAGGCTCTCATAGTCTCTCCTTTTGAAAGACATCCATTTGATACACATCCATGGGATTTCTCACATGGGATTTCTCAATGGGGCTTCCAGTTGACATCATACTGATATAAAAACAGGTTAAAAAGTAGAATTGACCATTCTTGCGGATTTGTAACCGTGTTTCGCTTTCCATTCTCACGCAAGTGTATTTTACCCTTAAACGGCCACTTTAAAACGTTCTACCACCACTCGCAAGCGACCAGCCAGCTCAGAGAGGTCTTGTGCTGTGGTCTGAACATTGATGGCGCCTTTTTCAGTGGAAACACTGGTATGGGTCACCTGCTCCACTTTCTCGGCCATCTGTGCCGTACCGGTTGCCGCACTGCCAGCCCCTTTGGCAATTTCATTGGTTCCCTGGGCCAGCTCTGCGATATTGGTGGCAATGAGGCTAACACCCTGGTTGGCCTCATTGATTTTGAGCGCCACAGTGGCGGTGGTTTCAGCGACTTCCTGCACATTTCTGGTGACCTCACCAGCGGACTTGGCTGCCCCCGCCACGCTTCGGGTGATCTCGTTCACGGTGGCCGTCTGTTCCTCAACCGCACTGGCAATGGTGGAATTGATATGGTTGATTTCGGAAATAATCACCAGAATCTGCTCAATGGCGCTCACCGCCGCGTGGGTGTTGGACTGCATGTTTTCAATGCGGGAACGGATATCCTCAGCAGCTTCCGCAGAACGTTTGGCCAGCTCTTTTACCTCATTGGCCACCACCGCAAAGCCTTTACCGGCATCTCCGGCGCTGGCGGCCTCAATGGTGGCGTTCAAGGCCAACAGGTTGGTTTGCGAGGCAATTTCCTTGATGACGCCCAGCACATTTTCAATCTCGCGGGCGGAATCCCCAAGGGCATTCACCGTCTCGCTGGTGGTTTTGGCGGTTCCTTCAGCCACGTTGGCCACCTTGGCCGCTTCAGCCGCGCTTTGGGAAACTTCATTCAGGGAGGCTGACATTTCCTCCATCGCTGAAGCCACCGTGGTCACGGACGTGGACATTTCTTCAGCCGCATCCGCAATGGATTGCATGCGGGTTGAAACATCTTCAGCGGAAGTTTTGACGATTTTGATATTATGCTCCACATTGCTGCTGGCCTTGGAGACCTCGCTAATGTTGGCGCTGCTTTGCTCCACCGCGGCGGCAACCGTTTTAACGCTATCATCCACGGTTTCGCTCAGATGACTGGCCATTTCCGACAACTGGGTCATGGTCATGGCTTCCTGCTTCATCTGGGTGGAAGTGGCAGACAAGTTCTCGGATGCGGAAGTGACCTGGAACGCGTTGTCCCTGACCTCCCCAATCAACATGGAGAAGGCTTCGGCCATCTGGTTGAAGGCATGTCCCACAAAACTCAACTCATCACGGGTTTCCACTTGAACGCGCCGGGTTAAATCCCCGTTGGCCAAGCATTTACTGGTATTTTCCAGATCCTTGACCGTTTGCACCACTGCCAACCGGAAACTCGCCATAAAGTAAAAAATAAACAGAAGTACCACGGAAGAAACCAGCACCATAAAATTCCAGGGCTCGTTGGTGCGGTGTATCCGCTGGTGCAGCAGGCGGATCATCACTTTGCTCCCTTGATCATAAAAAGCAGAGGCATACTGAGAAGCGGCCAGAGACAAATTGGTAATTTTGGAAGACGAAGCCCGGAAAACCGTGGCACCCCCTCCTTCTCCAGCAGAGCCACCCAAGGCCCCCCGGGTATAGTCAATATATTGACTCAGGGTTGGAAAATATTGACCAAAAACTGGTTTCAGCTCGAATCCAACCATTTTATCCCGGGTTGAGGCCAACGTCGTATCCAGATTCCCCCGAGTTAAGGACAAAGTATCGGCCAAATGGGTCTTTAACTCAATGGCCCTTTCAACGTCTTCCAGACTGACACGGCCTTGACGGTTCAGGGCCAGACCGTGGTGATGCAGTTGGTTAATATACTGAACCAGAACCGGTAAGCGGTAAACCACCGTGTCCATGACATAATAGGCATCCGTATCGGGATCCAGAACCAGATTGGAATTGGTTCCCACGGTGCTAATCAGGGCAATGGATCTACTGAGCAGGTTATCCACAATGGTATATCGCTCAGCGTCGGGTCTATCAGGGGCGTTCTCGGAGTTCACAAAATCGGCATAAGCCATCTTTAATGCCAGAAAGGCCTGCTTCGTAGAGAGAAAGGCGCCTTTCTCTTTCTCAACAGCTTCAACGGCAGCCCAGTTTTTCTCCACAGCCGACCACGCCTGAGAACCCGGGTTCGCATCCATTAAATTGTATTGATTAACGCTAAACAAAAAGTTTTTGACCGGGTTGATGTACAACAATCCGGCAATTTCTTTTCTGGCGAAATCATTGGATCCTTCAACATAGCCATTCAGAACATAGACCGGTGTTGCCAGCACCGCCAAAAACAACAAGGACAACAGTCCAAACTTCAAGCTATAAGAAAAACAGTTAATCAACCTAACCATCGGCTTACATATACGCGACAACATCTTCCAACTCCCAAACAATCAATTAAAAACAGATTCATTCAACTTGCCCAATCAAAAATGAAAACGATTCAAATCAGGAGCAACATCTTTAGCAATCACTCTTATAATGCAAATTTGTCGAGGTTCTGGAAAACCTCCAGTTGCAGGATTTTGAAGATGGGACTGAAAACGTCATTAGAAAAAGGCCTGACAAAGCACAACAGAAGTAGCAGGCCATTTACGCCATCCGCTGAAGGAATGAAAGGAAACGCAGAGGTAATCGCCAACCGGGAAGCTACTCTAAACGGTGGAAATGCGCTTCCATTTTCAACAGATAGAAACAAAATCTTGTATATTGATTGCAGATATGTTTCTAGCCCACTAATACCTATCTCCAAACTGAAAGAAAAACATACCATTTAAAAAGAGTAGCTAAAGCGTTTGGACACTGTTTTCCCCAAGAGTCACCTTGGCGGCCCAGGGGTATCTAACGTGTGTATTGTGCAAAAGTGTTAACTGTTGGGAGTGTAAAAGAACCAATGAGAGCCTTCTCGTTTGCCCATACCATCCGGATTGTACCGCTGCTTCTAACAGCCGGGCTTGTCCCCTTGGGCGCATTCGCCGATGAACCGGTGATGCCTTATACGGCCAGCGAATTACCCGTGATGGCCACCACCCCCAACCTGGTTTACGGAAGCTACGGCCCGCAGGTCAAACTGGATATTGAGGCCCTCAAAAACATACCGGAACCCTTTTATATTCAAAAAGATTTAGAAGGTAAATTGGCCGAAGGGGCGCTCTCTGTTCCAGAGGTGATGATCGAATACGGAAGTCCCTTGAAAGGTGAAAATCAATCGCTCCCCCAGGCTGAGCCAATGATGACCGCCAAACTGGCCGAACTGGCCAAAAAAGAAATCGCCCAATGCGCTGACGATGGATATTTATGCGATGTCAGTGCCCGGTTGACGGACCAAAAAATTGTGTTGACCGTTACCCCCATGCTGGTGGGCAAGGTGGATATCTCGCTGGAAGACAAGTGGCAAGGACGAGCGCTCAGTCACTTAACCCGGGGCATTCATGAAAATGAACCATTGAAACTCTCCGCTTTAAAGCGCCAGATCCGCCTGATTCAATCCAACCCGGATTTGAGTTTTGATACCGAGCTGGAGGTCGAGCCCTACACCCACCAGGTTGCCGTCAAAATTCATGGCGGAGAGCCCAGAAAAAACCTGCACCTCATCGCCTCCGCCAACAACCTGGATCAGGTCATCTTCGGGCGGCATTTCGGTGCGGCCACCCTGGTTTCCAACAACGTCACCGGCCACGGTGATTCCCTGATGGCCAGCGTGGTGCAGGGCTACCGCTCAACCGGTGGCTTTACCCGGTATGAATTTCCCATACGCCCGTCCTTACGCGCAACTCTGGAAGCACAATACGCCAGCATTACCCCTTTCCAAAGCCTGTACACCCAGTTTGACGAACATGGCTGGGCCTACCGTATTTCTCCCGGCCTGAAATACACCTTCCTGGATCGTCCCAACGTCAGAGCCAGCGTTGATGTGGCCTTTGACCTGAAAAACGCCAAAAGCCACTGGGGAGAAGGCTCGCTGGAGCGTGAATACGTGCGCACCCTGAGAGCCGGAATTAACTACGATCAAAACATTGGTAAAACCTACCTGTCCACTCGCAGCGAATTTGCGGGCGCTGTGCCCATCTGGGGTGGATCCTTATCAAACGATCCACGGTTGTCATGGTTCAAAGGCGGTAGCCAATACTTCCGCTATACGGGTTACGCGGCGCTAACCCGCCCTTTACCCCTGAAGTCCACGGGTTTGTTCAATATCCAGTGGCAATTCACCCCGAACGGGCTATCCAATTTTGATGTGGGTGGTCTGGGAGGCACTTTCTACGGGCGTGGTTACCGGGAAGTCTACTTCTTCGTGGATCGCTACGTGGTCATGACCAGCCAATGGCAGCTTCCTGCCTACTTTATACCCAAAAAAGTGAAACTGCCCTTCTCCGATAAGCCATTACGGGACTCCACCCAAATGCTTACATTCGTGGATTTCGGCTACGGCCAAATCGCCGCGCCAGCCGATGGCGTAGACTCCAACTACAAGGTGTTCTCGACCGGTATGGGGTTGCGCGCTCAATTGACCAACCGCATTACCGGCAGACTGGATATCGCTTATCCCATCATCCGAATGGTGCCCTTTAGCCAAAAACCACGACTCCACTTTGGAGTGG
The DNA here is from genome assembly GCA_027448865.1 of Vampirovibrio sp. Taxonomy (GTDB): domain Bacteria; phylum Cyanobacteriota; class Vampirovibrionia; order Vampirovibrionales; family Vampirovibrionaceae; genus Vampirovibrio. Next base: position 7,419 of record DAIDMR010000145.1, read on the forward strand.
ATATCGCATTACGCTAAAGGCAATATACTGAAAGGGCAGCATAAACTTGAAGCACCCGCACAACCCTCATCAACAAAGGTCGTATTAGCCATGCAAACTGTGGTCAATGAAAAAGGACTTCGGTTAATTTCTGAAGAAAATTTTAACTCGACGTTTATTGACGCCTTGCAAAAGAAAATGCTGGAGGCCATAAACGCCAATCCAAACGGTGATGTCGTTCTGGACATGCGGCAAGTGGAGATCATCGACTCGCTTGGGCTAAAACTGTTGATCGGCCTCTACAAAACCTGCCAGTCTCAAAACCGCCTGTTAAAACTCGAAGTTTTAAATCCCAGTGTCCTCAAGGTTCTTCGGGTCTGCAAACTGGAGCAACTGATTCATCTGGAGGAAAACTAGATAATGAGCAGTATCAACGATGAATCGCTACTCCTTGAGTTTGTGATTGAAAGCAGAGAACACCTCGCTTCCATTGAACCTGATTTACTGGCGTTGGAAAAAGATGGCAAGTCGGTTGATCCCGAGATTATTAACCGGGTGTTTCGGGCCATTCACAGCATCAAAGGGGCCTCCGGATTCTTTGGCCTTGAGGCTTTAAAAGCGCTTAGCCACAGTATGGAAAGCGTTTTAATGATCATGCGGGATGGAAAGCTGGAGCCCACGGCAGCGATCATGGATCCACTCCTGGTTGGCGTGGATCGCTTGCGACTGATGCTGGATGATATTGGCAACAGCGAGAACGTACCGTTTCAAGATGTGGTTGAGCAACTGGAAAACTTAATACACCCCAGAGAAATGGTAGCCATCGAAAAAGTATCCCAGGACGCAAAGAATAGTGCTGCCAATAACACGGATGGGGAAAAAAGCGGCCTGTTATTCGCCGATTCTGTGGCCATCGCCTCCGCCAGGCAAAACGGCCACAAAATATACTCGATTCATGCCTTTACCGACAACGATCTGGCGCTTCAGAACCGTAGCCCACTCCAGTTTCTGGAACAACTCATGAGTACCGGGAACGTACTGGACACGGCTCTGGATATCTCTGGCATCAGCGGACTGGAAAACTCCCTGGACGAAGCGCTGCCCTTTCTATTTCTGTACAGCTCTGTACTGGAAGCCGACTTGCTCTCCATTGCATTAAATATCCCTGAGCAACAAATCTCTGAGCTCAAAGTCACTGGAGAAAAGGCTCCCGAAAAAAAAGCAGACAGTGTCACTTCGGAAATGCCGAGAGCAACGGAAAACGCAAATATACCCTCCTCGGAAACAAAAGTAGCGGTCACCGCGCCCCATGAAAAAGCGGAAGAAAAACCCGCCCCTCCGGGCAAAGCGTCAGCGACCGAAGCCGTTTCCAAACCGATCCCTAAAAACAGTACCGGTGCTGACACCTCGAACGACAGCATTCGGGTAAAAGTGGATCTATTAAACCGACTAATGGATCTGGCCGGTGAAATGGTATTGGCCAGAAACCAACTGGCCCGTGCGATTGAAAACAAGGCTCTCAGTGACAACAACGAAGGCCTGAACGCCATCATCCAGAATATCAATCTGGTCACCAGTGACCTGCAAGAACACATCATGCAAACACGGATGCAACCCATTGCCAGTGTTTTCGGTAAATTTCCCCGAGTCATCCGGGATCTTTCCAGAAGTCTTGGCAAGGAAATTGCCTTGCAAATGGTCGGTGAAGAAGTTGAACTGGATAAATCCATTCTGGAAAGCCTGTCCGATCCGCTCACCCACTTGATCCGGAATTGCTGCGATCATGGCATGGAAAAGCCGGAGCAGCGTGAACAGGCAGGCAAACCACGCCAAGGTACCGTCATCCTGAAAGCCTATCAGGAAAGTGGTCATATCAATATCGCTGTCATTGACGACGGGGCAGGCATTGACCACGAACGCGTTGCCAGCAAAGCGCTGGAAAAAGGGATCATCACTGAAGCCACACTCCGTCAGATGAGTGTACAGGAGCAAGTCAATCTGATTTTCGCCCCGGGCTTTTCCACTGCGGAACAAGTCACCGATGTGTCCGGACGAGGCGTCGGTATGGACGTGGTGCGCACCAACATCGAGCAAATCGGTGGGAGCATCAGCATTGAAAACGAAAAAGGCAAAGGCACCACCATTCTGTTAAGGTTGCCGTTGACCCTGGCCATTATTCCATCGCTGGTGGTGGAAAGTGCCGGTCAAACCTTCGCGGTTCCGCAAATCAATCTGGTGGAACTGGTTTGCGTCAAGGCCTCACAAATCGCCACCCGCATCGAAAAAGTAGGCTCCGCGTCCGTTCTCAGGCTCCGAGGAAAACTGTTACCACTCATCAAACTCAGCACCACCCTGGGACTGGATGAAACGGTAACACTCGAATCCCACCCTGAAACGGTAGCGTCCATGGCATCACCGGAAGTCATTGTAAACCGGCGCGAAAGTATCGAAGATCAGAGACTGCTGGAAGATCACCCGAACTCGCTCAAAGAACGCCGAACCGACGCCAGAAGCGATTACAACATCCTGGTGCTGAAGTCAGGAAACATGCAATATGGTCTGATAGTAGAGTGCATCCGCGATATCGAGGAAATCGTGGTCAAACCACTTTCACAATTTATCAAGAACTGCAAATGCTTCTCGGGCGCCACCATTATGGGTGACGGACGTGTGGCCATGATTCTGGATGTGAGTGGACTGGTCGCTACGTCTGGACTGTCCTTCTCGGAGATTAATGCGGAAGAGGAAAGACGCCTCCAGGAAAGTGCTTTCCTCAACGGCAATCGAGCCCAGCAACAAAACCAGTCCATCTTACTCTTTAACAGCGCGGATCAGGAAATTTTCGCCCTTCCACTGTCTAAAATCCTCAGACTGGAGCAGTTCAAAATGTCTGATGTGGAACGGATTGGAAATCGAAAATTCTTGCCCCATCAGGGAAAAAGCATTTTGCTGATTTTTCTGGACGACTATTTACCAGTCACACCCGTCTCGCACACTATTGAAGAGGCCTTCCTGATCTTGCCTCTGGAAGGCTCAGGGCAGGCAGGGATCGTGGCTACCCGGATTATTGACGCGCTGGATATTACTATCGAACTGGAAAAATCCTTTATGCAACATCCCGGCGTTCAAGGGTCCGCCGTGATTAACAACCACGTGACATTATTCCTGAATTTTGCGGGCTTACTAGAGTCTGCCGGTATGCTTAAAGAGAGTAATAGGAGTGATCAATGGCCAACCGATCATTTACAACATTCTTACTAAGTGGCCAGCTCTTTGGAATTGACATTCTCATGGTCCGAGAAATCAACAAACAGCTGGAAATTACGCCGGTTCCTCACGCGAACGAGTACATCCGAGGGCTGTTGAACCTGAGGGGACAAATTGTAACCATTCTGGATCTGAACAAACGGCTTGGTTTGGAAAAAGCGACTGTCGCCCAGGACTCTCACAACATTATCCTCAAAACGGAACAGGAACTACAGGCTCTAGGCATTGAGCCTGATCAAGGGGATTTCGCTGCTACGTCTGATAAAGTGGGATTATTGGTGGACGATATTCGAGATGTCGTAATCGTTCCGGAGCAATCCATTGAACCTCCACCGGCCAACATGGGTAAAATTGACGGTCAGTTCTTAACCGGTGTCATCAAACAAAATAACTCCCTGGTCGCGGTTCTCTCCGTTGATAAACTCCTTAAGTAATGTTGCGTTCCCAAGGCAAAAGTATTGAAGCCTATGACTGATACATTAAATGTTTTGATTGTAGACGATACGGTCACCTATCGCAGTATTCTCAGCAACATTGTCAGCAATATTCCGGATGCTGCTGTAGCTGCCACCGCCAGTAACGGAAAAATCGCCCTGGCCAAACTGGAGCACCAGAAGGTGGATATTGTCCTGCTGGATATAGAAATGCCGGAAATGGACGGATTGGAAACCCTGAGCATACTCAATAAAAACCATCCGGATATCGGGGTGGTCATGGTGAGTGGTTTAAACAAATCCAGCGCCGATATCACCATCAAAGCCCTGGAACTCGGAGCGATGGAATTCATTCCAAAGCCAGATGGAATCAACGTTGAAGACAGCAAAAATGAGTTACAGTTAAAACTGACGCAAGTTTTTCGTCACTTCCGCTCCAAACGATTCGCCAAACCCACCGCCACCAAATCACTGGTCACGCCCGCACCTGTACTGAGCGCTGCCACCAGCTACAGGCCGGTGGCTTCACCGCCCTCAACACCACCTACAGCCAAAACGCCTCCGGGCCACTTCGACATTCTGGTCATCGGTGTCTCCACGGGTGGGCCCAACGCGTTGTCGGAAGTATTGCCAATGCTTCCAGGTGATTTAAACATTCCTGTTCTGCTGGTTCAGCACATGCCTCCGATTTTTACGGAATCCCTGGCCAGCAGCCTAAATCGAAAATCCAGATTAAACGTCAAAGAGGCAGCGCATCATGACCTGGTTTTACCGAACAATGTCTACATCGCGCCCGGCGGAAAACACATGGAGATCTTTAAAGCGGGTGACGATGTCCGAATACTGATTCACGAAGGCCCGCCGGAAAATAGCTGTCGCCCTGCAGTTGATGTGTTGTTCCGATCGATCAGTCCTGTCTATGGAAAAAATGTCTTGTCACTGATTATGACCGGCATGGGAAGCGATGGCGCCTTGGGTGTGAAAAGCCTGAAGCAAACAGGTTGCTACTCTCTGGTACAAAGCGAAAAAACTTGTGTGGTATACGGCATGCCCAAAGCCGTGGAAGAGCTTCGTCTGGCTGATGAGTCGGTTGACCTGCCCTTGCTGGCTCAGCGTATCACACAACTGGTCAGGAAAGGACGAGGCTTATGACCTCTCTGACGATTTCGGAAACAGAGCTGACGCTGTTTCAAAAATTTATAGAAAAGGAATGCGGCATTACAATCAGTAGTGACAAGGCCTACCTATTGGAGACCCGCCTCAGCCGACTGGCTATTGAAAACGCGTGTCACAATTTCAGCGATCTCTATAAAATCAGCCAGAGTGATCCCGGCATTAAAAGTAAAATCATTGAAGCCATGACCACCAATGAAACCCTGTGGTTTCGAGATCAATGGCCCTATGAAATTTTAAAGGAAGTTATCTTCCCAGAACTCTTGCAAAAAATAAAAAACGGAGAAAAAAGGCAAATCCGGTTCTGGTCAGCCGCCTGCTCATCAGGACAGGAGCCTTACTCCATCTCGCTAGTGGCCCACGAATTGGCACGACTGGGAAAAGGCAAGGAATTAACCAACGGCGCTTTGTCCATTACGGCCACCGACCTGTCAAAATCCATACTGTTTATTGCCAAGGCAGGACGATATGATGCCCTCTCCATTTCCAGAGGGATGCCGGAGGAACTCAGGGATCGCTACTTCAAACAAGATGGGCGGGTCTATGTACTGGATGAAACCGTAAGACAGGTTGTGCAGTTTCAACAGCTCAACCTGATGAATCCATTCACCGAGCTGGGTCGTTTCGATGTGATTATGCTGCGCAACGTGGCCATCTATTTTTCTGCGGAATTTAAAAAAGAGTTATTCAAAAAACTGGCTCAGTGTCTGAATCCGGACGGCTATTTATTTATCGGGGCTTCGGAATCACTGATTGGCTACAGTGATGACTTTGAACGAATGGAAGCATGTGGCGGCGCTTATTATAAACTCAAAAGGAGCCGATAGCGGATGAAAGTTCTGTCTGTAGATGATTCTGCAATCATCAGAAAAATCATTCGAGGCAGCGCCGAAACACTGGGGCTGGACTTTCTGGAAGCGGGTGATGGACAGGAAGCTCTAAATCTTCTGGATAACGAGTACAAGGATGTTAGCCTGATTTTGCTGGACTGGAATATGCCGGTGATGGATGGCTTCACCACCCTCCAGTACCTGAAAGCGGATGAACGGTTCAAGTCTATCCCGGTCATGATGGTCACCACCGAGGCAGAGCGAGCCAACATTGTGCGCGCCATTCAGGCAGGGGCCAAGCATTACCTGGTCAAACCGTTTAGCCCGGAAGACCTGATGAATACCATGCTGGAATGCCTGGGTGGCTCTCTTTAAAGTTAAAAATCAAAATCACTAGGAGATATAATGAGCGAAGTTTCTGAAAAAAAAGTACTGGACGCCAAACTGGTAAACGCCTTGATCAAATCCACCCAGGATGTTTTGGGAACCATGGCCAATACCGCGGTTTCCGTAAAGGAGGTTCGACCTCAGGAGTCCTACGTGGCGGGCGGTGATATCTCGGCATTGATCGGGATTACCGGTGAAGGTGGCGAGGGAATGGTCGCATTGTCTTTTCCTATCAAACTTGCGAACCTCATTGTCTCGCGCCTGATTGGTACAAGCGCAGAGACTATTTCAGCGGAAGATCGTTCGGATGGAATTGGTGAACTGGTGAACATGATTTCGGGTAATACCAAAACCTCTCTATCGACGGAGACCAACTCTAATTATCGCTTATCGTTACCCAGCATCATTTTGGGCTCTGGCCACGAAATTTCAGCCAGCCCCAAAAATTGCCCCTACCTGTGTATTGTATTTGAAGCCGAACAACAAACCTTTAGCTTGCAGGTCTCTTTCAAGTTTACGAACTAGCAAGCAGCCCAAAATTCATCTATACCAAAGCCGCAAAGGAGTCTCTTAAATGAGTTCGATCAAAGTTCTGGTTGTTGACGATTCCGCCATTATGAGGCGGGTCATCATGGGAATTCTCAACAGTATGAATATCCCCAATGACAATATCGAAGAAGCCGCAGATGGTTGCGAAGCGGTTGAAAAAGCATCGCATAAGGAGTACAGCGTCATCCTGATGGATTGGAACATGCCCAATATGCTGGGTATAGACGCCGTTCGCAACATTCGCGCCTCTGGCAACAAAACCCCCATTTTAATGGTTACCACCGAGGGCGAAAGAACCAATGTCATCACGGCCATACAGGCAGGCGCCAATAACTACCTGGTAAAGCCTTTCAATGCCGAAGACCTTCGGGAGAAATTTGAACAACTGGTGACACTTTAAATCGCTGAAGGTTGCCTCATCAAGCATCACATGTTCTAGTCAGGGTTTCGTATTTTGTAAATTAAAAAGAAAGGATGCCATGCTGAACCTGTTAAGCCATCATCCCAAAAACGTCTCCAATCTTAAGTCCTCAGTCCTTCAGAATGAGAGCGTTAACGCCTTGGCCGTCATTAATGTCATTAAGGTATTGAACACCACCACGAATGAACTTGCCGCACTGCAAGCAGCGCTTGACTCTGTTCGCAAATCATTTAAATGGGATTATGGCTCCTACTGGGCATTGGATGCTCAGTCCAATACGCTGCGCTTTTTTACAGAATCGGGCAGTGTCAACAGCGAGTTTGAGCAAGTAACCCGCAGCGCCAGCTTCAGCGAGGGCGTGGGAATCAATGGCCGGGCCTGGAAAACACGAGACCTCTTTTTTGTAAAAGACCTAGGCGAGATGGTAGACTGCTGCAGACGCGAATCGGCTCAAAAAGCGGGCGTCAAATCCGGTATCTGCTTTCCCATTATTACAGACGAAAAAGTCATTGGCACCATGGACTTTTTCTCTGCTGAGGTGTTATCTCCCACTGAGGAACAACTGGAAGTACTCAGGGGCATTGGGCAGCTGGTTGCCTCAACCATTGAAAGAATCAGGAAACAAGAAGCTGTAAAGCAGAACGCCAAAGACACAGAGGCCATCAGTCAAATCGTTCAGAACATGATTGAAGCGAAAACGGAAAAAGAAGCGCTTCAAATCGCACTAGATACCGTCCGGTATAACTTCGAGTGGGCCTATGGCTCGTTTTGGCAGATCGATAAAACCAGCCAGTCACTTCGTTTTCAACAGGACTCTGGCACTGTCAACCCGGAATTTCTGAAAGTCACCCAGGGTGCTGAATTCAAAAAAGGCGTGGGGATCAATGGCAAAGCCTGGGAAAATAAAGAGCTTGTGTTTGTTCAGGATTTGGGAACAGTGACAGACTGCGTTCGCCGCGATCCCGCCCAACGTGCAGGCGTCAAATCCGGCATATGCTTTCCCATCTTCGTGAACGGTGAAATTATTGGCACTATGGATTTTTTCACCACAGAAACTTTAAACCCAAGCACACAACGCCTGGAATCTTTAAAAACCGTAGGGAAACTGGTTTCTTGCAACCTTGAGCGAATCCAAAAACAGGAAGAGGAATCCAGACAGTCGGCTCAAATCAGGCAAAGCTCCATGGAGTTGAGCAGTTTCTCCGAGCAATTGAAAGACGCCAACCTGCAAATGGGCACGACCATGGATACCAATGTGCAAAAATCTCAACAGGTGGCAGAAATGGCTGAAGATTCCAACCGGAATATTCAAACCCTGGCCAGCGCCATTACCGAGATGAGCAGCAGTGTGGAAGAAATCAGCCGCAATACCCAGCAGGTCTCTCAAATTACACACAACGCGGAAAAAAAGGCCGAAGAATCCAAAAAAATCATGGATGAGCTGGGCCGCTCCTCTCAGGAAATTAACTCCGTAATCGATCTGATTAAAGACATCGCTTCCCAAACAAACCTGCTGGCCTTAAACGCCACCATT
>DAIDMR010000146.1 GCA_027448865.1 Vampirovibrio sp.
GTGCCGGTGTTTGAGGATCAGGCCTTCTATCAGCAGGCTTCGCCAGTGTTACAAGCAAAGTTTAAAGAGGCGATCCTCCATCTGGGCCACGGGGGCAATGGGTTGAGCCTGGCTTTTCCCTATATGGCGCCCGATAATAACAACGGATTTTTTGCCCGCTATATTGCTCCGCTTTTCACCCTGAACCGGGCTGGTTGCAAAAATATAGAGCCACCACCGCCGTCCCTGAAGACATCCTTGATGGCGCCCGAGGCAACCCGTTCACCCGAGGTGCCAACACTGGAGATTGTCAGTCTTTCGACTGCCTTGTAGCGGGTTTGGGTGGGTTTGCCTTTTGACCCCCTGCCCGGGCGTTAATTTTGAGGCTGCCGGCAATCGGGATGAGTTGATCTTGTGAATTGGGCCTGTTAAGGTAACATATTTAAAATCTCCAGGAAAACATTTCATTCAAACCAAGCAATAATAAGGATCGTGTCATGGCTGCCGAACTGGTAACTGTTAATAAAGTTGTAAAAATGAACTACACCCTGACGGATGCCAGTGGCACCCTGCTGGACTCCTCTCAGGATGAGCCCATGGAGTACTTGCAAGGGCATCAGAACATTATTCCCGGGCTGGAGAACGCTTTGGAAGGCCTGAAAGCCGGTGACAAAAAACAGGTGACCGTGCAGCCCGAGCAAGGCTACGGTGTCCATAACCCTGAGCTGATTTTTGGCTTACCCATCGAGCAATTCGGGGGCGAGGTTCCTCAGGCCGGTATGGTGGTTCAGCTCCAGTCGGAAGAAGGGGTGATGATGGCCACCATTGTGAAGCAGGAAGGACAGGAAGTCATTCTGGACGCCAATCACCCGTTGGCTGGCCAGGTGCTGAACTTTGACGTTGAAATCGTGGGCATTCGGGAAGCCTCTGCCGAAGAACTGAGTCACGGTCATCCCCACGGCCCCCACGGACACCACCACTAAAAACCGTTTATGGCGCAAAAGCGCTGAAGCGTGTCCTGCCTCACAGAATGACCAATGGTTTACACTGTCCGGGTCATGCTGGGGTCGGCTGTCCTCAGGAGCCAGCGCTGTTCGTCCATACACCCGAAAGTAGGGATTCTCCTGCAACTGTTGCCACTGGCCGCTTTAAAACAAAGTGGCCAGTTTTGGCATATTGGCCGCGATGCGGATACAGTTCGCCCGGATGCGCTGATTTTGGGCTGCGGCTTTTAGCGCCTGTGGCGTCCGCTCATAGACACCCGCGTACGCCTGCCCTGCGGACGCCTCAATGAGGGTCCGTGATTTTTTTAGGCTGAAATTTTAATATTTACGATTGAACCTCTCCAAGTCCCCGACGTCATGTGCTATAGTTCCCTATACAGGCATTTTGTACTTTGAAAACCCAGTCCCCACCATTTTCCCAAACGCTCATCAAGCTGCGCTTTGGACTTGTCATAAGTTCAAACCCCAGCTTTATGGGGCCGATTTGGATTTGACAGGGCGAATACGGACGCAAACTGCGCGTCGAGGTGCTGTTCCTCGTAAAAACAAGCAATTTGACAAATGCCAAAAGCAATGTCATCGCCGTTGATTTCGGCGCTCGTGCTCGCAAAGCTGCCTAATCGCAGTTTAGCCGCATAAGCCAAGAAATCCCCTCGACCTACTGAGGGTGGCCACCTTGTATCTCCTGCATGCCGAGGTACCGGGTCCCCCATGCATGCTAGCGGAAGCCGGATGATCATACGGTGAATGCGAATCCCATGATCGAGCCTGGCGAGGCCAAACGCTTGGATCAATCCTAAGGTCCTGGGAAGTGCCTTGGGTTGGTTGACGATAACTCTTCCCTACACGCGTAGACGTTTGCCGGCGTACGTTCTGGACGAGAGTTCGAATCTCTCCGGCTCCACCAAATTTTCTCCTTTACAGGTGGGCGACAAGCATATCTGTACGCACTTTGTGCTACAGCTCTGCTTTCTCCGGCGCTTATTTTATCCTGATTTCTTGCGCTAAGCGTGTCATTCCCGCGCATGCGGGAATCCATTTGGCGCTGATGATATAAAGGCTTATTTCGAGAACGGATATAAAAAGATTCAAGAAATACCCAGGCAAGTAAATATACTTCTAGACAATGGATCTCCGTTTTTGTTGGAATGACGAGTACCATATTTTTATTGCGCACTTCAGGTGAAAGTTGACAATTAAAACTTTGTAATACAATTAAAAAAATGGATTAAATTCTTTTTGGAAAAATCCTATGGCACTTACTGAATATGCACTAGATCACTTTGTAGCACCAAATCTTTCAACATTGTCGATGTGTAATGCTCCAGACATATCAAAATCAAACTACGCATTATCAGCCGAAAGCTACATACCAAACTTTGTTCTAAATTCTATATTTCATGGGCGATTAGAAAACCCAACATATGCATATCTCTTTAATTTTTTACGCAAAACTCAAGCAGCTGTCACCGAATATCAACTAGCGAGGGAAAAGTTAAAAACCTATATTGATATGTTGCCAGAGAGAAATATTACTTTATATTTAAGCGCATTGTCTAACTTTGAAACGTTTTTGGCCCAGTCTGCGCAATCTTCAGAGCTATTTGTAAAGTTTCTCAGAGAAGAAATTCAATTTGCTGATATCAAAATCTTCGTAACTGCGTTTGCTAAGCTTAAAAGATTTTATGAATTCTGTAAGCATTCAGAATTGCAAATTTCAAATGAAGCATACCCACAAAATGGTACAGTCACTGTATGGGTCACAAACTCCGGTTTAGAGCTTGAAAGAAATCAGAAAAGTGAGGTGTTCACTTGGTCAGAAATCGCTGATTCTTTGGATACTCTTAATGAGCTTGCCTTGATTATAGAAAAGCTTCCATATGAGAAGAAAATAGCTCATTCTATACAGCCCGGTTAAATACTGCCCACATCATCTTAGAGTCATCGGTTTTAAGTCTCTTTTCTTTTTATCGCAGGGGGCGATTGGGTAATGTTGCCCCTGTGTCGCTTCGCAATCCATTTGCAAGTTGCCCGCCCTTCCAAAATCTTGACCGTTGCTGCCTTCTGTATGGGGACAAAAGTCTGGCGCATTGAACAGGCTCATCATTTGCTAAAATAAACGGAGCGACCCGTCGGAACACCCCGCAAGGACAAGGAGCTTTTGAGTGAAGTTATGGCTGATTGCCGTTCTGTTGCTTGGAGCCAGCTGTTTCTCCAGCTCCCTGGCGGATCCACTGGGCGGAGAAATCGCCAACTATCCGGACTGGCAAGCAGAACTGGAAAAAGTTCTGGAGACCGTGGAACATCAGGTGCAATCGCATCGGCCTGAAAACAGCCACGAGGAGTTGCTGGAGGAAATTAAAGTTACGGATCCCAACACCGGTAGCTCCGGCAGCTTGCTGCCCCATATCCCGGAGCCGATGAACTTCGACCTGATTCGGCCTTTGGGTGCCCGGCAGGGAGAGTTTGAGGTAAACAGTCTTTTTCTGAAAACAGTCACTGGCAAAACCGCTTTGGACTGGGCCCCGGAAATCGAATATGCCATTCTGGACAATCACGCCATTGAGTTTGAGCTGCCCTTTGAAAACACCCGGCTTGAAACTTTAAAAGGGGCCTATCAGGTCACCTTTGGCGCGGATAAACACCACCGGCTCATTCATGGCATGCAGGGCATCGGAAAATATAATCTGCATACCCGCAAAACCTCGGTCACCGGTCTGTACATTTTAGGGTATCAATTCAATGAGCGTTGGAGCGCCCTGACCATGGCCGGGCTTCGCCATACTGGCTTGAACCATAGAAGCGGAAGTTTTGTGGGACTGCTGAACCCCAGTTTGTTTTATACTCACTCCAGGCATCTGCGCTTGGGGTTTGAGACCAATTTAAGCCTTGCCAAATCAAAAAATAATCACTACCTCTACCTGCCGCAAGTGCATCTGGAGCTGGGGAAAAATTACAGCCTGCAGATTGGGGCCGGGTTCGAGCATTTTTCCGTCAACCGCTTCCGCCCTGTGGTGGGCATGAGACTGATTCGAGAGATGTAGCCCCGAAAACACAGCCCGAAAGTATAGAGCGTTGGACGCCACAAGATCAGATCCCGACGATGTCCGAAGGGCCCGGGGCAAGTGAGGCGCTGGTTACCAAGGAACCGACAGCGACCGCTGGCCTGGCCGGTTAGCGCTGAATGTTAAAAATGTCGCCGTATTTTTGCCACAGATAGTCCACAAAGTAGCGGGCGTTCAGGGGTTCCCCGGTGACCCGCCGCACAATGGTGGCGGCGGATTCCATTTTGCCCACGGCATGAATTTCCTGGTTCAGCCAGTATGGCGAAGCCCGGCCATGGTCAGGGCGCTCCAACGCTCATTGAATTGATACCCTAAAATGTACAGACCGGTGACCGAGGTTTTGCGGGTATGCAGATTATATTTTCCGATGCCCT
>DAIDMR010000147.1 GCA_027448865.1 Vampirovibrio sp.
CAGCGTGGGGCAGGTGATCAACGTGGGCAGCGGACAGCCCCAGACCATTGGGGATACGCTGAATTTGATTCTGGATATTCTGGGCCAGCCCGATATTCCGGTGCTCACTGAAGCTCAGCGGATTCGGCCCGAGAAAAGCGAGGTCGGCCTGCTGTTGGCCGACAACCGCAAAGCGCGGGAGTTGCTTGACTGGCAGCCGCAAACGGATTTCCGCCAAGGGCTGACCCAGACCATTGAGGCCATTGAGGCCAGTTTGGGACGCTATAAAACGGGCATCTACAACGTTTAGCCCCTTTTCAAAAAGCGTGTCGGGATCAAGGCGCATCATTTTGATGTGTCCTGTCTTTATATTGTCGAATTCGCTGACAAGCCCCCTCGTTGAAAGTGATTGTTGCATCTCCGGACAGGCAAACCTGTCCAAAAACACTTATAAAGGAAGGCAAACCATGCCCACCATTGGCTCTGCTTCAAACAACCCCCAGGGTTATTTTTCCACCAAAGTGACCGATAGAGCGCAAAGAAAAGAATCTCTGAAACTCATGGAAAACATCCGAAAGTATGATTACGGCAGCGTTAATGTTAATTATGAAACAGTCTTGAACGATGTGTTCACAGCCCTGGAATCAGGCGTCGCATTACCCAAAAGCACTCAGGAAATGTCGCTGCTCCATACTGAACAAATGCAGGAAATAGTAGCAGCTTTTAACTTCGCCTTTAATAGCATGAACACATCGGTTGATGAGTTGTTGAAAAAGCACCAAAACAAAGATGACAGCTATAATATCGACACACTGTGGCAAGACACTCAAAGCAAAGCTGAGGATTGGGACTCTGATCGTTTTGAAGACCTGAAAGCAGCCGCGCGTGGTGTTTTTACTGAAAATCCCCAGCCTCTTTTTGAAAAAGCCGCGGCCTACCCGGAAACGATGCGGCGCCTGGTCGATGTGATAGACTTGCCGACCCAAAACGACAAAGGCTGGAATCTGGCCTCCCAAGCGGCCAAAGCGGGGAACCCTAAATTGGCCAAGGCCTTTGAAAAAGCCGGGTTTGGGCCGAACCTTCACACCAAAGCGGTGGTGGATTTCGCCAAAGCCATGACAGAAGGCTCCAATGCCGAGAAATCGGCCACCCTGAAAGAACTCATGGGCATTACCCCACTCAGCTAGATGGAAACGACCTTGCCATAACACCCTCCCCACCATCACCACAGGGAGGGTTTTGTGCCTGCGGATTAAAACACCTGAATGCGGGGGGTGCGCATGGCCTGGCGAATGGCCTGTCCGTGCAAGTCCAGCGCGTCCAGGACAGCAGTGTGACCGACCAACACGGCCATGAAATCGGCGCCTTCAGCCACCGTTTGCAGCGTGAGCCCTGCGTATTCCGCCAGCAGTGGATCATACGTGACCACATCCACATGGGCTTGCGCTTGTAACAACTCCACCACGCGCATGGCCGGGCTTTCCCGGGTATCGGCCACATCGGGCTTATAAGACAGGCCCACCAGCACCACCTTGGGGCGCTCAATATCGGCCACCGCTTGCAGGATTTTCTGAACGGTGTAGTCGGGCATGCGATCGTTCACCAGCCGTGAGGTGGCAATCAGGCGGGTATTGATGGGGGACGCCTCCACAAAAAACCAGGGGTCTACGGCAATACAGTGGCCGCCCACCCCAATGCCCGGCTTCAGCAAGTTCACCCGTGGGTGCATATTAATCAGTTGACGGGCTTCCGTCATGTCCACGCCGTACTCATCGGCCAAAATGGACAACTCGTTGGCCAGGGCGATGTTCACGTCCCGGTAGGTATTCTCGGCCAGCTTGCAGAACTCAGCAGACACATCGGTGGTGATAAACAACTCGCCCTGCATGACCTGCCCCAGCAAGGTGCGCCCGATGATAGCCGCCTCCGGGGTGGTGCCCCCGATGACCCGGTGGTTGTGGATCAGTTCATACGTGGTGTTGCCGGGCAAGACCCGCTCCGGGGAGAAGCACAGGTAGATATCCTGCCCCACCCGTAAGCCGGTCTTTTCTTCAATGAGCGGCTTTAGCACGTTGCGGGTGGTGCCGGGCGGAACGGTGGACTCCAGAATCACCAGATTGCCGGGCCGTAGCACTGGCAAGATGGACTCGGTGGCTGCCCGCACCATGGACAGGTCACAGGTTTTATCGGCATGATGCACCGGGGTGGGCACGGTAATCAAAAAAACGTCGGCGGGCGCAGGCGCGGAAGAAGCCCTGAAGTGGCCTTCCGATTGCACTTCTTGCCACCAGTCGGCCAGTTCCGGGTAAACCGAACCGACCCGATCGTGCTGAATATTATCCAGCACCCGCTCGCTGACATCCACGCCCTGTACGGAAAAATCGTGCAAGGCAAACAACAGGGCGGTGGGCAAACCCACATACCCCAGACCCACCACGCAAATATTCCGGTAGGACAGGGCCAAGGCTTCCAAATCTTCCCGAATGGGAGCGTTCACGGGCAGTGTGGCCTTTGTCGAGAGATCCAGGGAGGGGTTCATGATGCGCTGTTATTCCATCTCAAAAGGGCATTGTAGAAAGGGATTGTCGCTTGGAAAATGTCTATCCGTGGGTTATCGGCGATTGTCTCAGGCCAATGGCAAGCTGCTGATACAGTTCGGTGAATTGACGGGCCGTTTGTTGCCAGTTGTAGTGTTCCATCACCGCCTGAAAACCTCGCAAGGCCATTTCCCGGCGCACATCGGGACGACTGTACAGCATCCGAATCAGCTCGGCCTGCATTTGGGCATCGCCGGACTGAAAGA
This sequence comes from Vampirovibrio sp., assembly GCA_027448865.1. Classification (GTDB taxonomy): domain Bacteria; phylum Cyanobacteriota; class Vampirovibrionia; order Vampirovibrionales; family Vampirovibrionaceae; genus Vampirovibrio. Next base: position 2,783 of record DAIDMR010000147.1, read on the forward strand.
CCAGTCCGCCGCCGGTACTTTCTATATAACGCTGTAAAGGAACGGCATTGCTTGTAATAATGGGCTTTTTGAATAAATGATACAAATAGACTTTATTCGGAAAAGTGGCGTTGGTGTGATCGTTGACCAAGTGCGGACACAGGCAGATATCGCTGGCCTCGATGTAGGTCACAAAATCAGTTTCATCCAGCCAGCCGGTGAAATGTACCCGATCCTGCAATCCATACTGCTGAATCAAGGGTTCCAGCTTTTGATAGTAGGGTTCCCGCATAGCCCCGGCCCCGATAAAGCGCAGCTCCGGGATTTCATCTTTCAGCAGGCCCATGGCCTCAATGACCGTTTGAATCCCCCGGTGGGTGTCGTTCAGATGCCCCACGTAGGTCAGCACGAAATTGGGTTTAAAGTGGCGGATGACCTCCTGATTAACCGGAGCGGCCAAAAATTTCTCGGTGTCCACGGTATTCTCCACCACCAGCACCTTGGACTCCGGCAGGCCTTTGCTCAGCAAACGCTCTTTGGCCTCCTGGGTGACCGTGATCACGTGGGTGGCCCGCTGTATGGAATTCAGTTCGATTTCTTCCCAGCGCTCACGCTGCTTCAAGCCATGCTCGGCGTTATGGCGCCCCTTCATCATCC
>DAIDMR010000148.1 GCA_027448865.1 Vampirovibrio sp.
TGGCCCGTAAAACGGCGGATTCCTGGCAGACCATTCAGGAGGCCAACCGGAAGCTGGCGCAGATGGACGAGTTCAAATCCACGTTAATTGACACGGTCCGCCACGAGTTCCGGACGCCCTTGACCATCATCAAGGGCAATGTATCCCGGCTGAGTCGTTATGACGCCACGCTGGATGTTGAAACCCGCCAAAAGCATATCAAGGCCATTCGGCAGCAAGCGGATCGCCTCAGTCGGCTGGTGGAAGACCTCCTGGTGATCCCCGATCTGGAAACCGCCAACTTGCGGGTTTATCCCGATCGGGTGGATTTGGCCCTGCTGCTGGATAACTGTGTACAGTTTATTCAGGCCAAGGAACAACGGGAAATTGTCGTCCAGTTCGCCGAGGACGTGCAAGCCCCTTCCGTACTGGCGGACCCCGATCGGCTGGAGCAGATATTGCTGAACCTGATGGATAACGCCGTGAAATACTCGCTGCCGGAAACCCCGATCCGGGTATCGGTGGAGGCGGAACCGTGCGGGACAGACCCCGAGCCCGCCTCTCCCAGTTTGCGAATTCGGGTGGTGAACCAGTGCGATCCGGTACCCATGGAGAGTCTGGAAGAGTTGAACAGCCTGTTTGAAAAGTTCAAGCGGCTGGATGACAGTCTGGTGCGCACCACCCGGGGCAGTGGGCTAGGCCTGTTTATTACCCGGGGACTGGTGGAGGCTATGGCGGGCAGTATCGCACTGGCCTATCAGGAAGGGGCTTTTGAGGTGTCCTTTACCATCCCGGTTTACCAGGACAATCTGGATTGGGCCACCATGGAGGAGCAACCCGCCTGAAATGAGTCCATCATCAGCGGTCAACAAAACGGCCTGTTGCGTTTTAATCTCTACAGCCAGCCAACTCCCCCGCACCAGGTGTATGCTCTCCCCGGAAGGTCGTTGCTGGCTCAACCCCCTTATGTTATACCCTGTTAAGTCTGGACGTCCATTTGACCCGGCAAACTGTTAAGCCCAACGGCTTTAACAATGAACTTGCAAAATGGACTTGCAAAATGGACCTGCATAATGACTGTTCTACCCATCCCACCCAAGAATGATGCCCTGGAGCAACGTGCTGGAACTGCCGCTGCCCGGCCCTTCAGGATTTTTAGCCACAGTCAGCCGCAGCCATTAAAAAAGACGACTCGCTCCGCGCAGCCCCATACATCCGGGCACGGAACCGAAGATCCCTCCATCTGGCGGGACACCAGCCTGCGTTATCTGGGTTACGCCGATGAGGTGGGCGAATTTATGGGGCCTTACCTGGGCGGTCTGGGGAAGATGCTGGGCTACGGGGTCTCATCACTTTATGTGTTGGCGGACATGGGCACCACACTGCCCAAGAAGTACCATGACGCCTCACCGGAGTTAAGTCGGTGGCAAAAGACCCAAAAAACCGGGGCGGAAGCGCTGGATTTGGGGATCTTTCACGCTGTGGCCACCTTGCTGGTTCCCCCCATGCTGATTGGGAAGGGCGCGCACTGGGTGGATAAAGCCGTGACCGCGGACAAGACCTGGTACGGTCAGAAAGTGCAGCAAAGCCCCTTTTTGAATAATTTTGCCCGAAAGCGCCTGCCCTGGGCCAATCAGCAGCTGCAACCCTTTTTGGCCAAACGCGGCCAGGGTATTGCCAAGTTTATGTCCCCGGTTGAGCGATGGGTGTTGCGGAAAAATCCGGACACGCTGAAACGCATTCCCATTTTTGGGCAGTTGCTGGCGGAGTTGCCCAAGGATCTTGACGCCATGCGGGGCTTGAAAGACTTCCAGTTTGATGAGCAGAAACTCATTCGGCTGCTGGCGCAAAAGCCCATTCCAGTGGGAATTGGCATAGGACTGGTGCCGTTAATTGCCCATCCTTTTGACCAGCTGATGCTGAAAATTCAGGACTGGACCATTCGCCCGTTGTTGGGTAAAAACAAGCTGGAGCGAGATGCGCAAGGGCGATTAAAATCCGTTAAAAATCAAGACTTCTGGGGACATGGCCCCTCAAAAAAGCCTGTTATCCAGACCATCAGCCACCCCTTGCAGGCACCTGCCCATTTTCCTTCATCTCTGAAAAATCGCCCCGTCCTGTCCCTTCCTCAACAAACCCGATTCGGGGTTTATCCGCCACCCACTGCGAGCTGGGTGTATCCAGGACGGCCCACCGCTTTTTAGGATCAGCGCCGCAAGCACGCCTGATCAGCTAACTGGGTTTTCTCAAGCGTGCTGAATGGTATTAAACCAGGCTGAAAGGCTTCGCTTTCAAAAAATGGGGGAGGCCTCTTGCTTTCGTTCGGGGCTACTGTCCCCTTTAATCAGGCGGTTAGGCTTTCCCCAAACCATCGAAAGAGTCAAAACCCTGAAATCAGGGTCGTGAAAGAGGGCTGTCTCAAAGTGTTGTAAGGGCAGCCGCACCCAAAGTTTTTTAAGCGTTTTTCGAGTTTTCAGTCTTATTGACGCTTTTATTAAGTCGTCTAGTTCTTAAAAATAAAATTATGCAAATATTTAGCCACTACAGAAAGAACTTCACATTACAAAAAAACACATAACAAGACTTAAAAATAACGTCACACATATAATTACAACCGTAGCAGGATATCGCGAGCGTAAACAAGCCCGGAACAAAGTCAATGGCGACGCAATGTATCAAGAGGCGGACTGACCATAACCAGGTTTCAGCTTCAGGGCTGAAGCGCCACTGGGTCGTCTGGAGTGTTGCTGTTCCTGCTGACGCGTCGCCAGAATCTGTTCCCGACTGTTGGACAGATCCTTGTCCCGGTACGGAATGCCTGCCCGGCTTTGCAGATACAGTTGCTCCCAGGGCTCCGGGCTGATGGCATGCTCCAGAAAGGGCTGCGCATCCAAATGGGCACTCAGGGCCAGGGTGGCCCCGGCTTTTTGGCCCAGCCCTCTGGTTTTAAGAACCTGAAAACCGGCCTCCTGAAGTCCCCCTTGCACGGCAGCTGCTGTGCTGTAGGTCAGCACCAGCCCCTGTCGGTTCCG
>DAIDMR010000149.1 GCA_027448865.1 Vampirovibrio sp.
TGTGCGTTTCGCAAGGAATTTTTGAATTTCTTTTTTTCAAGTGGCTTTATTTCCAGTGGGAATTTAAACAGGGCAATTTATATAGGGAAAGAGGAGACCAGTGAATGTCCAGCATTTACGTGCGCACGCACCAGGGCATGGCCATGCCCATTACCTTTCCGGCCGGCAAACCCAAAGCGAAACATGCATCGGACGTCAAACCAAACCATACCGAGAGAAACCCGTTTCTCTCCCCGCCCAGCCGCTCCGCGTCTGCTGAGCGACTGCCGGAAACGCCAGAAAAAGCGCCCGCCACCGCCCATCACTTCGCCGGGCACCTGCTCAACCGCAAGTCCTTGCAACCCATTCATTTTCAGGGCTGGGGCAAAACCGGGCAGCAATTGCCCGTGGTGGATCTGGAAGACTTCACCAGCGGCAACCCGGCCAAGCGGGCCGCCTTCGTCCAAAAAATGGGCGATAGCCTGTCCCGCTTCGGTTTTGTGTCCATCAGCGGACACAATGTGCCGTCGGCACTGGTGAAAAACTATTACCACACCGTGCCCAAAGTCTTCAGCTTGCCCATGCCGGTAAAAACGCAGTACGTGCGACCGGATCTGGGACGCAGCCGTGGGTACTATGAACTGGGGCAGGAAACCAAAGCGGCTTATGACGGTGGCCCCCGCATGGCCGATAAAAAGGAGAACTGGCACAGCGGCGCACCCGACACCCTGAATGTTTTTCCGGCAGAAGGCCCTCGCAGTTTCCCCCGGCAAAACGCCCTTCTGTTTAACAAAATGGAAAAAACGGCATTGCTACTGGCAGAGGCCTTGGGCGAGTATCTGGACAGCATGGGACTGAATGATCGGGGGTATCTCAAGTCCACCTTGGTGGATCATCGGCAGCGGCCCATTGGCAACCACCTCATGCGCAGCATTCACTACCCCGCCGTGCCCGAAACAGAACGAATCAGTTATCAGCCCGGTCAACCGGTCATTCGGGCCGGACAGCACTTTGATATGAACCTGTTCACCTTGCTGCCAGAAGCCACCGAGGCAGGACTGCAGATTATGCCTCGAGAAAATGGCCAGGAAACCGGCCAATGGCTGCCCATCCACAGTCAGGCTGACACCCTGATTATGAACGTGGGCGATATGTTGTCCTTTGTTACGGGGGGCAGCATCAATGAGCAGGGACGCATTGTGAAGCAAGGAGCCATTCCCTCCATTCGCCATCAGGTGGTGGGAGATGAAAGCACGCTGGACAAGCCACGCTACTCCATTCCGTTTTTTGTGACGCCGCATTATGATAAGCCCCTGCGAAACCTCAAAACCGGCGAGGAAATTCCCACCGTGGAGTTCTCTTATCGGCGATTGAATGGGCACGGCAGCCTCAGTAACGCCTCTTTAGGAGACTTCCGACGGAACGTGGCCCCCATGCTCCGCCCGTTAGGCTAAAAGCGCTCCTTTTCCCAAAGAAATTATCTAAAGAAAAACGCTCAGGCACTACAACCGGAGCGTTTTTCATTGGGAATTTTTTAGAACTTAGCGGATGAAGCCCAACTTGCGCAGGAACCACATCATGGGATCGTAATACCGATCCACCACCCGCTCTTTCAGCGGAATAATGGCGTTATCGGTAATGCGGATCTCTTCCGGGCAGACTTCCGTGCAGCACTTGGTAATGTTGCACAGGCCAATACCGGCCTTTTCCTTGATGAACGGAATCCGATCGGCCCGATCCATGGGGTGCATTTCCAAACTGGCCAAGCGGATCATCCAGCGAGGCCCGTAGAAATGCTCCTTCTGGTTATGATTCCGCAATACGTGGCAAACATCCTGACACAGGAAGCATTCGATGCACTTGCGGAACTCTTGCGGGCGATCCACATCGTTCTGGAAGTAGCGCCAATCCTTGGCGTTTTCATCCGGGGGGGTGAATGGCTGAATGGTCTTGTTCACCTCGTAGTTCCAGGACACGTCGGTGACCAAGTCCCGAATCAGGGGGAAGGTTTTCAAGGGTTGCACCATAATCGGCTGGCTGAGATCCAGGTGATCTAGCCGGGTTTTGCACATCAGGCTGGGCTTGCCATTCACCTCGGCGCTGCAAGAGCCACATTTAGCCGCCTTGCAGTTCCAGCGAACGGCCAAATCAGGACTTTCAAAGCCCTGAATGTAGTGCATGGCATCCAGTACCACCATGCCGGACTCTACCGGCACCTGATAATCCTGAACCTGCCCACCTTGAGCATCTCCTCGGAAGACCCGAAAAGTAGCCATTTTGGCCTGCCCATTACTGGTGGACGTCTGGTGAGTCGCTGACTGGGCCATTACTTTTTCTCCTCCTCAAAGAGCTTCTTCAGTTCAGGGGGCATTTCCGGCGTGGCCTCAGTGCGATACTGCATGGCCCCGTCCTCTCCCTTGCGGATGAGGGCGTTGACGCTGGCCAGTTTTTCGTCGTAGTGGGGAAAGTCAACACGGGTGTGACCACCACGGCTTTCACGACGCTCCAGCGCACATTTGGCAACCGCTTTGGAGACCACAATCATGTTCTTCAGGTCTTGGGCCAAGTGCCAGCCGGGGTTAAACTGAATCGAGCCTTCCACGGAGACCTTGGCCACCCGCTGCTCAATGGCATCCAGTTCCACCAAAGCCTTTTGCAGATCTTCTTCCGTCCGCATAATGCCCACTTTGTGCTGCATCACTTCTTGCAAATCACGGTGGACTTCATAAGGGCCTTCGCCGGTGCGCTCAAAGGGCGCCAGCAGTTCCTGAGCGGCTGCTTTCACCTGCGCTTCATCGGCCTTGGGGGTGCCTTCCACAGACTTGGCGAATTCCCCGGC
>DAIDMR010000150.1 GCA_027448865.1 Vampirovibrio sp.
CAAGGTGTTGGTGGGCCACCCGGCTTTTGAAGTGACCGAGGGCGAAGTGTTTTACAACGGCAAAAACCTGCTGGAACTGGAAGCGGAAGAACGGGCCCGGGATGGCGTGTTTCTGGCCTTTCAGTACCCGGTGGAAGTGCCGGGCGTGAACAACGCCGGTTTTCTGCGCATGGCCTACAACGCCAAAATGGCGCATCTGGGTAAAGACGAGCTGGATCCGCTGGAGTTTGAAGATCTGCTGGCTGAAAAAGCCAAAGTGGTGGAAATGGACCCGGAACTGCTGAACAACCGCTCGGTGAACGAAGGCTTTTCCGGCGGGGAGAAAAAGCGCAACGAGATTCTGCAAATGGCCGTGCTGGAACCCACCCTGGCTGTGCTGGATGAGACCGATTCCGGTCTGGACATTGACGCCCTGCGCATTGTGGCCAATGGGGTCAACCAGTTACGCACCGCCGACAATGGCATGATTCTGGTCACCCACTACCAGCGTTTGTTGAACTACATTGTGCCCGATTATGTGCACGTGTTGGCCGAAGGGCGCATCATCAAATCCGGCGGCAAGGAACTGGCCCTGGAACTGGAAGACAAAGGCTACGACTGGCTGCTTGAAAAAGCGGGTCTGCTGGCCGGACAAGAGGCGTAATGGCGATGGTGGCTTCTGTGCAACCCCAATCCCCCCAAACGCTCTATGAACAGAGCTTTCGTAACCGACTGCAAGCCATTTTGCCGGAAACCCCCGATTGGCTGCAGGCCCTGCGTTTGCGGGCCCTGACCCGGTTTGAGCAGTTGGGCTTGCCCAGCCGCCGTCTGGAGGCCTGGAAATTCATCAACTTGCGGCCTGTGATCAATCAATCTTTTCAACCCCACACCACAGATTTGACCGTGACGGAAGCCCAGTTGCAACCGCATTTACTGGGTTCTGATACCATCCGCCTGGTTCTGGTGAACGGTCGCTATGTGGAAAACCTGTCTGTGGTGCCTGCTTTGCCGGAAGGCGTTTGGGTGGGCAGCTTAAAAACCGCCTTGCAAACCCAGCCGGAACGGGTGCAGGCCAGTCTGGCCAAAGGGCTGGATCAGGAGCCGGATGCCTTGGTGGTTTTGAACACGGCCTTGTTTGAGGACGGTGTTTTTATTGATGTACCCGAAAACGTGCAACTGGCGTCGCTGATTCACATTGTTTCCGTGACCACCGCCAGCGCCGACCCTCGGGCCGCTTACACCCGCAACGTGATCAATTTGGCCCCCCAGGCCCGTGTGCAATTGGCTATGGCGCATGTGGGAACCGGTGAGACCCTCTATCTCAATAATTCCGTGCAGGAATTTCATCTGGCGGAAGGGGCCCATGCCGAATGTTGCCTGATGCTGAACGAGGCTTTCCAAGGCTGGCACTTAACCGCCACCCGTAGCACTTTGGCCCAACATTCCGAACTCAAACTTTCCACGGTGACGCTGGGCGGACATACGGCCCGGCACAGTGTCAGCACCTTGTTGCAAGGTACTCAGACCAAAGTGCAACTGAACGGGCTGGATGTCCTCAAGGGACAAACCGCCGTCTTCCACCAAACTGCGACGGAGCATTGGGTGCCCGATTGCCACAGCGAGCAGTATTACAAGGGCATTCTGGATGACGCCGGTCAGTCCGAGTTCAATGGGCTGGTTTTTGTGGCCGAAGGGGCCAACGGCACCGACTCTCAGCAGTTGAACAAAACCCTGCTGCTTTCAGAAGACGCCAAGGTGTGGACCCGTCCGCAATTGAAAATTAACGCCGATGATGTCAAATGCGCCCACGGGGCCACCGTGGGGCAACTGGATGAAAATCAGTTGTTCTATCTGGCCAGCCGGGGCTTGGGCCGGGAGTTGGCCACGGCGCTGCTGACTTACGGCTTTGCCGAGGAAATTATTCAGCGACTCAGCCATCCGGCTTTGCGACGTTATCTGGATCAGCGTGTTCTCGAGAACCTGCACCGCTCGGAGGCCGGGCTTCAACGACAGCTAGGAGTGTAGGAAATGGCACAACCCGTGTTGGATGAGATTAGCAGTTCCCCGGTGCAGTCGGTGGTCAGCCCGTTGATGGAGGCCGAAGCCCTACGCCTGCGGGAAGATTTCCCAGTGTTACGGCAGCAGGTACACGGCAAGCCATTGGTCTATTTGGACAATGCCGCCACTACCCAAAAGCCGCAGGTGGTTATCGAACGCATTACCAACTATTACGCCCACGAAAACGGTACGGTGCGGCGGGGGGTCTACAAACTCAGTGAGCAATCCACTCGGGACTTTGACGCCACCCGCGTGAAAGTGGCCAAAATGCTGAATGCGGCCTCCCCTTCCGAAATCATTTTCACTCGGGGGACCACTGAGGCCATCAATCTGGTGGCGGCCACTTATGGTCGTACCTTCATTCAGGCAGGCGACGAGATTTTGATTTCGGGTATGGAACACCATGCCAATCTGGTGCCCTGGCAGCAGTTGTGTCTGGAAAAAGGGGCTACCCTACAAGTGGTGCCCATCACCGATGCCGGTGAGCTGGATATGGCGGCGTTTGATCGGTTGCTGACGGACAAGGTCAAGTTTGTGGCCATCGGGCATGTTTCCAACGCCTTGGGTACGGTTAATCCCATTAAGAAGATCATTGAAAAAGCCCACGCTCTCAACATTCCCGTGCTGGTGGATGGGGCCCAGTCCGCGCCGCACATGGCCGTGGATTTGCAAGCGCTGGATTGCGACTTCTTTGCCTTTTCGGGCCACAAGTTGTATGGCCCCACCGGTGTGGGCGTGCTGTACGGCAAGATGAAGCATCTGGAAGCCATGCCCCCCTATCAGTTTGGCGGGGATATGATTCACTCGGTGTCATTCGAGAAAACCACGTTCGCCAAGCCCCCGGCCAAGTTTGAAGCGGGAACACCTGCCATCGCCGAAGTGATCGCCTTGGGCACGGCGGTGGATTACGTGACCGCCATTGGTCTGGATCGCATTGGGGCTTATGAGAATGAACTGTTGACTTACGCCACGGCCCGCATGCTGGAAATCCCCGAGGTGCGCCTGATTGGCACAGCGCCAGAAAAAGCGGGAATATTGTCCTTTGTGCTGCAAGGGGCTCATCCGCACGATATCGGTACCATTTTGGATCGGGAAGGCATCGCTTTAAGAGCGGGTCACCACTGCGCCCAGCCCATCATGCAGCGTTTCGGCCTTCCGGCCACCGCCCGGGCCTCGTTTTCTTTCTACAACACCCGCGCGGATGTGGATGCCCTGGTTCAGGCCGTCCAAGTGGTGGTGAAACTGTTTAACTAGAGAGCCTATTGACCCATGTCTGACTATAACGAGCTTTATCAGCAAATCATACTGGAGCACAACAAGAAGCCCCGCAACTTCAAGGTGCTGGATTCGGCCAACGCATACGCGCTGGGCAAAAACCCCTTGTGCGGCGATCAGTTTGCCGTGTATACCCAGCTCGATGCGGACGGCAAAATTGAGGACATCGGTTTTCAGGGTGACGGGTGCGCCATTGCCAAGGCCAGTGCTTCGCTGATGACCAACGCCGTCAAGGGCAAGAGCCGGGAAGAGGCGCTCCAGATGCGGGAAGAGTTTCAGCAGTTGTTGCGGGGCGAGCTGGATGAATCAGCGCCGCATCATCTGGGTCGGCTGACCATTTTATCAGGCGTCAAGGAATATCCCGTGCGGGTGAAGTGCGCCACGCTGGCCTGGCATACTTTGGGTGCCGCTTTGCAG
>DAIDMR010000151.1 GCA_027448865.1 Vampirovibrio sp.
CTTCACCGCCGTACTTTTCACCCGCCATCAGGATGGCTCCGGATTGTCGGGCCGCTTCAATGGGCAACACTTCCGCGTTTCGAGCGATATTTTCCTGAATCCATTTGTTGATGAGGTACTCCACCCGGGCCAATTCGTCGGATTTCAGTCCTCGATTGAAGGTGAAGTCGAAACGGGCTCCTTCCGGTGACACATGGGAACCGGCCTGGGTGATGGTATCGCCTAAAATGTTGCGCAAGGCCCCTTGCAGCAAGTGGGTGGCCGTGTGGTGAATGGCCGCTTGCTGGCGGGCCACCGGGTCCACATGGGCCACAATGGTGTCGCCAACGCTCAGTCCTTCACCCTGATCGTATAAGCAGTGGTGCACAAACAAATCACCGACTTTGGTCACGTCATTCACCACCACGGTCAGGCCCTGGTATCCGTTATCGCTGGAAAAGGAGCCCCGATCGCCAACCTGCCCGCCGGATTCGGCGTAAAATGGCGTGGTATCCAGAATGGCCTGAAAGGGCTGGTTGGTGCCTGTCACTTTCGGCACTTCCTCGCCGTCCACAATCAGCGCTTTGATGGTGGCTGTGGCGCTTAATTGCTCATACCCCACGAATTGGGTGCCCCCGACCCGGCTCAGCAGTTCGCTGTAGAGCTGATCTTTCACGATGGCCTCACCCTTGCCCCGGGCGGAACGGGCTTTGTTCCGCTGGGCCTCCAGTGCGGTTTCAAAGCCATCCTGATCAATGGCAAAACCCTCTTCCCGGGCGATATCGTGAGTCAGCTCCAGGGGAAAGCCATAAGTATCATAGAGTTTGAATACGTCCTCACCGGGAACCGTCTTCAGGCCGTCAGTCTTCAGGCGATCCAGGGTTTCGTCCAGAATTTTGGAGCCCCGTTCCAGCGTTTCCAGAAAGCGCTTTTCTTCCAGTTTCACCGTTTCCACAATGTGATCATAGCGGGTGCGCAGCTCCTCATAAGGGTTTTGGTAGTGGTTACGCACCGTGGCCACAAGTTGATAAAGGAAAGGCTCCTGAAAACCCAGGTACTTTTTGCCGTAGCGCACCGCCCGGCGCAATAACATGCGGATGATATAGCCCCGGCCTTCGTTGCTGGGAGTAATGCCGTCGGCCACGGCAAAGCTGATGCAGCGAATGTGATCGGCCACGATTTTTAGGGCCACATCGGTACTTTCGCTTTGTTTGTAGGGGATTTTACAGAGTTTGGACACTTGATCCACGAGGGGGAAGAGCAAATCGGTCTCAAAGGTGTTGTCTTTTCCTTGAATGACCATGGCAATGCGCTCCAGCCCCATGCCTGTATCCACGTTCTTATGTTCCAGCGGGGTGCGCTTGCCCGCCTCATCCTGGAAAAGCTGCATGAACACCAGATTCCAGATTTCCACGAAGCGATCTTCATCCAGCAAGTCCGGGTTGCTCTCCGGGCTCCCTGCGGGCAGCCCGCCCCGGTCGTAGAAAATTTCCGAACAAGGGCCGCATGGGCCTGTGGGGCCGGGTGGCCCCCAGAAGTTGTCTTTCTCACCCCGGCCAATAATCTGGTTCAGGGGGATATCAGCAATCTCATGCCACAGTTGGCGGGCTTCATCATCGTCCTGGAACACGGTGACCCACAGTTTTTCCTTGGGCAGGCCCAATTCCCGGGTCACAAACTGCCAGGCGCAGGTGATGGCCTCTCGCTTGAAGTAATCGCCAAAGCTGAAGTTGCCCAGCATCTCAAAGAACGTGTGGTGGCGTGGCGTTCTGCCCACGTATTCCAGGTCGGAGGCCTTGCCGCTGACCCGGGCGCATTTTTGAACGCTGACCACACGGGGCGGGCTTGGCGGCGGCTCGATCCCTAAAAAAATGGGCACAAAGGGCAACATGCCCGCGGGGGTCAGCAAGACGGTGGGATTACTGGGCACCAGGCTGGCGCTGGGTTGGTGTTTGTGGCCGTATTGCTCGGCAAAAAAACGAATGAACTTTTCTCGAATGGTCGCGCCGGAAAGTGTGCCCGAAAGTGCCATGTTGCAAGGGATCCTCTAATACTTTGCCTTCAGTGTAACTGAGGGGCATTGAAAGATCTACACCATGCAAAGGATTCTGGCGAAGCCGCCCGCTCTTCCCCTTGCATAAAACAGTGGGATAATAGAACATAAAATTTGGATAAATGGATGAGGGAGTGGTCTATGAGTACCGAAACCAAGATCTTGAGTCGAGACAGCGGCGACAAGACCATTGTGGATATTGAGGCCCAAAACGTGGACTTTCGGAATTGCGAAGCCATTAAGTCCTCTGTGGCGGGCTTTGTGTCTCAAGGGCAGAAAAATATTATTTTGAACCTCAGCAAGGTCAGCTTTATGGATAGTTCCGGGCTCAGCGTGATGCTGTTTTGCAAGCGGGTTTGCGATGAGGCCGGAGGCACCTTTGGGGCCTTTGGCTTGCAGAATTACGTCAACAATCTGGTGAACCTGACCAACCTGAACAAGACCATTCCCATCTATGACAACGAGTCGGATGCGATTAGCTAAAAATGGGCTGGCTGACTTGAATGGTTGTTAGTACAGGTCAGCCTTGGCTTTGGTAATACTGAGCGGCTGATCCAGGATGATGGTCCAGTGTTCCCCCGGCGGGATGGTAATGTGGGCCCCCATGGCTCTGGGGCCGCCAAATACCACTTTGTTGTATTCCCCAATGCCTGCCACTCGCTGGGTGGAGAGGTAGGGCTTGGTGCCCTGCGTTAGTCGGCCGCCCCAGGTGTGGTCTTTGCGATCGGTGCGCACGTGGGCCTGAATGGGAAGCTTTTCGCCGTTATGCAGGATGATTTCCTGAAAAGTCACTGCCAAAATGGCGTCTCTTCCTTGTATGGGGGGCTCTAGCTGGCTCACTTTTCCAATAAATCGGGTGTTTTTAGGGAACATCAATTCTTCGTACAGATACAGGTGCTGGTTGCTAATGACTTCCACCGGATCATCCAGCTGGTTAATCTCGGTGCTGAGCGGGCTTTGCAGCAGCACATGAAAAGCGGTACCCGCAGGCAGGGTGTAATTGATAAAACGCGGATCGGGTTCGCTGCGGTGAACAGGGGGCGATATGGGAATCAGGGACGTGTCGCCCGCCCGGGCCAAGGGCTGCACGGAAAGCAGGCCTAGTCCTAAAAGGCCCAGCAGAACCCAGCGGTTTAGCGGTTCAGTGGTGATCGTCAAGCGCCTCATAGTTGTCATTGTAAGCGTCTTTCGGGAATTGCCAACCTATGGTTGGGGGATACGGGGGCCAGTGGTATCCTGTAGGTATGACCGCGATCCCTTTTTTCGCCGCGCACCCTTTGCCGGTATTTTCATTTTTGTCCCCGGAAAGCAAGCGTCAACTGGAGCAGTACCTGTTGACCGGCAACATGGCTTTTCGGGAAAAGAAGCTGCTGGAATTCTTCAAGTCCATCGACTGGCTGGATGATGCCACGTTGCTTAGCGATCGGTTGCTGCAAAAGTTTTCGCCCGGCTTTCGGCGGCAGTTGGGCCGGGAGATTGCCCACTATCGTCAGGAAAAACTGTCCAGTCGGGCGGAAAACGCCCAAAAGCGGGAAGAGTACAAGTTGCGGGTGTTTGCCTACTTTCGCCAGCACATGCCCGCTGCGGACAAGGCCTTACTGGAGAGCCTGCGGGATTTCGAGCTGGACTTGACCGGTCGGGATGTCAATTGGCGGCATTACTTTACCCTGGATTCCTTTAAAAAGATTGACGCCTTCATTCAGGCCAGCCCCGCGGAACGCCAGACCCTGTTTGCCCAATTCCGCAAGGATGTGGAAACCTACAAAAAGAATTACGACAAGATTTACAACGCCAATTACACCGCCGAAGCCGAGCGGGGCTTCACCTTTGACGACTGGTGCGACATGATGGGCGATGAAGCCCCCCGCAATCACCACAAATCCCGGAGTCATCAGGGGAGTGGCAGCAGGCAAGGCTATGTTTCCCGACCAGACAACAAGATCCTTCAGGCCTTTCAAACCCTGGGGGTCAGTGCCGGGGCTTCGCAGGAGGCCGTGAAAAAGCAGTACCGGCAGATGA
>DAIDMR010000152.1 GCA_027448865.1 Vampirovibrio sp.
GCCAGTGGCCCCGATCACATCGCCCACATCCACCAGTTTCAGGGCGTCCATCATCTCGGGCGATAAGTTTTCCTTGTGGCAAAACACCTGAATTTTCCCGCTGGGGTCTTGTAGGTCAATAAACAGGCCGCTGTTGCGCAAGGCCATCACCCGACCGGCCACGGAGACTACGTCTTCGGTTTCCACGCCATTTTCCAGCGCGGCGTATTTGGCTTGCAAGGTGGCGTTGTCGCTGGTTTTTTCAAAATGGTAAGGAAAGGGATTTTGTCCCAGTTTGCGCCAAGCCTCCAGTTTATCAATACGGCCCTGGCGAATTTGGGCGGCATGTTCGCTGGTGTGAGGGGCGTTTTCCGCTGGCGTGGTAGATTGGGCGGCTGGCGTTTTGCTCATGGGGCTTGATCTCTTTGAATCACAATTCATTTTGATTTTTTTGATTTTGGAGACTCTATAATAACCGAAAAGGTTTGTCCGTCGTGGGGTCAATTATGTCAAAACCCATTTTACAAGAGAATGACATCGATCTTCAGCCGATTCTGGATCGGCGGATGGTTATTGTGGGCTATGGAAATCAGGGGCGGCCTCACGCCTTGAATTTACGGGACTCTGGCGTATCCGTCAAAATTGGGGTTCGTCCAGAAAGTCAAAAACGAACCGTGGCTCTGGAAGATGGCTTTGAGGCTTTGCCGCTACCGGAAGCGCTGGCTTGGGCCGATGTCGTCATGCTGGCTTTGCCGGATGAGGTGATGGGTTCCGTCTATCCCCACAGCATAGCGCCATATTTGTCCGCCGGAAAAGCGTTGGGCTTTGTGCATGGCTTGGTCATTCACGAAGGTTGGGTACAGCCGGAAGAGAATTTAGACGTGTTTATGGTGGCTCCCAAGGCCCAAGGGCTGGGGGTGCGGAACAAGTTTGTGGCCGATGGCGGGGTGCCCGGTTTGTACGCGGTGCATCAGGACGCTACAGGCAACACCAAAGCCATTGCCCTGGCCTACGCCAAAGCCATTGGCTGCGCTCGGGTGGGGGTCATGGAAACCACCTTTGCCGAAGAGGCCATATGCGATTTGTTTTCGGAGCAGGCCGTGTTGTGCGGCGGACTGACTGGCCTGATTAAGGCCGCTTTCGATACGCTGGTTGAGCGGGGATTTTCTCCGGAGGTGGCCTATTTTGAGTGCTTGTACGAGGTGAAGCTCATCGCCGACTTGCTGCATGAGCGGGGTATTACCGGTATGCGAAAGGGTATTAGCTCCACGGCCCTGTATGGGGATATCAGCCAGGGGGAGCGGGTGATTGACGCTCACGTGCGGGAAACCATGCGGCAGGTACTGGATGATATTGTGACTGGCCGCTTCAGTCAGGCCATGCAGGCCGAATTTGCCGATGGCAAACCCCGTATCCAGCAGGGCTTGCTTCAGGATGAGCAGCATTTGATTGAAAGAACGCATCGGGACCTGCGGGCCCGGCTGAAATTTTAGGCAGATTCAAAATAAAAAAGAACGCACGCCACTTTTCCGGAGACTCCCCACAACGGGGCGGTCTCGGTTATGATGAGTAGGTGAGTTTTCAAATGTAAAGCTGCACTGTTTGAGGAACCGCAATTTTTTGGATGGATTGTCTTTAATAGAGAGTGAACCGGAAAGTTTTAAAAATCGTGAGTTAGGGAACTATAGTCAGGAGTCATTGTTCTATGAGCTATCTGTCCATCCTTGAAAGGAAATCTGCCTGCATGAAACGGACTGAGAATGACGAGATTTTGCAAATTTTAGACCGATTGGAAAAGCTGAGCGTCCGTCCGGAAAACCCGGGTCTGGGCTACCGCAACCTGGAGACCATCAACGCGCTGGTCAACACCCTGCGTGAAAAGCTGGAATCCAAAGCCCACACAGGTACTTAGTACCCTCCTGCCTGAAGCGCTTCATCAAATAAGCCCCGGCCATTGGACACGGGGCTTATTCGTTTGATTAGCGTTGTAAAAGCTAGGCGGGAACCAGCGCTTTTAAAGAATCCACCAGCTCTTGCACGGCGTTGGCGGATTTGCGCAGCTCTTGCAGTTCAGCGTCGCTGAGTTTCAGCTCCACCACTTGCTCAATGCCGTTTTTGCCCAATTTGACCGGCACGCCCACGTACAGGTCTTTAATGCCGTATTGGCCGGTTAAATACACGGCGCAAGGCAGAATTTTCTTTTTGTCCTTGGCGATGGACTCAATCATTTCCAACACCGAGGCGCTAGGGGCATAGAAGGCGGAACCGGTTTTCAGATAGCCCACGATCTCGGCGCCACCGTTGCGGGCCCGATCCACGATTTTATCGATGGTAGCGGCGTCCAGGAAATCCGACAACGGAATGCCAGCCACGGTGGTGTAGCGCGGCAGGGGTACCATGGTGTCGCCGTGACCACCCAGAACAAAGCCTTGCACATCTTCCACGGACACATCCAGCGCTTCGGCAATAAAGGTTTTGTAGCGGGCGGAATCCAGTACGCCAGCCATGCCGAAGACCCGGTTGGAGGGGAAACCGCAGGCTTGCAGGGCTACGTGGCACATGACATCGAGTGGGTTCGAAACCACAATGACCAGTGCGTTGGGA
>DAIDMR010000153.1 GCA_027448865.1 Vampirovibrio sp.
CAGGCGGTTGAAAAGCATCTGGCAATCCTGGATCAACCCCGGCAAAGCAGAACCTGGCGGTTGAGTCATGCCAATGCGCTGGATGTGGCCACCATTTTATCCTCCAGTTTGTTTAACGAGGGGGTTCCGGTGCTGGCTGCTGGTGGCACCGGCGGCAGTGGCGGCAGTGGCGGCAGTGGCGGAGCGGGCGGAACCGGCAGTGTTGGACAGACTCCGGCACAGGTTCGGGTGGTTGCGGATAATGTGCAGGAAGGTCAAGGCGCAAACCAGTCCTCTCAAAGTGGCGGAAGTTCGGGTGGTCAAACCAGTTTGACCAATACCATCAACTTGCGCACCCGGGTGAAAGCGGTGCAGACCATCAGCCTGGCACCCAATGGCCCGGTTATTTTGCCGGATACCCGGCTCAACACACTAACGCTGATGGGAACGGCAGAGCAAATTGCCATGGTGGAAGCCATGATTCCCATGCTGGATCGCAAAATTCCGCAGGTGGTTCTGGAGACAGCCCTGATTGAATTGAGTGAAACCGGAATCCGGGAATTGGGTTTTAACTTTGGTGTGAATGTGGGTGGCTTTAAACTGGGCTCCAACAACACGTCCACCAACAACGGAACGGGCAGCGCAATCGGGGTGGGCACCAGTTCTGAGACCCCCCGGGAAAGTCTCTTGCAGTTCACCACCAGTCCGACCCGCCGCATGAAGGACTTTTACTACCAGATCAACGCGCTGGTCAATCAGAATAAAGCGAAATTATTGGCCAACCCAAGCATTATTACAACCAGTAACGATGAGGCGGTGATCAGCATTGTAGACGAGATTGTTCGTTCGATAGACCTAACCCGCGGCGCGCTGACTACACCAACCGCTACTGTGAACATTGGCGAAGCGGGTATTGTGCTGAACATGTTACCGGTGGTTGGCGCAGATAATACGGTTTCCCTGAAAATTCGCCCTGTCATCAGCACCGTGGCCGAGACCAAGACGGGCTTGAGTGGTACGACCATTACTCTGTTGTCCAAGCGGGAGGTATTAACGCAAAACGTGCGACTACAGGACGGTGAAACCTTTGTGCTGGGAGGGCTGGTGCAAAACACCAACAAAGAGGCCGTTTTTCGCACTCCGGGGCTGTCTAATTTACCCATTGTGGGTGCCTTGGCCCGAAATTCCACGCTGAACAAAAAGCGGACGGAACTGGTGGTTTTAGTTACGCCACATATTTTAAGAGAGGATGGCGATGGCCCCAACAGTAAGAACAACTTTCCTGCGGACACCGGGATGAGCCCGGTAAGCCCGGGGCGGAACGGAAATGATGCAAACATTGTGCCGGTTTCCCTGCAGGGAAGAGGCCATTCCAACGCCTTACCCGCTATGGAACCCGCCAAAACCATCAACAGCACGACCAACGGGGTTGATCCGCTGGATTACAGAAGTAAGAGCCAGCCGTCACCACGCCCTTCCGGTGCGTTGCTACCAGATGAACTGAGGCCCGCCCCAGATCGGTCAGGTAGTCCATCCACCCCCAGCGGGGCTATGGTTCCGGTCAGCTACCAACCAGCTCAATCAAACACGGTGTACAAACCCAGCCGGACGCCGCCTTCCACAGTCCGTCGAAGCACCCCGAGTCATCCGGTGGTGGAGGCGCCCGGGCCGGTGGATACTTCCGATGCCGCCATTCAGGCCATTCTGGAAAAATTCAGGTAAATCATCCAGTATTTTCGCAAACCCGAGAACAGGCGTCTTTGGCGTCTGTTTTTGTTTAGGCCGTGGCAACCGCTGAAGCCACCCGGAAGTTTAGGTGCCGGGCCTGAATAAAGGCTCGGTATTGTTGAATTTCCAGTTCAATTTTAGAGGGCTCCCAGCCCAGTTCAGCACCCATATCCTGAGCCACCCGTTGAACCGATTGCATGCCCGCATCGGCATTGAAGGCGCACCCGATGCGACGCAACATGACATCCGACACGGTGCAAGCCATTTGTTCCCGAACCGCATAGATCACCTGTGCCCGTATATCCAGCCCCTCACTGCAAAGTGGCTGCTTCCACGCTTCATTTTCAGAAACCAGTGCCAGCACCTGATCATAGCCGCTGCCGTATAAATCGATGAGATGGGCAATCACCTCAGGTGCTATTTGGAACCGCTGACTGGCTGCGGCCATGTGGTCCGCCTTGTAGCGCTCAATGCTGGCAATGCCCGTACCACCGGGCAAGGGCAGATGTTGGGTAGCGGATTTTGGAACTTTCTGGCCGTGGGGCAAACGCAGATCGAAAGCCCGAACGGCGGTGTCCACGGTGGCCTGAGCCAGATTGCGATAGGTGGTCAACTTGCCTCCAATGACCGAAACCAGACCCCGCACCGGATTCCGCCTATCCCGGGCGTGATCCTCAATCCAGTGCTTTCTGGAAATTTTACCCGGCTGATCGGCATTCACCGCCGGAAGGGGCCGTACCCCAGCATAGGTATAAAGAACGTCCGACACGCGCAGGCTGGCCTGAGGCAGCACCCGATTGGTTTCGGTTAACAGGTAATTCACTTCTTCTAAACTGCCAGCGGCTTGATCCAAATCGCCCTGAAACGGTAGATCGGTGGTGCCAATTAAATAATACGCTTTCCGCCAGGGAATGATGAAAAACGGCCGTCCGTCGGATTCCGCCTCCACGTATAAGGCTGTATCCGGCCCATCGGTAAACCGGGAAACCACGATATGGGTGCCCAAAGTGCCCCCAATGCGGAGAGGTAAGGCCGGCGCCTGCCTCACAGTGTCCGCTTGGGTCAAGGCGATCACCTGATCCAGCCAGGGGCCTGCGGCGTTAATCACTCCTTTAGCCTGAGCCTGATACTGTTGCCCGGTGAGGGTGTCCTCAAACTCCACCCCGGTGATTCGCCCATCCGCGATCTCAAAATCAATGACTTTGGCATGGTTCAGCACGGAGGCGTTTCTGGTGGCTTTGGCGGCCATGGCGTTTTCCACGCAAATCAGTTCGGGAAACTCCGCCTGGGCATCGTAATAAACAGTGCCCCCTTGTAACCCCTTTTTTGACAGGAATGGATAGCGTCGGGCAAAACCTGCGGCACTGTACATCCGATGCCACGGCAAACTTTTGGAAACAGAAAGCGAATCATACATCCACATGCCAAGCTCAATCATCCAGAACGGGGTTTTTCCGCCCCGGTAAGCGGGCAAGCCCAGGGCCAAGGGGCGCACCAGATGCGGGGCGTTTTTCAGAAGCAGTTCCCGCTCGGCCAACGATTCATAGACCAAATCCAGCTCCAGATTGGCCAAATAGCGCAAGCCGCCGTGAATCAGCCGGCTGGAATAGGCCGAGGTGCCTGACCCAAAATCGTTCTTTTCCAGCAATAAAACGGTTAAGCCCCGCAAGGCGGCATCCCGAGCGATGCCGGTGCCATTAATCCCCCCGCCGATGATGATTAAATCGTAAACGGGCCACTGAACGGGTCCTGTGTGATCGGCTGATGGCCCGATGATTTGGCTGGAATGAGGACATCGATTCGGTAAAGCGCGTGGCTTGCCGCCTGAATTTGTCACTCGCGTCCCTCCTCAAAACCTGTCGCCAACCCTGCGCCCTCTTCCCTGATCTTACCGTTTTTTTCGGGCTGTGCAAATCATTGCTGTCAAAGCCAC
>DAIDMR010000154.1 GCA_027448865.1 Vampirovibrio sp.
GCGGGGGGGATCCAGCTAAAGATTGTAGAGACCCAGCCCGCAGCATAGCCAGTTTAGGGCGTCGTAATCGTTCTTGGTATTCCATTGACCGCCCGGTTTCAGGTTGGGCACAATCTTTTTCTGCAGCAATTCCTCACCCAAGCGTTCATCTTGCAGGTATAAACCCGGAAAAACCGCCCCGTAAATGGCTCCAGACTGCAAGTCGGGATGACGCACAATCCCGTCCCAGGTGATGGAAATCGGCAAATCCTTGCGGATTTTCCAATAGCGGGCGGTCAATGGAATACCAAAAACGATTACTACGCCCAAAACTGGCTATGGTGCGGGCTGGGTCTCTACAATATTTACCTGGATCCCCCCCGCTTTACCCGGGGTTCCGCCGTGGGCCGGTTGACTCGATTATTTTCGTTGGCGCCCACCGAAGTTTACTGAGTTTGCGGGCATGATTGTTTCTAATTGTTAAAATTCGCCCTCAAAGCCTAAACTTTTTAAGGCCTTGAACCGAGAGATATTCATATCCCCTCTTGGTTGAACCATTTATTGAGAGCGCAAAGCGGGAGTGTAGTGCCTATGAAGCAACGCTGGTATGACAAAGATCCCACCCTGTCCATGGCCATCAGCCTCCTGCAAAACGCCTCACATACGCATCAGGAAATGACCGCCCGGTACCTGTTTTCGGTCATGGAGGCCAATGGACTGCTCGACTCTGCCGAGCTCCGCACCAAGACCGACCGCGTGCGTTTCATCTTTCCCAACTTCCGTCGCAGCGGCTTTGAAATGCATGCTCGCCATCTGGTAGAGTTGCTCAAGCATCTTGCCCCAGAGGATCAGCAGGAAATGGCTGTGAAGCTGATCAACTACATCTACATTCTGGATGGCGACCTAAGCGAGTTGCCTTGCTGGGAAGAGGAGGCCGAGGCTCGGTTGATGCCTCAATCCGAACTGGGTTAGCACGTTCATTAGCCACACCAACCCTACACAAGACAACGACAAGGCTTCTCGGAGTTCCGGTGAGGCCTTAATGCGGTTGCGCAAAACGGGGACTTTGCCGACGCAATAGACTCGCCACCGCTCTGTGGAAGTTGGGGGCCAGGTATCCCATGCAAAAGTCAGGCCGGGGAGCGGGGTTCAACGCTTTCATTGCACTTCGTAACAAGATGTTGGCAAGGGAGCAATCCGCCTCTTTTATTTGTTTTTTTATCTATATGGAGATGAATTAAGCCTTGAGCGGCCTTGCCGGACCATAGGATAAGAAAGAGAGAGAGCAGGACACATGACTGAAACTGAACTGTCTTTAACGCTAGGACTCGTGGTGGAGCCTGAGCATAATAAGGTGTATATCGATCCCCTGCTGCAAGCGGAAATTATGTATCTCAAGCAGGTATTCTGCATTAATAAACTGCAAACGGTAGAAGTGGGCAGAGCCAATCCTGATTTCTGGGCAGACTTGTTGCCTTGGCACAGCATTAATTAACGGTCACAAAATAGCCCATAATTATACTGAACCGCCTGAGGTCATCACCTGAGGCGGTTTTCAGTGTGAAGTACCCGCCGGATGTAACGGGATGCTTACTTTACAGTAAATTGATCGGCAAAGGACGTGAAATCAGGTCGTCCTGAAGAAGGCCCAGCTCGTAGGCCAGCTGGATTTGAGCCAGGTTGCTTCCCAGTCTGGCCTCAATCAGGTTGGCGTTACTGCGGGCCAGTTCCAGCTGGCCATCCAGTACGTCTTTGGTGCTGCTAAAGCCAGCCTTGTTGCTGATTTCCAGTTGGCGCACCAGTGAAATGGCCAGTTCATAACGTTGTTGAGCCAGTTGTAGATTTTTTTTAGCCGTTTGTACCTGCGCATAAGCCCGGTTGATCGCCGCTGAAACCAGATCCAGCCCTTGTTCCGCCTGTAGATCCAGCTGTTTTAAATCGGCTTCCCGCTTGCGCTTTTCCTGTCCAAAGCTGGCCTTGATCAGTTTTTGCAGCGCTTCCCGTCGTAGCACGACCTCCTGAATATCGGGGCGGGTGAGGGCGATTTTTTGAGCCTTCTCCAGGGTTAAACTGTCCGGGAACAGCTTGAGGCTGGGCACCATATTGATTTCGCTTTGCAGACTGACTTCTTCAGGCACCAGCGCGTTGTCTTCGGGCAAATCCAGAAAGTTACACAGCGCTACCGAAGCCGAGTAATAGGCGTGATCGGCGCTCATATAACGGCTGTAGCGGTCGATCAGGGCCATTTCCGTCTGGGTCACCCCAAAGCGATCGGTTTCCCCATTGATGAAGCGGCTTTCCTCGACTTTGAGCTGGGTTTTCCCTTGCTCAATGGCCTGAAACGCTGAATATTTGGCCAGATAAGCCTGTGTCAGGGTGTAATACCGAGAGGCGCTCTCCAGCAACGCCTTTTGACGGGCCACCTGAACATGGGCCCGGGCCGCCTGAACGTTGGCGTTTTCCGCCTGCTTCATCAGCCCGAGCTGAATGGGGTTCAGCAGGATTAAGGGGTTTGATTCCACCAACTCCCGGGCCTGCGTCTCGGCCTCTTTGGCCTGTGCTTCCGCCTGTCGCACGGATAAATTCCGTTCTGCGGCTGTCTTTAAAACTTTTTCCAGACCAATTTTCTGCAGATCATCCACCGCGCCATATAACGGGGCGGTCTGCCACTTTAGCTTCAGCACTTCAGCAATCACAGAAGCGTCCCAGGGAGAGGCGGCCGTTTTGGCGTCCGTCTTTTCAGTCCTGGCGAAGGGTTTTCGAGAGGCGCGTGACAGCTTGCTCGGCTTTTCCAAAGGCCCATTGACGGTTGGCATGGGGGCCATGACATCCAGCGGTATGGCTTCACGGGCTGGAGGCGCAGCTAAAACCGGGGAAAACAGTTGCATCAGAAGCAAGCCAGTCCCAATGGTCAGGCGCAGGGGGCGATTTTGAAGATGCGATGTAAAAAAAAGACTCATGGCTGCCTCTATCATGCTGGAATTATTGTATGGGCTCCTTAGGTAATTTGCTTATTAAAACGCAAAATACTGGCTCCCAGGGTGATCACGGCCATAATCAGTAAAATCAGGGTCTGGAACCACAGATCGCCACCGCCAATCCCTTTGATCACCACCCCGCGAATAATGTCCAGATAGTAGGTCAGGGGAAGCGAGTAGCTGATAATCTTGATAAACCAGGGCATGGGCTCCAGCGGAAAGACAAAGCCGGTGAGCAGCAGGCTGGGCAGAAAAATGGCCACAGTCAGCTGTATGGCCTGCACCTGAGTGCGGCAGAGAATGGAAATCAACAGGCCAATGCCCAGAGAGGTCAGGATAAAAATGAAGGAGGCCAGACACAGGAACCAGAAGCTGCCGGTGATGCTGATGTTGAAGAACCAGACCATCACCCCCAGGGTCAGCAACATGTCCAGAAAGCCGATAAAGGCATACGGCAGGACTTTACCCAGCATGAGATCCGGGACTTTGACCGGGCTGACCATTAATTGCTCCAACGTGCCAGACTCTCGCTCCCGAACCACGGCAAAACTGGTGAATAAAATGGTCAACATGTGCATAACAATAGCCAAAATAGCCGGTACCAGATAGTAGGCCGAGGACATTTTAGGGTTGTATAGCACCTTTGTTTTCAGTTCAGTGCCAGCGGGCAGACTGCTTTCGCCGCTACCCATCCCCAGACCGGCTTCCGCCAGCAGTTTGCGGTTGTGGTTAAACACCACCTGACTGGCCCCATCCACAATGGTTTTGGCAATGGTACCCTGTGTGCCGTCCACGATGATGTTAATTTGCGGGGGCGTGAGCCCTGCCAACGCTTTCTCGGAATAATCGGGGGGGATGATAATGCCTACCCGGTAGTTCCCATTGCGGATTTTCTGCATCATGACCGCGTCCGAAGGCACCTGATCCAGATCAAACAAAGTGCTGTTCTGGAAATCCGCCATGAGATCACGGGAAGCGCTACCCTGATCGTAGTTCACCACCACCGTGGCAATGTGTTTGAGATCGCGCTGTACGGCCAAGCCCGTCACCATGAGCTGAATGACTGGCAAGGCAATGATAAACATGACCAGATAAGGGTCGCGCAAGAGCTGGATAATCTCCTTGCGGAAGATGGACTGGATACCCGCCCAGCTCAGGCCCAAAAATTCGCCGCGCTTCAAGGCCTCAAGCATCGTTATTATCCTCATCGTCATCAAAGCCACTGGCGTGGGCCATCCTGTGCCCCAAGTCCTTCTGACGGATTTCGTCCTCGGCCATGCTGGCCTTGGTGAGGGTCACAAACACGTCTTCCAGGGACGGCTCAATTTCCCGAATCTGCTGCACGGCCACATCGGCCCTGTCCAGATCCCGGCTCAGCCGGGCCAGTACTTCGGCATCCTCGCTGACCACGTGCAGGGCCTGCCCGAAAATGGTCACATCCTGCACATAGGGGAGCGCCTTGATCTGGTTAAAGGTCTTCACCAGTGGCTTGCATAGCACTTCCAGACGGACATTGCCTTCGCCCACCACGGCTTTGGCGTGTTTCAACTCTTCCAGCCCACCGCTGACAATTAGCTTGGAGTTGTAAATATAGCCCAAACTGCTACAGCGCTCCGCTTCATCCATGTAGTGGGTGGTCACAAACAGGGTGACCCCATTGCTGGCCAGTGTAAACAGCAAGTCCCACAAACCCCGGCGGGCTACGGGATCCATGGAGGCGGTGGGCTCATCCAGAAAGATAATCTCCGGCTGGTGTACCAGGGCACAACACAAGGCCAGACGTTGCTTCCAGCCCCCCGATAACTGCCGGGCCAAAAAGCTACGATAGTGCCCGATGCCCACCAGATCAATCACTTCTTCCTTACGCCGCTTGGCCCCGGAGCCCTTGACCCCGTACAACTGGGCGTAAAAGTCGATATTCTCTTTCACCGTGAGATCTTCGTAGAGGCTGAACTTTTGAGGCATATAGCCGATTTTGGAACGAATGCGCTCGGGATCGCGGCGCACATCAATGCCACTGACCAGAGCCTTCCCGGAGGTAGGGGCCAGCAGGCCGCAGAGCATTTTGATGGTGGTGGACTTGCCAGACCCGTTGGGCCCCAAAAAGCCGAAAATCTCGCCTTTATCAATGCGCAGATTGAGGTGATCCACGGCCACTTTCTCCCCAAAGCCGCGCACCAGGTCTTCAGTGAGAATGGCCGGTTCGGACACCGGTTGGCTGGGCTGGGTTTCGGCGGGAAGGGTCATCATGAATACTTTGACAATTGAGGGTTAACGCCTGGCCCAAACGGCATTAAAGCCGCTTTGACCAAACCATACAGGGACTTCATCAGCGGGCAAAAGAAACATCCACCTTCATACCGGGGTAGAGAGAGACTTTACCCGTTTCATCCTTGTTGGCAATGGTAACCTTCAGGCGAAAGGTGGATTCCTCACTGCTGCTATCCCCGCCGCTGTTGGGAATAAACTCGCTTTTGGGGTTGACGATAGCCACCTGAGCCCGAAAATGGGCTTTCGGGTTGCTGCGAGGGGTCACCGAGACCCATTGTCCCGGCTGAACAGACAGGCTGGCCAGTTTGGACTCCGGCATAAACACATCGGCCCACAGATGGTCATAATCAATAATTGTAATCACCGGCCGACCGGGGGCCACCAAATCACCGGGCGCTACCGCCACCACGCTAACGTACCCGGCAGCGGGGGCCTGAATTCTCAGTTCCGACAACTGGGCTTCCAGCGCTTTTACGTTGCTGCGGGCCTTTTCCACGTTGGCAGAAGCAATGCTCAACTCTTCGGACTGGGCCCCTTTGGCCAATTGCCCGTACTGGGCCTTGGCCGCCGATAACTGGGCACGGGCGATCCGCTTTTCCTCAGGCCGTCCTCCCGACTTCATCAGGGATAAGGCGGCCTTGGCGGCATTCAGATTACTCTGGGCCGATTCCGCCGATGCCACCAGACTGTCATACTTCTGGCGGGAAATAATGCCCTCATCCAGCATAGACTTGGCCCCATCCAGTGCCTGCTGGGCCTGTTCGGCTTGCGATTCCGCGATTTGCACCTTGCTTTGGGCCTGGGTAATCTCTTCCGGGCGGGCTCCGGTTGTAATAATTCTCAAGCGCTGCTCCGCCTGCTGAACGCTGGCGCTGGCCTGTCGCAACTGCCCGGTATCGGCACCCTTGGCCAGCAGTGTTTCCTGAGCCAGGGCTTGGGCCAGCGTCGCTTTGGCGTCGGCGATTTTGGCCTGCAAATCGGTTTCATCAAAGATGATTAAAGGTTGTCCCTTCTGGACTACCTGCCCTTCCTGCACCAGCACTTGTAAAACACGCCCCCCAAACCGGGAGCCATTTCTGAATTCACGGGCCTGAACTTCACCAGCCAGTTTAAAGGCCGGTTGGGAAGGCCATAGCCCGGAGAAGGCAACCCCTAACACAATGAGGCCCAGAAGCAGAACCGCGCTTAACACCAGTTTGAACGAGAAAGGCTTACGCATGCAAATTAGAAAACTTTTTCAATTGACGGATAGCCATCATTATACAGAAAGTGGCCCGGAATCGAACCCCTTTTGTCCCTACAGATGACTGAATGGATCACTAGCGCGGCAAAAAGTTCCGTGCCCAAGGCCCATTCATCGCCCGACCGCCACCGTTCTGACGAAAATTTTCCTGAAGCCCCGAGAGGTTGTGCCGATCGGTCAGGCTGGTTAATCCAGATGGTTGTTTTCCCGCAGGTATTCCCGAACCTGATTGAGCGAAGCCTGCACAATGCGGGTAATCCGGGAACTGGACAAGCCCACCATGGCCGCAATATCTTTCACCTGCATGTTGCGGTAAAAGCGATATTCCATGATGGTGCGGTCTTTGGGGGGTAAACTTTCAATGGCCCGCTTAATGGCCCGCCCCAACTCGACGATTTCCAGGCTCTCTTCCGGGGTGGCCGACCCATCGCTGATAAAATCGTAGGAGGTGTCGCCATCCTGACCTTCCTGAATGCCTTCAATGGACAGAATGGTCTCGTAA
>DAIDMR010000155.1 GCA_027448865.1 Vampirovibrio sp.
ATTTTGGGTTTTCAGGGAACTAAAATGCTGAAACTATTCTACTTTGCTCATCCCCCTCAGGAGAATTCATTTTTATGCGTGAAGCAGTTCACCCCCAATATAACAAGGTCAAAGCCACCTGTGTGTGTGGAAATACCATCGACACCGGTTCTGTGCTGTCTGAAATCCGTTTGGACGTTTGCAGCGCTTGCCATCCCTTCTTTACCGGTACCCAGAAAATCATGGATACCGAGGGTCGGGTTGAAAAGTTCAAGAAGCGCTACGCCAAATCCGAACAGAAGTAGTTTTACAACGCAATCGGCCCAACCTGCTTGCAGGCTAAGTCGGTTGCGTTTTAGTTTTTTAGCCTGGTTTAAAAGCCCACAACCACAGAAAGAGCTTGAGCTTTACACGTTATGAAAGGTCTTGAAAGTTTATTAGAGAAGCTGAAAGAGGTGGAAGTTACCTACCATCAGCTTGGGGATATGTTGTCGGACCCCGCCGTGTTGTCCAACTCTAACAAGCTTCAGGACATTTCAAAAAAACGGGCCGCTTTGGAAGATACCATCGAGGTTTTCGACGAATGGAAGCAGAGTAACGCTGATTTGGCAGACTCCAAGGAGTTGCTCAAGGGCGAAACCGACACCGAAATGCGGGAGTTTTTGCAGGGGGAAATTCAGCGTCTGGAAGGACACCTGGAAGCTCTGGCGCATCGGTTGCAGATTTTATTGCTGCCCAAAGATCCCAATGATGATAAAGACATTATGTTGGAGGTTCGGGCTGGCACCGGTGGCGATGAGGCCAATATTTTTGTCGGCGATTTAATGCGCATGTACTTGCGTTACGCCAGCACCATGGGCTGGCAGGCCAGTATTCTGAGCAAGTCCGAGAATGAAATCGGTGGTTTCAGTGAAGTTATCATTGGCATTAAGGGGCAAAACGTCTACAGCGCCCTGAAATACGAGTCCGGTGTACACCGGGTGCAGCGGGTGCCGGTTACCGAGTCTCAGGGACGGGTGCATACCAGTGCCGCTACGGTGGCTGTGATGCCGGAAGTTGAAGATATTAGCATTGAAATTCGCCCGGAAGATATTGAGATTATTACCGCCCGCAGCGGTGGCGCCGGTGGGCAGAACGTGAACAAGGTGGAAACCGCCGTTCGCTTGTTCCACAAGCCTTCGGGCCTTCAGATTCACATGACCGAAGAACGTAGCCAGTTGCAAAACCGGGAAAAAGCACTGGCTTTGCTGAAGGTAAAGTTATTTGATCTGGAACAGCAAAAGCAACAGAAGGAAATCACCGATTTGCGGCGTTCCCAGGTGGGTAGTGGAGACCGCAGTGAGCGCATTCGCACTTACAACTACCCTCAGGATCGTTTGACGGATCACCGCATTGGGCAGAATTTTTCTCTGAGTCCCATCATTGACGGGGATTTGAGTGAATTGCTGAATCAGTTGGCTTTGGCCGACCAGCAAGCTAAAATGGAAAAACTGGCAGAGACGTCGATTTCCTGAGCGAAGCAGCCCTCTGTCAAATCGTTCCGTTCGGGGACTTTTTGCCTGGAACGCCAATTACTCGGGGAATGTACTGCATGAAATCTTCAGTCCAGCTAACCAGCGATCGCATTCAGGATACTTTATATGCCTTTATGCGCAGTCAAATTCTGTTTACGGCCATCGATCTGGACGTGTTCAGTTGTATTGCCGAGGGGGACAACCGGCTGGAAACCATGCAGGCTCGTCTGGCTTTGAATGAGCGTGGCCTGCGCTTACTGCTGAATGGGCTGGTGGGCATTGGCTTTTTAAAAGTCTCTGGCGGTGGGGTATACAGCTTGCCAGAGGATGTGGCTCATTTTCTGGTAAAGCCTGAGTCCACCTATATCGGCGGGATGGTGCATCATTGCAAGTGGTTGTATGAGAATTGGTCGATGCTGACCGACGCCGTCAGTTCGGGTCAGCCGGTGGGTGGGGCTCAAAGTCTGGCTCAGCTGGAGATTTATTTCTCGGAGCTGGTGAAAGGCCTGTATGTGTCCAACTATCCCACCGCCCAAAAACTGGCTGAGATTTTAGAGATTGGCTCTGCCTATCGTAACCTTGAAGTTCTCGATGTGGCCGGTGGGTCTGCGGTCTGGTCGATTGCCCTGCTGGAAAAAGACGCAGGCAGTCAGGCGACTGTTCTTGATTTTCCTTCGGTCACCCATGTGGCGGAGAGTTACGTGGAACAGCACGGCTTGAGTGACCGCTTCCGCTACTGGCCAGGGGATCTGGAAGCCATGAATCTGGATGGGGCCCGTTTTGACATTGTGGTGATGGCCCATATTTGTCACATGCTGGGGCCCACGGCCAGTCAAAAGGCCTTTCAGAAGCTGAAAAAAGTGTTAAAGCCGGGGGGGCGTCTGGTGGTTGTGGACTTCGTGCCCGATGACCAGCGTTCAAAACAGGGATGGCCATTGGTTTTTGGGGTGAATATGCTGATTACGACCCCGGAAGGCGACGTCTTTACTGGTGATGAGTACACGCAGTGGCTTCAGGCCGCTGGATTCGAGAGAATTACCCTGCAGGACATCGATCCTGAGGTGACTGTGGTGATTGCTCAGGTGTAACGTGCTGTAAAGTTAGGACGGATTTCGTTTTTATCGGTTGAATCTCAGGGACAAGGGTGTTATATTTTCCTCAGTTTCCAAGCCGGTGTGGCGAAATGGTAGACGCAGTCGACTCAAAATCGACCGCCGCGAGGCATGTCAGTTCGACTCTGACCACCGGCACCACTTAACGTTAGGCCCCTGATCCTTTTCAAGACGAGACAGAGAAATCACACAGTCTGTCTGTTTCTTCAAAAGCATCCGGGGCTTTCTAATTGAAGGACTCGGTTTGCCAGCGAAGGGGATGGCACAGGGAGGACGCTAGCGCTGACAAGGCGTAAACAGCATACGATCATTGATCTACCTGCTGAAATACCGCCCTTTGTGAAATAATGAAATGGAACGATCAAGGCGGGACGAACGATGTCTGAAGGCTGGGTTCTTTACGATGCGAATTGCCGCTTGTGTCTGGACTTGAACCAGCGATTCCAGCCACTTTTGAACCGGTATGGCTTTGAAACGCTGCCCCTGCAAACGGGCTGGGTCAAAGAGAAAATGGGCTTCAGCGCCAATCATGAGCTGACTGTCGATGAGCTGAAGGAAATGCGGGTTTTAACGCCTTCAGGCAAATTTTATGGTGGCAGCGAGGCGTTAATCTATATTTCCCGGTTTATCTGGTGGGGCAGGCCCTTCTATTGGATGTCCTTTTTGCCCGGTGCCCGCTGGCTGATTGGCAGGCTGTATCAGTTTATCGCCCGTAACCGACATTGTTACGGAAAGGTGTGCGCCCTCAAGGACCACAGGTAGTGCTTTTCTGCTGGGTGGGGCCTATTCTTTCCGCGGACTATTGCGTCCCTTGCAAAGTAGTAAAGCCCCAGCGGCGATTCCGCAACAGGCGGCGGGCAAAAATAGCGCGGGCAGCATTATCCCGCCTGCCGCCAGGCAGGCAGCGGCCGCAAACAGGGCGCCTGTTACCCTGTTTTTCGTATTTTTTGAGACGGGAAGAACGTTGGTATTTAAAACACGGGCGTTTTGCTCTCGTTCATACACGGAGACACTCAAGCTCTCCACACTGTCCCCGTTCCGCTTAACCACGGTGGCCCAGGGCTTGTATTGCCAGGACGTCGCCCCGACCTGAGGCTCGGTTTCATTTGTCCCAAAGCGAAGCGGCGCATTTGTAGCGTGAGTCCTGACTGTCGAATTAATCCGCATTCAGTTTGTTGGTCTCTCTTGTTTGACTCTTCTCTGGTTGGTCTCTTCAGGCCGTCTCGTTAATTTGGCCAATGGCATTAAACCGTGATAACGGCTTTTTGTGCTGCTTTGCTTAAATGGTTTTTTATTACAATCGTACCAACAATTAAAGGTTGCTCAGTCAAGGCGAATTGCCCTATAGTAAGCATTACTTGTCAATTCGCTAAATGACTATGGCTTCAAATCATCACGCTGATAATGGTCACCATTCTTCCGCGGGCGAGCATCTTAGTCCTTTTCAGCGACTTCGGGCTCTACTCAGGGAAGATAAAAAAGACCTCCTCATTCTAGTGCTTTACACCATGTTGGCGGGACTACTCACGCTGACTGTGCCACTAACCGCTCAGGCCCTGGTGAACACCATTGCGGCAGGGGTTTTCATGCAGCCGCTGGTCGTGCTGACGACATTGCTGTTTGTGGGCATGCTGTTCATCGGCCTGCTCAGGATTTCCCAGTTTTTTCTGGTTGAAGTCCTTCAACAGCGTGTGTTTGCCCGGGTGGCCCTGCGGCTGGCGGGGCAGGTTCCTTTTGTTCAGCACAAGGCCCTGATGACAGACTACCCGCCCGAGTTGATGAACCGCTTCTTTGATACGATTCAGACCCAGAAAGCCATGGCCAAGCTGCTCATGGATGGGCCAGCCGCGCTTTTGCAGATTTTTGTGGGCCTGATACTGATGGCGGTTTACAGCCCCATATTGCTGGGTTTTGACTTCTTTATCATTTTCTTCCTCCTTTTTATGGCCTTTGTACTGGGCCGCAATGGCGTGAACACCAGCATTGATGAGTCCGTCCAAAAGTACCGGGTGGCTGGTTGGCTACAAGAACTGGCCCGTTGTCAGGTCAGCTTTAAAGTGGATGGCCTTCCCGGCTACTTATTCAAAAAAGCGGATGAGCAGGTGGTGGACTACATTAACGCGCGTCGTTCTCATTTTCGGATACTGTTTCGCCAGGTGGCGGCCAATTACTTTTTTCAGGCCGTGGCCAGCGCAGGCATTCTGGGGATTGGCGGCTGGTTGGTCATCAACCGTCAATTAACCCTGGGCCAGTTGGTGGCCTCGGAATTGGTTGTGCTTATCCTGATTTCGGCAATGGATAAACTGGTGATGATGTTTCAGGACTGGTACGACCTGCTGACCTCGGTGGAGAAAATTGGCCACCTGACTGATTTACCGCTGGAGCGGGAAGGCGGGCTCGTCCTGCCTCGTCAGGAAGGCGGGGCCCAGGTTATTTGCCAGGATGTCTACTTTGATTACAGCCAGCCTGACACCAAAATTCTGAAGGGCCTGAGTCTATCCCTGCAGCCAGGAGAGGTGGTCTGTCTGGTGGGAGCCAGTGGCGTTGGTAAATCGACTCTGGCCGAAATATTATGCGGCTTGCTGGAGCCCAAGTCGGGCGTGGTTCGCATCGGCGGATTTGATGTCCGCTCCCTGGATTTGCACAGTTTGCGTCAGGCGGTGGCTTTGGTCGGAGATAGCAACGAGATTTTTGACGGCACCGTGGAAGAGAACATTGCGGTGGGCCGTCCTCACGTACGGACCGAGGACATTCATTGGGCCCTGGGTATCACACAGCTGACGGATGAAATTATGGCTTTGCCCAACGGACTGCAAACCAGCCTGATCAGTGCCGGAAGGAATCTCTCCAGGGGGCAAATGCAACGATTGATGATTGCCCGGGCTATTGTGGATCACCCCAATTTGCTGATTCTGGATGAAGCGTTTATTGGTATTGATGAATGCACCAAGTTGAAGATTCTGGATGCCCTGCTGGACCCGGCCAACCCGTGGACGGTGATCGGGATTTCCCATGACGCCGATGTGGTTATTCGGGCGGATCATATTCTGGTGATGGTTGATGGCGTAATTGCCGAATCGGCTTCTCTGAACGCCCTGTCCCTGCAGCCCAACAGTTGCTTTTCGGCACTGTTTCCCAAATTGGTTTCCAGTCAGGGGAGGCAATAACCATGCGCACCGGCTTTATGAATTCCCAATCCCAGCAGCAACTGGTTTCGCCTCGCTTTTTTAGCTGGTTGGTTATGTGGACTTCCATCATGTTGTCGTTGGGGGTGGTAGCCCTTATTTTTGTGCCCTGGCAGCAAACCGTAATTGGAAAAGGCAAAGTCACCGTTTTTTCCCCAATGCAACGCCCTCAGGGCATTGAAGCCCAGATTTCCGGGCGATTAAAGCAATGGCATGTGATGGAGGGGCAAACCGTTCAGGCCGGACAGCTGATTGCCGATTTAGCCGATATTGACCCCAAGTTTCTCGACGTAAACCAAATCCAGACACTGGAGGCTCAGCGGGCCGCCCTGGAGGCCCGCAAGGCAGCCGCTGAAACTCGTATTGTGGCTTTACAGCGCCAAATGAGCGCCCTGGGGCAATCACGCCAGTCGGCCATCCCGGGTGCGGGCGAGAAAATCGGGCAGAATCAGGATCGTATCCTGGCGGCTCAGCAAGGGCTGACCGCTGCCCGACAAAATCTGGACACGGCGCTGTTTAATTACAGCCGGGTCAAGGAGCTTTACCAGAAAGGCTTGCGTTCCAAACGGGATTTTGAGTTGGCCGAGCTGGATAAGGTTCGTGCGCAAACCGGTGTGGAGCAGGCCGAAGCACAGCTTCGCGTCTCTCAGCGAGATGTGACGGTGGCCCGGTTTGATCAGGGAAAAGTGTCCGGAGACACAGCGGCGGCTCTGGCCAATGTGGCGGTGTCCATGGCCTCGGCGCAGGAGACCATTGCTTCCACGGTCAGCGATATTGCCAAACTGAATGTTGATATCCAGAATCTTCGGCAACGCATTGGGCAGCGTCAGGTCAAGGCTCCCGTGACAGGCAAGGTGGTTCGCCTGTTGCAGGTGGGCACCGGAGAAACGGTGTCCGAGGGCGAAGTTCTGGCTGTGGTCGTTCCGGATACGAAAGATCAGGCCGTGGAGCTCTACGTTTCTGACTGGGATGTGCCACTGGTATCCGAAGGTCGACTGGTCCGTCTGCAATTTGCGGGCTGGCCCGGAAATCTGGGCTTCAATGCCCTGAGGGCGTTGCATTGGGGAAAAAAC
>DAIDMR010000156.1 GCA_027448865.1 Vampirovibrio sp.
ACCGCATTCTCGGGGTCGACTTTGGAGGGCGCTGCCTCGGGGAGGGGGCGTCCTGTCGCCAGCGGCAGTTTGGCAATGGTATGGCGTACCACGGAAAACAGGACATTACGCCGGAAGAGGTTTCCCACCAGCACTTTTTCCCTCGGTGTCTGGGCGGTATTATCCAGCTTTTCAGCGATCAGGGCAGGGTCCACTTCTAGCCCAAAGTAGCTGCCGTATGTGACGAACCGTTTTTTGTTGGCCAGCGCGTAGTCCTTGCTGCTGATGGCTGTGGCGCTTTGGGCCAGTTGCTCCGCAGGAAGGGCTCCGTCAAAATTATCCCAGTGGAAGTCCTCCTTGAAGCTGGGGTACAGTTTTTTGGTGATGCCATAGGCGATTCGTTGCCCCATCCGTACCAGAGACAGGCGAGATTCTGTTTTGACTTGCCGTCGCACCCAGTCCGGATTGGCCAGTGGCGACCCGTGAAATGGGGTGGCAATGGTAATGACTTCATCGGTATGATGATCCAGATAGGGGTCTTGCAGGGCGGTGCGGGTCAGTAAACCGCCTTCGCTGTAAGCCAGGATCTTAATGGGCTTTTCCTGATGGCTCTCGATAAAATGCCGCAAGGTCAGCTTCAGGTTATTGCTGATGTCCGGCACGCTACGACTGCTGTCGTAATGGTACAGGTAGATTTTATAGCGCTTCATCAGGTTGGCGTCCCGATTGGCCACATCCAGAAAGCGCTCCCAGTTAAATTCCGTTCCGGCGGAGGCCCCAATCCCATGGATCAGAATGAGCGGGGTGCGATTTTCCAACGGGGATGAATCATAGGCATTCAGGCCGCTACGAACTTCTTTTTGAAGAACCTGGGCGGTTACCTGCGCTTCTTGCAGTTTAATACCCGCGCCAGCCGGTTGATACGTCCGTTGAGCTGCGGCTTCCGGCGGCGTAACCAGGCCAGTCAATAGCAACCCCAGGCACAGCAGGGACAGGCAGCAGTGAACAGCGGCGCGTTTGCGCGTTAAAACATAACAATCCAAGCGAAAAACACCTATCGTTTCTGGAGGAACCTGAGAAAAACCGGTCGCAGGAAACGGAGAGAGACCCTCACTCAATGAATCTGTCAACCAAATCCGTTTGTTCTCTGAGTATAGTCGAGATTTTACGACGCTACCCCGGTTAAATAACTGAGGTATTAAGATTATATTAAGATATCTGCCGTCGAAATTCAAGCATTTTTGTATAAAACAATCATTTAGATCCCGCGTTTTGGTTTCTACCGGGAATACTCTTATTCCAACAGGGGTTTTCCCTTGGTCTCAGCGCCAAACAGGGCGGCTCCCACCGAGGCCAGATAGGCCAGGGCGAATAAAAAGGCGGCCACCCCGTAATCGGACAGGGCACTGTTTCCAAACCAGTGGATGCCCAGTTGTTGCTTGCTGATGAGCTGGATGAGATCCCCGACGTAAAATACGGCGATGGCCGTGGTCAACCGGCCTATATTCAGGCAAAAACCCGTGGCGGAGGCTCGGATGAGCGTGGGGAACAGTTCCGGCAAATAAATGTACATGGCCGCCTGAATCAGGCCGATGAAGTATCCCAGTATAGCCGTTTGCCAGTAAATGGCCGTGGAAAAGCTGCTATTGGTTAGAAAGAGTAGTCCGGAAGCCAGCAGGCAGCCCAGCGAGGATAAAATAATGGTGCTACGCCGACCCAGCCAGTCGCAGAACAGGCCCGCCATGCTGCACCCCACCACGGCGGCAACGCCCTGGTACATGGTTACAATCCCGCGCTCGGTTCCGGTGCCGCTGGTTTGTAGCAAGTCCTGTACCCACAAAGGAATCCAGGCCAGGGAAGCCCAGTAACCGACCAGTAACCCGCCGAAGGCCAGTCCCCCGACAAGCAGGCCTTGGACGTGGGCGGGCTGGAACAGGGCCTGCCAGTGGGAGGCGGGTTTTTCCGCATCCAGGCTGCGTTCTTTGGCCTCCAGCCAGCGATCCGATTCTTTCAGGGCGGTTCTGAGGAAAATGACCAACAGGGCTGGCAGCGCGCCAATCCAGAAGGTGGTTCGCCAGTCCTGAAAGAGGGTATTGATGGAGCCTGCGATAAAAACCCCCGCCTGATAAGAGGTAATAAGTACCCCAATGGCTATGGCTCTGGAGCGGGCGGGCCAAACTTCGGTTAAAAAGGTGGAAATGCTGACCAGTTCCCCGCCAATGCCCAAGCCGGTCAGAAATCGGCAGACGGCCAATTGCTCCCAGTTTTGGGCGAACCCGGCCAGTCCTGTAAATAGGGCGTACAGCAGAATGGAAAAGACCATGGAGCGAACCCGGCCCAGTTTGTCTCCAATCACGCCAAACAAAATCCCCCCGGCCATCCACCCCAACAGGAAGATGCTGGTGACATAGGAGGCGATGGGGCCAATGACCGATTTGTCCGTGCTACCGGTCAACTCTCCAATGGCGGTGGGCATGGCCACGGACATCAGGGTGGAGTCCATCCCGTCGAAGATACCGCCCAGCCAGCACCCCAAAAATACCAGCCAGTGATACCGGCTAATGCCCTCCAGCCAGCCGGATTGATTCTTTGGGGGGAGCGACTCCGGGGCGGGCGCTTCTGATGAGGATGCTTGCGGGTTATTCTGCGGGTTTTCCGTATGGTTCACTTCCGGTGCCTTTCTCGATAAGGGCCTCGATAACGGGCCTGGCCAACGCTTTTTATAAAAGATAATCAATCAGTCCCTTTGGCGGCGAAGACTGACCGATTGAGGATAGTGCAATTGCTTTCGCCCCGTCAATGCAATGAAAAGAAAGGGTCGCTTTCGGAAGCGCCGCGTTTGCCTGCCTGATTTTGGGGTGTACTATTCACACTTCCGCACCGGGAACCTCTGGCACTTGCCAGAACCCTGTTTTTCGATCATATTGTTTGCCAAGGAAATGTCTAGCCTGAATGAGCCCCTTGCCACTCCGTTGCAATTGCTGAATTGTAATAAGATAAAAAGAGGCATATTTTTTCACCGCCGTGTTCTTGCGTTTGAGTTCCTGCAAGAGCAACCCCTCAGTCAACGGCGCAGACCTGCATTTCCGAGTTTATGCCATAGTGTTAAATCGTCAGTCAAATTGGAGCGTTAGTCACCGATGCCCTTACCGAAAGTAGCCTATTTTTCGATGGAAATTGCCATTGATCAGTCCTTGCACACCTACTCGGGGGGCTTAGGGTTTCTGTCCGGAAGCCACATGCGTTCCGCCGGTCACTTGAACCTGCCCATGGTGGGTGTTGGCGTTTTATGGGCCGAAGGTTATGGTGATCAGCAAGTTGGTGCGGATGGCAACGTTGAAATCGTCTATGTAAAGCGTCAGTATCCTTTCCTGAAAGACACCGGCATTGTGGTGGAAGTTGAAATTTACGGCCAGCCCGTCAAAATCAAGGGCTTGCTGCTGGAACCTGAAACCTTTGGCACGGTGCCCATTTACTTCCTGACCACCGATCTCCCCGAAAACACCCCGGAACATCGTAGCTGGACGGACAAGTTGTATGATGGCGACGAGCGTATCCGGGTGGCCCAGGAAATTATTCTGGGGATTGGTGGCTTGCGGGTGCTGAAGGCCGCCAAGGAAAATTGCGACCTGATTCACCTGAACGAAGGCCACGCCTTACCCGCCGTGTTTGAATTACTGGAAGACTTTAACGGGGATCTGGATCGGGTGCGTCACTCTACCGTGTTTACCACCCATACCCCGGTGGCCGCTGGCAACGAAACCCACAACGTCCACTTGCTGGCTGAAGCGGGCTTCTTTGGCAAAATGCCGGTGCAGGAAGCCATCCGGCTGGGCGGAGAAGACTTCTCCCTGACTGTGGCCGCCCTGCGCATGAGCCGCTTGGCCAATGGCGTTTCTCAATTGCATGGGCTGGTGGCCAACAACATGTGGCACTGGGTGGACAATCGCTGCCCCATTATCGCCATCACCAATGCCACCAACCTGCAATACTGGCAAGATCCTCGCTTTCTGAACGTGGAAGATCCCGACCGGCTGTTGGCCATCAAGCGGGAAATGAAGGTTGAGTTGTTCGATTACATTAAAAAAACCACCGGCAAGCAGTTCGATCCGGATGTATTGACCGTGGTTTGGGCCCGCCGTTTTACCGAATACAAGCGTCCGGCCTTGATCTTGCAGGATCTGGAACGCATTAAAAAGCTGTTCAACGAAAAGAAAATCCAGCTAATTTACGCCGGTAAATTCCACCCGAAAGATACCACCGGTCGCCAAATCTTCAACGAAGTGCTGACGCTGTCCCGTGAGATTCCTGAAATTGCCGTACTCACCGGCCCCGGCTACGAGCTGGAGTTGAGCGGTCTGCTCAAACGGGGCGCCGATGTGTGGTTGAACACGCCGGTTCGTCCATTGGAAGCCTCCGGTACTTCCGGCATGTCCGCCAACATGAATGGGGCCATTCACTTCTCCATCTACGATGGCTGGGCTGTGGAAGGTACTTTTGACAACATCAACGGCTACCTGATTCACGAGAAAAATGGCGATGCCATGGAGTACCTGAATGTGGAAGATCGCCACCAGCAGGATTACGAAATCATGATGCGCATTCTGGAGAACGAGATTATCCCCACTTACTACAACAACAAAAAACAGTGGGCCAATCTCATGATTCACGCCATCCGCACGTCCCAGAGCTACTTCGACTCCGATCGTATGGCTATTGAGTACTTTGTGCGCCTGTACAAATCCATTGAGATTTAAGCCCCTCTTCTTTGGCGGTAAACAGGATATAATAAAACTTGATCCTTCTTGCGTTGTTGCCGGGAAGCCATTGAAGACATGATTAAATTTATCAATACCACCAAGCGTTACGGCAATACTTATGCGCTGAACGACGTGAGTTTTGAGATCGAAATGGGCGAATTTGTCTTTTTCGTGGGCGCTTCCGGCGCCGGTAAGTCCAGCATTATGAAACTGATTTACCGGGAGGAAATTGCCACCTCTGGCACCGTTCTGGTGGGCCGGGTGGATATTTCCAGGCTCAAGCCGGATCAGGTGCCCAAGCTGCGTCGTCGTATGGGTATCGTGTTTCAGGATTTCAAGCTGCTGCCCGGTCAAACGGTGTTTGATAACGTGGCCTACGTCTTGCGGGCCTTAGGCGTGGGTCCCACCGAAATTCGCAAGCGGGTGCTGGGCGCTTTAAAAGTGGTTGGCCTGATCGACAAGGTGGACGCCTTCGTGGAGGAACTGTCCGGCGGAGAGCAACAGCGGGTGGGTATCGCCCGAGCCATTGTGAATGGCCCGTCTCTGGTGATTGCCGATGAGCCCACCGGAAATCTGGACCCCACCAACTCCATGGAGATTATGAACCTGCTGGAGCAGATTAACCAGCGCGGCACCACCATCCTTATTTCCACGCACAACCACCAAATCGTCAACCAAATGCGCAAACGGGTCATTACCATGCAAAATGGAGAATTGATTCGAGATGTGCATGAGGGCGTCTACGAATAAATGTTGAAGGAGCGTCGATGAGCTCTCATTTCATGGACAACATGGCCACCGAAATCCGGATTACCACTCGGATTTTGCAGGAAACCTGGGGGGGGATGGTTCGCACCGGGTGGATGAACCTGATTATTATTGTTACCATGGCCTCTATCCTCAGCATTTTTGGTACTTTATCCGTCTTTGTGCTGGAAACCCAATTGTTTGTGGAGAATATCGGCTCGGCCCTCAAAATTTCCGTGTACGCCAAGGACAACGTGGATGTCACCGACGTTCAGGCTGAAATTATCGCTTTGCCCACGGTCAAAAGCGTGGAACTGGTCACCAAGGAAGAGGCCTGGGATGACATGAAAAAGAATTACCAGGTACCGGACATTCAAAACCCCCTGCCCAACACCTTCCACGTGCAGGTGAAGGATCAGGAGCAGATTAAACCCACGGTGGCTAAACTGAAGACGTTGGACGGGGTGGAGGAAGTGAACTACGCCAAAAGCGTTCTGGACAAATTGCAGGGGGTCTCTCGCCTGACCTCGGCGGTGGGGCTGGCCGTGAGTATCTTCCTGGGGACGCTCACCTTTTTCATCATCAGCAATACCATTCACCTGTTGATAGAAGCCCGTGGCCGGGAAATTGAGATTATGCGCATGATGGGCGTGGGCAACTGGTACATTCGATTGCCATTCTTGTTGCAAGGGGCATTTTATGGCCTTGTGGGCGCGTCCATTGCCCTGGTGCCGTTGATGGCCGTCAATCACTACATCTCTCTGCTGTTTAACTACTTCCAGTTTTCCACCAGTAATTACAGTTCCGGGGTGGTTACGCTGGTGTTATTTCTGATGGGTGTAATCGTGGGCAGTGGCGGGGCGGCTGCGTCCACCCGCAAGTACCTGAGAATCTGAAACGTGTGCCGCCTGTCTGTCAGGGGGCGAAAGGCTTGCTGAAACCGGAATGATGGCTTATGATTTTTGCGGATCACTCTATTCAAAAAAACAGCCGCATGGCCGTTTGGTGTGATTCTGAAAAGGCACCTCGCCACGTCAAAAGCCGGGTGTAACCAGCCAGTATCTGTTTTTAAACTTCTCTCCCCGCAGTCATGGCAGATAGGATAAAAGTCAGCGAGTACGGATTAGACCCAGTTTAGCTTATAGCAGTATTTAATGTAGCCAATCAGCAGGATGAATTTGTAATGAGTACGCCCGAATCTCACGAACAAAAAGTAAACACCCCCACGGAGACTGGACAATCCGGTTTGGCTTTCTGGTATCTTCAGTACTGGCCTGCGATTTTGGTGGGTGTACTGCTCAGCATGGCTATCATGGGCATGGGTAGCCCTCAAATTCCTGCTTTTCTCATCTGGCTGCCGCCTTTTTTGGCATTGGTGTTCCTGCTGATTGCCGTAATTGCTGCCCCACGGGCTAAAAAGCATCAGGAAGCCCCGTGGGAAAAGCGTGAGCGGGAAGCGGCCGAGCGCTTGCAGCAAACCGCCGCGCCTCAGGAATCCGCCGAAGCGCCTATGGCCGCAGAAGCAGCCGCTCCGGTTGAGGCAGTGGTCGAAGCTCCGCCCGCCGCTGAAATGGTAGCTGGCGATGTAGATATACTGGTGCTGTGGGGTTCTGAAACCGGAACGGCCCAAGGCTTGGCCGAGATGACCGAAAACCGCCTGAAAGAGGCCGGTAAAACCGCACGGGCCGTGAGCATGGCCCAAGTCAAGCTGGAACAACTGCCCGGCTTCAATAAGGTGCTTATTTTGACCAGCACGTGGGGCGATGGCGAGCCGCCTTCCAATGGCATTGATCTGTGGGAAGCGTTCCAGAAGAAGACGGTGGATATGAGCAAAACCGGATTCAGCGTGCTGGCGCTGGGCGACACCGCTTACCCCGAGTTCTGCAAGTGCGGCAAGGATTTTGATGGTTTCCTGGAAAAAATGGGCGCCAAGCGCATTTACCCCCGTGTGGATTGCGACCTGAACTACGAAGCCAACTACGAGAAATGGTTCACCGGGGTGCAGCAAGCGCTGGGTTAAACGGACTCTTTTTTCATTGTTACGCAAGCGGCTCCTGGCGTGCTATTTGTCATTCCCGCGGAGGCGGGAATCCACTGCACCAAGGGGCGTACCAGCCTAAACAATCAGTGGATGCCCTATAACACAAGAAGGCACAATGGATTCCCGCCTCCGCGGGAATGACAGATTAAACTTGAACAGTAGGCTACGCACTGAATATTGAAATATTGAAAAAGTTTAAGGTCTGCTGACGAACTTCATTCAAACGCCTCCCGCATGCAGGAGGCGTTTTTGCGTTACCCCGGTTTTTTACAGCGGATTCCTGTTTCCCAAGGGTTCTGCTTGAGGGGGGACTTTGTTTTTGCTATGGTTTACTACGTGTTGCACATTCAGGAATGCTGATTAAAACAAGCAAAAATCCTTGCTAAAACAACATGTTCACTCAATGACTAAAAAAGGTTGGCTGGAAAACGTCTGATGACTACCACTGCTCCTCCCCGCAAGGTCTACCTGGAAACGCTGGGCTGCCAGATGAACTTCAACGATTCTGAAGTGATGCTGGGCTTGCTCAGAACCGAGGGCTTCGAGCGGGTAGAGGATCGGGAGCAGGCCGATTTGCTGATTGTGAACACCTGCCAAATTCGGGGTTCGGCGGAAGACAAGGCCTTCAGCTATCTGGGGGCTTGGGGCAAACTGAAGGCCAAGAACCCACGCATTAAAATCGCCATGGCGGGCTGTGTGTCCCAACAGAACAAGGAAACTATCTTCAAGCGGGCCCCCTATGTGGACATCGTTTTCGGCACCCAGAATATTCACGAGTTACCGGAACTGGTTCGCAAGGCGTTCAACGGGGAAAACAATATTCTGGCCGTGGATCGTCAAAAGCCCCGCAGCACCTACGATTACATTAATGATGTGGCACCTGTGCGCGAGAGTGACATATCCGCCTGGGTCACCATTATTGAAGGCTGCGATTATTTCTGCACTTACTGCGTGGTGCCCTACACCCGGGGCCGTCAAATCAGCCGCTCCCCGGAATCCATCATCCGGGAAGTACTAAATCTGGCCGCGCATGGCTTTAAGGAAATCACCTTGCTGGGCCAAACCGTGGATTCTTACGGTAAAGACTTTACTGATCGCCAATACGGGCTGGCCGATTTACTGGAAGAACTGAGCGAGATTGCGGGCATCGAGCGCATCCGCTTTATGACCTCTCATCCGCTGGATTTGAATGACCGCATTATTCAGGCCGTGGCCGATCTGCCCAAGGTGATGGAATATATTCACATTCCTATGCAGGCGGGGGATGATGAGATTCTGGCCCGTATGAAACGAGGGTATACCGCCCAGCAGTATTACGATTTGGTGCATAAAATTTATGACAAGGTGCCCAACGCCGCAGTGAGTGGCGATTATATCGTGGGCTTTCCCGGCGAGACGGAGGCCCAGTTTCAGCGCACTGTGGAATCCGTGGCTTTGTCGGGCATTCATAATGCCAACACCGCCGCTTATTCCCCTCGTAAGCAAACGCCTGCCGCCATTTGGGAAGCCCGTGGGGAAGAAATCCCCGAGGCGGTCAAAGAGGAGCGCTTGCAAATCCTGATTGCGGCCATTCGGGAGCAATCGTTTAAGATGAATCGCCCATACCTAGACCAGACCGTGGAAATCCTGGTGGAAGGCAAGAGCAAGCGCAATCCCAGTCGTTTGACCGGTCGTACGCGCACCAATAAGGTGGTGAATTTCGATACACCGTTTAGCGAAGACGCCTTGGTGGGTCAGCTGGTGCAAGTTAAAATTACGGAAGCATTGCCCTTTTCCCTGTTGGGTGAAATGGTGGTGCCGGATGCGTTACCAGCTCCAGACAGGGTGCAAACGGTCTAAAAACGGTCAATCCAACAGTGAACAGATGACCATGACACCAGAAGAGAGGCAAGAGGAGACAGAGGCGTGAAGCAGACAGCGCGGGCGTATGTGGCGTTGGGTAGTAACATGGGAGAGCGAGCGGCACAAGTGCGACAGGCGCTGGGCTTGTTACAGGCGCACAGCGCCATTCGGTTGCGGCAAATTTCCCGCTTTTTTGAAACCGAACCGGTGGGCATTCGGGAAAATCGGGATCCCCAATGGTTTGTAAACGCCGTGGTGGGCATTGATACGGAATTTACCCCTGAGGAGCTGCTGAACGTGTGCCTGTCCATTGAACGCCGTCTGGGCCGTAAGCGGGATTTGGAAGCCCCGGCAGAGCCCGGTGTTTACACTTCTCGCACCATGGATATTGATATTTTGTTCTACGAGGATCGGGTTATTGACGAGCCCCGCCTGACGGTGCCCCATCCCCGCATGCACCAGCGCAGTTTTACCCTGTTGCCCATGCTGGATATTGCCCCCCAATGGGTGCATCCGGTTTTGCAACAGAC
This sequence comes from Vampirovibrio sp., assembly GCA_027448865.1. Lineage (GTDB taxonomy): Bacteria > Cyanobacteriota > Vampirovibrionia > Vampirovibrionales > Vampirovibrionaceae > Vampirovibrio. The sequence goes on from DAIDMR010000156.1 coordinate 9,900, forward strand.
CATGCAGCAACTCTACCAGCAATTGGATCACACCCAGAGCGAGCCCGGGCCCACCGATCAACCCGCCTTGACCGCCGCGACGGTTTGATTCGTCTCAATTTTTCGGCCCCTTCCCAGTCGCAATGCCTTCATTAGCGCGTCATCCCCTACCACGCTATCCATTCCCTATCGTGCTACTTGTCATTCCCGCGCAGGCGGGAATCCAGAGTTCGATTGTAGGGTAAGCATTTTTTGGCAAAGACGCACTTCTATAAACTGGATTCGCGCCTGCGCGGGAATGACCAATTTGAAGGTTTGCTTTAGCTGGCCAGCTCAATGATGGTTTTGCCGTCGCCCCCCTGGGTGGCCTGGGCTGGGTAATAGCGCTTCACGTAACTGGAGCCGGATAAGTACTGGCGGATTTGCTTTTTCAGCGCCCCGGTACCTTGACCGTGCACAATGGCCACGGCCTGATAGCCTGCCATCATGGCTTCATCTAGAAATTTTTCTACCTGAAGCAAGGCGTCATCGGCCCGCTGGCCCCGCACATCACAGCTCAGGCTCGGGTCAAGCGGCTCATCCAGAACCGAGGCCCCCTCGTCCACCCGCTTTTTGCGCTCCAGATGCTTGGCTTTGGGTTGCTGCTTTTGAGGGAGTCGGGATTTATAAGGGCGCTCCAGATCCGACACCGGCACGGTCATGCGCAGAATGCCCACTTGCAGGGTCACTTCTTTAGATCCACTGTCAATGGCAATGATCTCGCCGGTTACTTCCAGTTGACGGCTGGTGACCGTTTCACCCAGTTTTAAATCGGACACTTTCAGACGAACCACATCGCCAATGCTTTCCCGACTCTCGAAAAAGGCCTCATCCGCCTTTTTGCCCATGGCTTTCAGTTTACCCGCCATTTTTTCGGGATACTTCACCTGCCCTTGAAGGGCGGCCTTACGCATTTCCTTTAACTGGTTTTCCAGATCGTGAATGCGGCTTTTCAGGCTGGTTTGGAACTGCTTGAGAGTCTGGCGCTTGTCCGCTTCCAGCTTTTGCCGCTCAAACTCCAGTTTTTCATAAGTCTCTTGCGCTTCCAGTCGGTAGGAACGAGCCCGTTGCAGTTCCTCTTCCAATTGGCGATTGCGGGTTTCCAGCTCTTGCAATAAATCGGAGGATTCCCGGGCCGGTGCGCTCAACCCGGCTCTGGCCCGACGTATGACGCTCTCCTTTAAGCCCAGTTTTTCGGCGATGGTAATGGCATTGCTGGCACCGGGCACCCCAATCATCAGGCGATAGGTGGGGCTGAGGGTTTCGGCGTCAAACTCAACACTGGCGTTCACAAACCCCTGATGCTGGTGGGCATCCAGCTTCAGTTCCCCCAGGTGGGTGGTAACGATGGTTAAAGCGCCTTTCTGATACAGCTCGTCCAGCACCGCTTTGGCCAGGGCAGCCCCTTCGGCGGGGTCGGTCCCGGCGGCAATCTCGTCAATCAGCACCAACCCTTGGCGCAAGTCGGTCTCATCGGCCAAAAATGACTTTAAACGCTGGATATGGGCGGAAAAGGTGGATAAACTCTGGGCGATGCTTTGCTGATCGCCAATGTCCACCAGCACGTTGGTAAACAGGGACATGCGGGACTGTTCGCCCACCGGCAGGTGCAACCCGGCCCGCAGCATACAGGCAAACAGGCCAACTGTTTTCAGCAGAACGGTTTTGCCGCCGGTGTTGGGGCCAGTGACCACCATGGTACGATCCCCGGTGAGGCCCAGTTGAATATCGTTGGCCACCACCGACTTGAGCGGGTCTTTTCGGGTTTGCAGCACCAACAGGGGGTGCCGGGCTTGCTTGAGATCGATCAATTGCTCGTTCTGAATCAGGGTGAC
>DAIDMR010000157.1 GCA_027448865.1 Vampirovibrio sp.
AGCCTCCATGCCAACCGAGAAGCCCAACGAAGTGGTTATTTTCAACGCCAGCGATATTGAACGCAGCTTAAAACGGCTGGCCCATGAACTCATTGAACGCAATCAGGGCATTGAGCACGTGGTGCTGTTGGGGATTATCACCCGGGGCAAACCCCTGGCCGAGCGGGTGGCCAAACTACTGCAAGAACTCGAAGGCAAAACCGTTCCCGTGGGCTACCTGGATATTACCCTGTACCGGGATGATACAGCCCAAACCTTCAAGCCCGCTTCGGAAAGTTATGTACCCGTGGAGCTGACCGGCAAAAAAGTGGTGCTGGTGGATGACGTCCTTTACAGCGGACGCAGCGTGCGGGCCGCTCTGGATGCCCTGAACGGCTACGGACGCCCGGCCAGTGTGCAATTATTGGTATTACTGGATCGGGGACACCGGGAATTGCCCATTCGTCCTGACTTTGTGGGTAAAAACCTTCCCACCGCCAAGCAGGAGCGGGTCAACGTGCAACTGCAAGAAGTGGACGGGCTGGATCAGGTCATTCTGCGGAAATAGAGGATTAAAATAAGCGGTTTTGCCGATTCAGCGAACCACTTGCCATTTTTCAGGCGACAGGCTGCAATTGGGACTCTAGCTGCATGCGGGGAAAGTGCTGACCGGCCACATAGACATCGGTCACTAAATTACTGCCCACCCGATACAACAGCTCGTTGTAACTGTGGATGTCAAACAGCACGGCATCGGCCCGTTTACCCACGGTCAAACTCCCCCGATCGTGCTGTAAGTTCAGCGCTTGAGCGGCATTTATTGTTACCGCCTTGATTACTTCAACCGGCGGCATGTTCATTTGCAGGCAAGCGAGAGTCATAATCAATTGCAGGTTATCAAGCACGCAGCTACCGGGGTTAAAATCGGTGGCCAAGGCCACGGGCACCCCAGCAGCTATCAGCTTCAGGGCCGGGGCGTATTCTTGAATGCGCAGATAAAACGCTGTCCCCGGCAGTAAGGTGGCCACGGTGCCTCCGGCTTTCAGGGCGGCAATGCCGTCATCGGAGACATGCAATAAATGATCCGCCGAAGTGGCCTGTAAGTCCCCGGCCAGCCTGGCCCCGCCCAAATCGCAAAATTCCTCGGCGTGAATTTTCAGCTTCAGCCCATGCTGGCGGGCCGTTTCCAAAATGCGCCGGGACTGGGCCACATCGAAGTACCCTTTTTCGCAAAACACGTCGCAAAAGTCGGCCAATTTTTGCTCAGCCACCGCCGGAATTTGCACCTCACACACCTGATCCACGTAAGCATCCGTTCGCCCTTGATATTCTGGCGGAATGTCATGCGCCCCCATGTAGGTAGGCACGATATCCACCGGCGCTTGGGCCCGCAGGGCCTGAAGCACCCGCAGGCATTTCAGCTCGCTCTCAAAATCCAGCCCGTAGCCGCTTTTCACTTCCACGGTGGTCACGCCCAAGGCCAACATGCGCTTGAGCCGCTGCAAAGTGAGGGCGCTGAGTTCCTCGGCGTTGGCCTGCCGGG
>DAIDMR010000158.1 GCA_027448865.1 Vampirovibrio sp.
ATCCGGATGACGTGGCGTTTTTGCAGTCTTTTGCCCGGGTTAGCCTGAGTGAGCAAAAGTTGTATGAGTTTGAAATGCGCATGCGGCATTCCAATGGCGCTTACCGTCTGTTGTATGTTCGCGCCAGCGTGATACCCAGACGGGATGGGGGCCTGCCGCGTGTGGTGGGTCTGGTTTCCGATATGACGGAATTAAGGGACGTGCGCCAGCAGGTGGCGGAAAGCGAGTCCCGTTTCGAGATTCTGGCGAATGCCACGCCTGCTTTCATTGTGCTGACCGACACCCATGGAAACGCTGTCTATTACAACCGGTCCTGTCAGGACTTCGCCAACGAGTCTAATCAGGAGCTGGTGGAAAAGGGTTGGATGCGGTTTGTTCACCCCTCAGAGCTACCAGCCGTCAAGGAAATTTACAATGCGGCCATTCCCAGACAACAGCCGTTTACTTTTGAGTATCGGGCGGTTCGTCCCGATGGCGCCGTTCGTTTTCTCCGAAATAACGGGGTTCCACGTTTTCAGCCGGATGGTCAGTTTATGGGCTATATTTTACTGGCCATTGACGCCACCGAGGAGCGGCAGTCCAGCTTGCGCATGCAGCGGATTATGGATGCCAACCTGATTGGTATCTTATACACACAAATGGATGGCCAGATACTGGATTTTAATCAGGCCTTCGAGCAGATGACCGGTTTTACCCGGGATGATTTGGTCAAGGGGCTGAATATGTGGCGTATTACGCCGCCGGAGTATATTGATTTCAGCCACGACATGGTTTCGCAGTTAAAGACCACCGGGATATACCGGGCCTTCGAGAAGCAGTACTTCCGCAAAGACGGTAGCCGGATGGATGCGCTGGTCACGGTGGCCACGCTGGGGGAAGGGGATACCGGTTCGGCAGTGGTGCTGATTATGGATATTTCCCGGCAAAAGCAGGCCCAACGGGATTTGCAAAAAAATCTGGAGCGGGAGCGACTGAACCGAAACATTCTGGAGCTGGCGTCGCAGGCCCGGGATGTACACTGGGTCATCGATCAGGCCATCCGTCTGGTTGGCCAGCAAATGCAAGCCGATCGGGCCCTGCTGGTTTACTACAAGCCTCATCCGGAGGAGGGCGGTACTTCGATGGAGGTATCCTATCAGTATCGAACCTCTGAGGATATTTTGCCGTTCCTGCCTTCGGATTTTTCACCGGCATTGTCGGAATTGACCAGACTTCATCTCACGGACTGCCTGAAAGCGCTGTCCACACCCATTACCTCTGTTGAGGGGTTCATGGACAGTATGGCGCGGTGTTTGACGGATGCGTCCGTTCCGGTGGATCAGGCCGAGGCCGCCTTGTCCGAGTTGAAATCGCTTTTGCTGGAACGGTATCGCATTCGATCCTACTTTCGTTTGCCGGTGCGTTATTTGGGCAAGATTTACGGCGCTTTGAATGTCCAGCATTGCTCCAGTGCCAATTTCTGGTCAGACGATGACCTGATGGCGCTACAGGATGTGGCCAATTACCTGGGTCTGGTCTTTTACCAGCTGGACTTGCACCAGCAAGAGCAGAAAGTGCTGGAGGAGCTGGAAAAAAGCTATAACCTGATCCACATTATCAGTGACGCCCAAAACCAGTTTATCGGGACGCAGGATAACCGGCAGGTCTTTAAAAACCTGTTGAATCGTTTGCTGGAGCATACCAACAGTGAGTACGGATTTATCGGGGAAGTGTTTACGGATAGTGAGGGCCATCCATACCTCAAAACCGATTTTTTGACCGATATTTCTTGGAACGAGGAAACCAACCGTCTCTATCAGCAAAGTCTGGAAAACGGGATGGAGTTCCATAATCTCAAGACCTTGTTTGGTGCCGTTATGGTAACGGGACAACCTGTGATTTCCAACGATCCCGCCCACGATGCTCGTCGAGGCGGTCTGCCTCACGGGCATCCACCCCTGAACGCCTTTATGGGGCTGCCCATTTACAAGGGAGAGCAACTGATTGGCATGGTGGGTCTGGCCAATCGACCGCAGGGATACTCAGCGGATCTGGCGGATAACCTGGAACCCTATCTGGCGGCTTGCGCCAATCTGATTCTGGCGGTTCGCAGTGAGGCCTTGCGAGATCGATTGACCCGGGAACTGAAATTGAGTGAGCAGGCCCTCAAAAATTACGCGGCCCGACTGGAATTCAGCAACAAGGAGCTGGAGCAATTCGCCACGGTTGCCTCTCACGATTTGCAGGCCCCGTTGCGCAAGGTCATGCTATTTGGAGATTATTTAAAGACGTCTTTGGCCGATCGGCTGGATGATGAAAGCCTCGATTATCTGAACCGCATGCAGCGGGCTAGCGCAAAAATGCAGGCCCTGATTAACGATTTGCTGGCGTTATCCCGAATCAGTCGCAAGGGGAAGCCCTTTGTGCCGGTGGATTTAAAGCAGGTGGCTGAAGAGGTGATTTCTGACCTGGAGGGGGTCATCCGGGAAAACGCCGGTAAAATCATACTGGGGCCCATGGTAACCATCGACGCCGACGGTGTGCAGATGCAGCAGGTTTTGCAGAACCTGATCGGGAACGCGCTCAAGTTTCATCGACCGGGGGTTCCGCCGGTGATAGAGGTGTCTGCGGTTGCCCTCAACGAGCAGTTCTGTGAGATTCGGGTGCAGGATAACGGCATTGGTTTTGATGAAAAGTATCTGGACCGTATTTTTACCCTGTTTGAGCGTCTGCATGGAGAGCAGGACTATGGGGGCGGCTCCGGGTTGGGGTTGGCCATTGTCAAAAAAATCGTGGATCGGCATCACGGTCATGTCACCGCGCACAGCCAGGTGGGTGTGGGCACCACGTTTGTTGTCACCTTACCCATTCATCAAAATTAGGTCATCAGAATCAGGCGCTGAAAATTATCTGGCGATGCGTGTTTGTCAGTAACAGCCTGAAAGACGCCGGTGGGACACGCATTATTTGGGAAGGGCCCGCACGTACGGATTGTGGCGCATTTCATCGCCCAGCACGGTGGAGGGGCCATGGCCGGTGATAACCGTGGCGCTTTCGTTTAACGTATACAGTTGTGACTGGATGGAGCGCTCAATGGTTGGATAATCGCCACCCCACAGATCGGTTCGTCCAATGGCTCCCTTAAACAGGGTGTCCCCGGCAATCAGTAGATTATTGTCCTCAAACCAGAAACTCATGGAGCCGGGGGTGTGGCCCGGGGTGAACAGGGCCTGACCGGCAACGCTGCCTGCCTTTAAGGGCTCCTCATGCTCCAGCCAGTGTTGCGGCTCGGGAACCGGTTCAAAGGGGACGCCAAAGCGGCTGCACTGCATTTCCAGATTTTGCCACAGGGGCTTGTCTTCCGGGTGCAAGCACAGCGGGGCGCCCGTTTGCTCGTGGATTTGCCCGGCGGCCAGAAAGTGATCGAAGTGGGCGTGGGTATGGATAATGCGGGTCACCCGCAAGCCTGCCTCGTCTAAAACTTTCATAATGTGCTCCGGGCTACCGCCCGGGTCTACCAGAATGGCCTCCCCGCTGACTTTATCGCCGATAATGGTGCAGTTGCACTGCAACGGGCCAACCGGAAAGGTTTTGATAAAGGTGGTGGAAGCGGCGTTTTGGCTCATGAACCTGAAATCCCATCGTTTACTGATATCAACTTGCTGCGATTTTTTCCTGAGTGTGCTTTCAGAATAATGAAGCCTGATGCTTTTGGCAAACAGGCGTTCCGGACTCAGGGCATTGAATTGTCCTGTTGAGTCCGTATAGTGTTTGTTATCCAATACGTTGAAGTGATGGGTAAACTCGGTTAGGTCTGGCAGGTTTGACAGGCAGGTTTTTTTATTGGAATGACCGAAACCGGGGGCTCTGGAATTCAAAATGACTTTCAGAATGACGTACAATAGAGGTACATCCAATGGACGCTTTGCTGAATGAGTGCGGGTCTGAGCGCAGCAAGCATTTTTGAATCGTTTTATGAATCAGCCGCCTTTTAGAGTATATAGGCGGACGTTATAGATTAAGGAGGCAGCATGGCCCTTACCGTAGACGTTAGTGAGGACAAATGGGGGTTAACCGAACAACAGCGCATGATTCGCGATATGGTTCGGGACTATGCCGTTAGCACCGTGGAGCCTCGTGCCGCAGAAATTGACAAGAACTGCCGGTTCCCGGTGGAAACCTTTCAGGAAATGGCGGAAATGGGACTGCTGGGCTTACCCGTGGAGGAGCAGTACGGTGGGGCCGGGGCGGATTACCTGAGTTACGCCATTGCCGTGGAAGAATTGGCCCGGGTCTGTGCTTCCACAGCCTTGGGGGTGGCCGCCCATACTTCACTGGTGGTCATGCCCATTTACCTGTTTGGGAATGAGGCCCAGAAGCAGAAGTATTTACCCGATTTATGCGCTGGAAAACGCCTGGGCGCTTACGGCCTGACTGAACCCAATGCCGGGTCGGACTCCGGAGGCACGGAGACTACGGCGGTGAAGCAGGGCGATCATTATGTGCTGAACGGCACCAAAATATTTATTACCAACGCCAACTACGCGGAAACCTTTATCGCCACTGCCGTGACTGAAAAAGGCGTGGGCACCAAAGGCATCAGCGCCTTTATCTTTGAGAAGAACACGCCGGGTTTTTCTCTGGGGGCCAAGGACGAGAAGCTGGGCATGCGGGGGTCCGACTGGGGGACGCTGCAATTCGATAACGCCCGGATTCCGGCGGAAAATCTGTTGGGCGAAGAGGGCAAAGGCTTCAAGTACTTTATGC
>DAIDMR010000159.1 GCA_027448865.1 Vampirovibrio sp.
ATTCACCCCTAAAACGGATTCCTCCAGCGGGAAGGGAAATTCATGGGTCGGCCTTATGGTTGCAGGGCTTGGGTGACCAGACTGAGGTTGCTTTTGGCGATTTGCAGGTTTTCCTGAGTGCCGTTGGGAGGAGTACGGTGACGACTGACTTCGGTGTAGAGTTGACTGGCCTCTTCAAAGTTTTTTTGGGCAGCCTGTAGTTGTTTGCTGCGTACCAAACGGTTGCCTTCGTTAATCAGCAAGGCTCCCAGGTTGAACTTGGCCTCCACCAGATCCCGGTTCAGTAGCAGGGCTTGCCGGTAGCAGGCCATGGCCTCCGCGACGCGATTTTGTTTTTGGGCCTGCACCCCCAGTTGGTAAAGCTCATAGGATTTTTGGGTTTGGGCGGTGCTGCCGCTGGTGTTGTTCTGCACATCGGCGTTTAATTTGTACAACATGCCAATGGTATTGATGTCCCGCTGGCTGAGGGCTTGATCGCCGGTGTGGCTGGTGGAGTAGTACATGACATCGTCCGGGTAGGGACTATGGCCCTTTAGACCAAGGGCATGCCCCATTTCGTGGGTGGCAATGGTCACCAGACTGCTGTATGGAATGGGCTGGTTGCTGTTGGGATAATAAACGGCCAAAGTAATGTCGGAGCGAATGATGGTGTCTCCCACCGATTGAAAGGGGCTGACTCCCAGAATGTTATCGGAGAAGTTTTTTTGCCAGCGCACCGTAATGTCGGCCTGACTGGCGTTGGTGGTTTGCACAAACGAAACTTTACCCCCGGAGGCCGATTGCCATCGGCGCATGGCGCTGTTAACCGCTTGCTTCATGCTTGCGTTCCAGCCGCTGACGTGAAATCCATTGCTGATGTAGACTTTGAGCGGCATTTTCCGGGTGGAGAAATGGACGATTTTTCCATTGGTGATGACGTGGGTCAGATAGTTGTCCTTGCTGGTTCGGGACAAGGCGGTTTTGATGACCTGGTTGGCCTTGCCGCTGTTACTGGCTAGGGTGATTTGCTGACTGGTCAGGTAGCTGATGTTATTTCGGGATTTGGCCGCCAGTTCGTGACTGGGCGGCACCAGCTGAATCACATATTCAAAGGCTTTGCGGGCTTCTTCATAGCGCTTCATTTGGGCGTAGGTCAGGCCCAGATAAAACAGGGCATCCGGGTTGGGTTTGCCCTGTTCGCTCAGGCTGGCCTGTAGAAGCTGGGCGGCCCGACTGTAATTTTTGCCTTTGTAGGCACTGACCCCATCCCCGTAGTAATCCCCATTGGCTGCGGGAGATAGCAGAGCCACCAGAAAAAGGCCAGACAGCAAGCAAACAAAAGAACGCTTCAACATAGTCTGCTTATCGAGAGATTGGGCAACTCTCTTGAATGTTTGGACAGAAACTGTATGAAAAATTTACAAAGCAATTACCGGGTGGAAATAGCGTTCAGCAACTCTTGGGCGGAATCCATCTCGGTTTTCAGGGCTTGCAGGTATTGTTCCAAAAGGGCATCATCCAGCCCGAAATAATCCATCAGCGCCGGGCTGAAATGTTCCCGGCTGTATATGCCCTGCTGTTCATACTGCACTACGGCCAACTCGTTGGCCAGGGCCACCAGATGCACCAGACGGGGGCAGGACTCCGCCTGGGCCGGTTGGTGATGGTACAGAATGACCTCGCTGATGCCCACCGGCAATTTCCACTTACTGGCCAGATAATTGCCAATGCTGGCATGATTCACCCCTAAAACGGATTCCTCCAGCTGGTAAAAGGGCAACCCATGCAGTGGGAGCCCTTTGAGCCGGGCTTGATGAAGTACCTGGCTGTAATCCTGCTTGAAATACACATCCAGCACCACTTTGCCAATGTCGTGCAGCATGCCGGCGCTAAACACGTCGTCGCTATCGGCCATTCCAAGAGATTTGGCCAGCAGTCTGGCGGCCACGGCCGTCCCCAGAGAATGCTCCCAGAACTGTTGGTGATTGAGGCCACCGGGATGGGTGTGTCCCTCGAACAGTTTAAAAATACTGGCGCTCAGCACCAGTCCCCGCACGTTGGTGAAACCCAGAATCATGATGCCATGCTGGATGGAGCTGATTTGTCGCTGGAAACCATAGGCGGCCGAGTTGACCATACGCAGCACCTTGGAAGTCAGGCCGGGGTCATAGGAAATCAGTTTGGCGATTTCCGAAGCCGGGGTATTGGGCTGGTTGATAATGGCCAGAATACGATTCACCACATCCGGCAAGGATGGGATGTCCCGAATGCGCTTCAGGATCAGTTCGTGGGCTCCCGAGGTGAATTTGTTCATGGCTGGCTTCGATAAAGTCTCAGGCTACTAAGGCTCAGGCTACGGGTTTTTCAATGGTACGCGTCAGACTGCGCTTTGGCCGGTGGTTGGCTTCGTTCAGCAGCAGTTGCAGATCAAAGCGGTTGACTGGCCGGGTCAGCAGTTTAATGCGTTTATTCTGGTTGATGCGTTGCAAGGCGACTTGTTCCTCATCGGACAGATCAATATGCGGGGGGGTAATCAGGATGAGGGTTTCCACAAAGGAGAGCCCTGCGAAAATCTGCAACAGGCTCAGCCCGTCTATGGGGTTAGACAGCTCATAGTTGGCCACCAGAATTTGCGGACGGTATTTTTCCACGGCCCAGGGCACACTGGAAATCACCCGCACCGGATGAATCTGATCCAGCGGGATGCCGCACACAAACAGGCAGTCCACCAGTCGCTTCATGTGTTTGTGATCCGGCTCAATGATGAGGGCCTGTTTGTAGGGTATCTGGGTCGATTTTTGCAGTCGTTTAAAAGGATTCAGAATGGAGTTGCCCATTCCGTGTTGCCGGCGAATGTCTTGGGCGTTTACCGGGGCTTTGGCCAGGCTGTGCCCGGTGTGCTTGTAATGGAACTGGTGGGGTTGGGCGCCGCTTTTCAGAAAGCGAGGCAACTCCTCCGGGGTCAGCTCAAAACCTTTCCTTAATAGCAGGATTGGTTCCAGACCTCGATCGAAACGGTAAATGTCCTCACTACTGACCAGAATGTCCTGCCGGGCTGCTGCCGGGTTGCTTTGCAAATGATTCGGGTTGAGTCGAATGAATCCAAACATGGAAGTGGTCTCCACGATCGTGTCTTTCCTGTTGTTTGGGATGTCGACACATTTGCCGGAAAGTCCAGCTTTTGGGTGGAATGTCCATTATTCAGTGGAGAGGCTGGCGGCGCAGCAGGCAATACGCAACAGGCAAATTCCCTCAGGTGTTCAAAATCCCTTTAGGGAAGGGTTCCATTCATGCGTGAATGGCGCAAGTCAAAAACGCCCGGAACCGCTGGGCTTCTCCCCCGTATAGTTTCCGTCACAGCCTATCGGCCTAATTGGGCAGAGAGCCCTGCCAGTGCCGTTCCTTGCCGTTGGTATTGTCCCACCATGCGATCCATGGCCAGAAACTGTTGACGCAAGGTTTTTTCCTTGATGGCCAGTCGGTCATTGGCCCGTTCTATACTGTTTTCAATGGCTTTAATCCGCTTTCCCGCAGAATCCTGATAGGTGGCGAACAGGCCTTTGCCGGAGTCTCCCAGATTGTACAAGGCGCCAAATCCGGTTCTGCCAGTGCCATCGGTGTAGGTTTTGTCCGTCAGGAAGCGTTGCAGTTTGGTAAAGGTGCCATCCAGCCCATCATCGACGCCAGTGGCCCCTACCGGCAAATCCTGAGCGATGAACAGCCGCTTGAGCTTTTCGGGATCTTCACTCAAGGCGGCGCGCAGGGCGTTTTTATCCAGATACAGCTTGCCATTCGCGGAGGCTGAAGAACTGGTACTGGACGTATTGTTGGTATTGTTGTTGGTTGAGGAATTGGAATTGCTATCGCCTTCTGAGTTGTTTGCATCGGTGGTATCAGTGGTATCGGAGCTTCCAAGCGCTTTGGGACTGGAGGAAATTCCAACCATTTGCAAGCTTTCAAAGGCGGTGTTTGCTAAATCTCCACCCACGGACTGGGTAAAAATGGAGCGGAGCTGGTTTCTGAAACTTTTAATCCGGCTGTCGCCCGCCAAAGGGCCGTTGGAAGCGCTGGCCCCGGTTTTGCTGGCCTCTGTGTCAATCTTGGTTTGCTTGGCGATTTCATCAATCAGGCTGTTGTATTTTTTAATAATGTCATCCACCTGGTTGACGATGGCGTCGTTGTCTTTCTGGATGGTAATCTGGGTGGTGGTTCCTGCGGCCACTTTTTTCAGGTTGAGGGTCACGCCGGTCAGGCCGGTCACCGTTTCATCCACCGTATCACCTGTGGCGTACAGGGTTTGGCCATTCAGCACAAACTTGGTGTTATTGCCCGCCTTTTGGGAGGAAATGGCATCGGTACCGTTGATCAGTTTCATGGCTTGCAGGAAGTTTCCACCGGGCAAATCTTCCATACTGATTAGATTGCTGCCGGTGCCCTTGGCCGTTAACTGAAAGCTGTTGGTACCCCGGTTAAAGCTGGCCGTGACCCCGGCTTCAGACTTGTTGATTTCATCAATGATGGTGTTAATGGACTTGCCATCGGCGTTAAAGGTAACGCCATTGATTTTAAATTGGCTGTTGGCGTTCACGGTGGTCGCTAAGTTGGCCCCGGCTGTGGTCACGGCGGTATCCCGGTTGACGGTGCTGACCCGTTGGGAGGCCGTGGTAGTGAAAACGCCGCCCTCATTGACTGCTACGGCTGTGTTGAGGAAGGTTTTCTCTAAAAAGTTACTGGTATCGCCGCCTGCGCCAAAGGTCACCGCGTTTCCCGAACCGCCGCGATTGATCTGGATTCTCCCGTCTACAATGCTCACGGTGGCGCCGGGGATATCGGTCTGAATGGCCGTTTGCATATCGGCCATAATGTCGCCCATGGTATCCCCGTCAGCGATGGTAATCTGATAAGCCTTCTTGGTGGCCCCAACCTGGGTGTACAGGGTAAAATTCCCGGCGCTAATGCCCAATTCCGTGTTGGTCATGGCGGCATCAAAACGACCCACTCCCTGGGTGCTGGTTGCTGTGGTGGCCGTGGGCAGGGCCAGGACTTCCACATTCAGGGTTTGCGCCGCGGCGCTGCTGGAAACGCTGGCAGTGACCGAGTTACTGTCAGAGGTGGTCGCCTTCATGTTCTCAAACATGGTTTTTTGGGTGGCCACGTCCCGACGGGCCAGCTGATCGATGGCGGAAAACAGGCTCCGGGCTTTATTTTGAATGCTGGTATAAGCCGCTTGCTGCTTGCTGATGGTTGATTTTTTCTGGCTCATCAAAGTGATGGGGCGTTGCTCCATGGCCAGTAACTGGGAAATAATGCCATTGACGTCGAAGCCGGAGTTGAAACCGCCAACGCCACCCAGAGAATAGTTGCTACTCATGCGCGATGATCCTTCGATTGGGCAGGAGTGCCAGGTGTTTAACCAAACGGTTTTGCAGCAAACCTTTTTAAATCATTACCCATTTTTGGGCTGGTTTAATCGTTTTTATTTATGAATTTGTTTTTTGATGCGGGCCATCGGGTGGCGGCGGAGAAATCGGTCTGACGGAACGCTCACCCATCCGGGTGAAATTTTGAGCTTTGCCCTGTAAATGCTCCGTTACAAGTCGCTCCGGAATCAGCACTTTTACGGTGTTTTTCTTTTTTTATAAGGAACAAGGGCCCACGATGGATTCGGGCGGGCATCCACCCCTGATGGAGTGTTGTTTGCTTTTGTGATATGTTCCGAATTTATAAAGCAAAAATATGTCACAGCTGGCTGAATTTACGGGTTTTCGTCAATCGCTGTCTGAAGCGGGTTTTACGAGTCGATAAAAGGCTCAGCGTGGATATAAAAAGTACACAAATTCAAGGGAGTTCCCACTTTATGTCAGGAATAGCTAGCGTCAAGCAGCGATCATTATTGTCCAGACTCTTTCGTACCAAGAACCTGGACAAAATCCTGGCCGATAACGCCAATCAGGAGCACCAGTTGAAGAAGACCCTGAGTGCTTTTGACCTGATTATTTTTGGTGTTGGGGCCATGATTGGGGCCGGTATTTTTGCCTTGACGGGTGCCGCTGCCGTTGGTTCTCCTGATCATGCTGCCGCAGGTCCCGCTTTGACCGTATCTTTCGTCTTGACGGGTATTATTTGCAGCTTTTGCGCCCTTTGCTATTCCGAGTTTTCCGCCATGGCGCCTATTTCCGGTTCCGCTTACACCTACGCCTTTTCCACTATGGGCGAGTTTGTGGCCTGGATCATTGGTTGGGCGCTGGTGCTGGAGTACGCCGTGGGCAACATGGCGGTCGCCGTCAGCTGGACGGGCAGTATCAAGGAATTTCTGGCCATGGCTTTCCACATTCACTTGCCCAGCTGGCTGGTCAGCAACACCATTGACACTGTTTCCCGGGAGGGATTGAAGACTGTGGATATGTCCATTGTCCTCAAGGCCATTCCTTTTGTCATTCCCTTCACCACCGAAGAGAAAATCCTGCTGGTGCAAAGCGCTTTCAATCTTCCCGCCTTTTTTATCGTGCTGGCAGTGACCGCCCTGTTGCTGGTGGGTGTCTCTGAAAGCGCCCGTACCGCCGCGGTGATGGTGTTTGTAAAAACCTTTGTGGTGTTGTTGTTCATTCTCATCGGGGCCTTGTTCCTGTTTGGCGGCCACATGGATGTGTTACAGCACAACTGGTTTGCGGATGGCTGGAAAACCTTTGCCCCCAATGGGTTCAACGGGATTATCACCGGTGCGTCCACTATTTTCTTTGCCTACATTGGTTTCGATGCCGTTTCTACCGCGGCTGAAGAGACCAAGAATCCCCAGCGGGATATTCCTATTGGCATTATGGGCTCCCTGGCCATTTGCACCTTGCTCTACATCCTGGTGACCGCAGTGATTACCGGAATTGTGCCCCTGCACGAGATTAATAAAGAGGCCGCTGTGGTGGGCGCCATGAAGTACATGGGCTATCCGTGGGCGTCCTGGCTGGTCAGCATCGGCGCTATTGCCGGTTTGAGTTCGGTATTGCTGGTATTGCAAATGGGTGGTACCCGTATTTTCTACGCCATTGCCCGGGACGGCCTGCTGCCCGCTGCGCTGGCTAAAATTCACCCCAAGTTTCAGACCCCCCACGTCTGCACCCTGCTGGTGGGCGCTTTTGTGGCCATCGGTGGCGGCTTGTTGCCCATCAACCTGCTGGCTGAAATGTGCAACATCGGAACCCTGGGCGCGTTCATGATTGTGTGCATTGGGGTGGCTATCCTGCGCTTCACCGATGCCAACCGTCACCGCCCTTTTAAGGCTCCCTTCGGCTTGACTTTCCCCATTCTGGGGACGCTGGGCTGCCTGTACGTGATGACGGGCTTGCCCCTGTTCACCTGGGTGGTCACTGGCGCCTGGTTCCTGCTGGGCATGGCCCTGTATTTCGGCTACGGCTTCTGGAATAGCAACCTGAACAAGGAGCTGGATGGCGAGGTCTTGTCCTAGGCCGTTTCCAAACGCTTCAGTCAGATAAAAAAAAGCCCCTCGGATTCTAGCTCTGAGGGGCTTTTGGTTGTTGGGAATGTTCTAGCTAAAGACTATAAAGACAAGTTCTAAAGGTTGAGGGCACTGCCTGACTCAGTTGGACTTTTAACCAGCTGCCTGTCGTCATAAGGTATGACGCCATTCGATTAGAAGTCTGTGATCTTTATGCCACCAACTGTAAATACTTTATCACCCCTTTGGGCTAATCCATATCATTCTAGTGGAGGATATTTAAAAATCAAAAAACGGATGCCTTTTTTCAGGGTCTTGGCGTTTTGGGACTTGTCTCTTTTTCTGCTTACCCGAAATGGAAGCAACTCTTATCATGCTTCTTTTTTTATTGTATAAACCTCACTGTGTATTGCCGGTCGAGTAACGGCCAATGGATGTAGGAATCAAGCTTTTGGGCTTCGCCCTGGGTTTAAGTCAGGGCGTTTACAGTAAAAAGGATATTGGCGATGAAAGATTTTCACGGGTTTGTCAGAAAGTTACTGAGTGTCTGGCTGGTTTGCTACGCCCTGATTTTGATGCCCGGTTTGCTGAAAGGCTTGGTTATGTTTGTTTTGGCGGACTTCACCATGCCAGCCAAGCATTACTTTGATATAATCAGCACCATCCACCGGGGAGCCTTATGGCTAATCCCAACGGTCTTTCTGGCCGTTTCCTACTACTTGTCCCGCCCCGGCAAGAAAATGCTTCAAGGCTGATTGCCCCCTTTTATGTCACTGAATTTTCTGCCAGCAACCCCAAAACGAGTCGCCGTCGCCATGAGTGGTGGGGTGGACAGCAGTGTGGCC
>DAIDMR010000160.1 GCA_027448865.1 Vampirovibrio sp.
CGTCGTTCAGCCGCAAAAACCGTGGCAAGCCCTGACCACTCCGGTGCTGTCACCGTGGGCCAAATTCCGATTGCTGAAAGAACCGTTCCAGCCCAAATGCCAGGCCGATGACATGAGCGTGGCCGGTTTTTTAACGCACCGGGTGGGGCGAGAAGTTGTGGAGAATCTGGTCGATCCCTTTATTAGCGGCATTTACGCTGGCAATGTAAACACCCTGAGTATGCCCGCCGTGTTCCCCAAGCTGTGGCAGTGGGAGCAGGAGTATGGCAGCATTTTTCAGGGCTTGCGTCATCGTCCTAAAAAAGATCCCACTCATCCCAAACCCAAAATGCAACTCATGAGCCTGAATGGTGGGCTGCAAACCCTCACCCACAGCTTGGCTCAAGCCCTGCCCGTCCAAGCCATTCGTTTGCAGTGCCCGGTTCAAGCCATCGAAAAAATAGGCGCTGCAAGTTACCAAGTGCGGCTGAACGACGGGGAAATCATACAGGCTCAGAACATTATTCTGGCCGTGCCTGCCTTTGTGGCCGCCGCATTACTGGACACCCTGACACCCGATGCGGCCACCTTGCTCCGGCACATTCCTTATAGCAGTTTGGCGGTGGCCCATTTGGGCTTTCGGGCTGAACAAATCCCGCATGCTTTGGATGGCTTTGGCTGCCTGATTCCCCGCAAGGAAAACATGCCGCTCCTGGGTGCTATCTGGGCCAGCAGCCTGTTTCCGGAACGAGCCCCCCAAGGGCATGTGCTGCTTAGTAATTTTATTGGGGGCGCCCATTATCCCGAAATTCTGAAGCAAAAAGCGTCCCAAATTCAGGGGCAAGTCACCCGCGATCTGCAAACGGTTTTCCATCTCAAAGGCTCTCTGGAGCCTGTCTTTGGCCACATTCAGCATCACCCAAACGCCATTCCGCAATACAACCTGGGGCATGTGCAACGCATTGCCGGCATTGAAGCCGCTTTGCAAAAGCACAAAGGTCTGCATTTAGCGGGAAATTATCTGCATGGCATTGCCCTGAATGCCTGTGTGCAATCCGGCACGACCGCTGCCCAAGCCATCCTCAATCAAAGCCCATAGCGGTATAGGCAGCCCTCACGCAGGCCTCTTCTTCCGGGGTGCATTGGTAGAGTTTAAAGACCTGTTCATTGAGCCTGTGCAACAGTGTTTTGCGCTCCGTTGCCGATACAGGCTGAGCCAAACTTTGGCTGATTGTTGCCAGCGCTTGCACTTGTTCCTGAGTGACTGAAGGCGGCTGGGGAAACACGCGCAAGACGTCTTTATCAATTTGCAGCCGCTGGCCTTTGCGTTTTTGATGATACAACCAGAACCAGCCCAAAGCGCTATTGAGAAGAGCCACCCAATAATGGGCGTGTCCTGAATTTGGGGGCTGCAAAACGTAAAACCCCTCAGACACATAAGCCGGTTGTTCCTCCACGGCTAAGGCCGGGCGCGGCACTTGCCGGGGGCAGAGTATTTTGTTGTCGTTTTCAAACCAGTGGGGTTGCCGGGGGCGGTGCAAGCCATAGGGCTGGAAGGCGGAGGTCAACACCGGGGCAAAGCGCTCTAAATGAGCCCGAAGATTCGAATAGCGCTCAGGATTTTTGGCGATTGTTTTGCGGGCGGTGGCATCGGTGTAAATCAGTTGATACGGTGCTGGAGACTGTTGAAATCCCTGGAAGGGCAAAAAGCCGGTGGGCCCAAAATAAGGCTTCAGCAACGCCTGTTCAAAATCGTTGAAAGGGAGCGCTGCCACCTCAGCATCCGTCAGCAAAAAAATGCCCGCATCCGGGGGGAACTGGGCTTGAAAGGGTGGCGTTTGCTGTTGCCAATCCGATTTTTTCAAACGCCCTTGTGGCAGCACAATGCCCTGCTGAATGGCTTGTTCAGGAATCAGTGGCGGCAAGCACGACAAGCGATGGAGAAGATTGATTGCCTGTTGTTCGCCCACTAAAAATTTACCGGAACGGGCATCTCTTAAAATACAGGCCACTGAAAGCCGAGACTCAGAGAGACTTTCTACTGTTTCCGCTGTTCCCCACTGGATAGGTTGCGTGCTGGCCTTCTCGGCGTTCTCAAGATTAAATAACGATTTCTGCCAAATGAGCAAGGAGGGATGATGCCCCGGCGCGTTTTTAAAAATGGGACTATCTCCAAAATGCCATAATTGCTGGAATGCCCCCTTTTCCCACAGCAGCGTTCGCAGTGGATTGCTGCTGGTTCGCTGCATCCAGTACATGGGCAACACGTAAGCCAGTTGTCCGTTGGGCAAAAGATGCTGAACGGCCCAGGCGGTAAAGGCGTCGCATACATCCATTTTGGGCTGATAAAAGT
Source organism: Vampirovibrio sp. (assembly GCA_027448865.1). Lineage (GTDB taxonomy): Bacteria > Cyanobacteriota > Vampirovibrionia > Vampirovibrionales > Vampirovibrionaceae > Vampirovibrio. The sequence goes on from DAIDMR010000160.1 coordinate 2,333, forward strand.
CGCTATGCTGCAGCGTTTTAAATCGCTCAGCCTGCTTGCGCACTTCCGATACAAAGGGTGGATTTCCCACAATAAATTGCCAGTGCCGATCTGGAAATGGCGATGCGTTCAAGGTATCCGCCGTCACCAAATGGGGACTGCCTGTAAACGATTCTTGCAGAGCGCTCTGCCCATCGAGTTGGCTGGCCCATTGAACCAATCGACATTCGGTTATGGCCACGCTCAACGGATCAATGTCGATGCCGTATAACTGATGCCTGATAGCGAACTGGGCGTTGCCTTGAATGGTGATGGTTTTAAACTGCTCTCGAAGCCGCTGGTAAAATTCGCTCAGGCACTGCAAAGCGGCCACCAAAAATACGCCTGTGCCACAAGCCGGATCAATCACTTTGATCGCTTGCACCGTGTCCACCAGTGTTTGCGCCGCTTTTACCTGATTTTTTAAAAGCGCCGCCGCAATGGCCTGATAGCGCTGCTGTAGAAAAACGCCCAGCGTTTGCTGCACCAGATAGCGGGCCATGGGCTCCGGAGTATAAAAAACCCCTTGCTGCAAAGCGCCTTTTTCTCGGCGATTTTGCCGGGCCAATCGCTCCTGAGTCTGCTCATACAAAGCGACCCAGTGGTCATCGGGTTGTTGCCATACCTCTTCACAGCCTTGCCATTGGGAAAGCCGCAAGCCGGGTGGAATTGGCAAACCCGATGCGTGGTTCTCTTCAGAAATCGTGGCAGCCAACTGGCCCAGCATACTTTGCCACGCCCGGTCGGACAGGTTATCGATGGCAGCGTTGGCATCGGGTGGCGCTGGCGTGTTGAGCATAGCGTTATCTTACGCCATATCCCAACGGAAGAAAATAAAAACCCTTTCGCGGCATTGCCACAAAAGGGTTGAAAGAAAAGAGCTTGATGAGAACGAAGAGCGAATGTTCGCATCAAAAGAGAGAGAGAAAGAGAAAGTTGAAAATTCTGTTTTATGGCCGGGGCCAGGCAAGCCCGGAGACTCGGCCAAAGCCAGTGGGCAAGACCAACCTGCCCATCTGATTTTGAACCGCTTCTGGTTGCCTGAAGCCCTGTATGGCCCCTTGGCTAAACGTCCACCCTATTCAGTCCAGTCGCCTATTGCTTTAAAATTAAGTTAAAAATCGAAGGTGTTACCACCAATGCTCATATCGATTTGAAAATCCATGCAATGGATTTATACCATTTGAGCCTGACGAAGCACTTCCAGCGCCGCGGTGGGTCTTGCTTCCCCGATAAACAAGGCAAATACCTCGTTGGAAACCTCATCCAGCAGGGCGTCCATATCGTAAGCCACTTTTATTTCGGTTAAACCATTTACGGTAGAAACGAAATTCAACTCACCATAAACCAATGCTTTGGCATTCGGAAAATATTCCATACAACACAGCCTCTCTAAACACACACTCACTTCACTCAAAGCCCGGGGATACCAACTGGGGATACCCCATGGATGGGTTCATCACCAGCCCGGTGAACCTCTCCACTGATTTCATATTACAACAATAGAAATTAAAAACAATCATTTAAAATGAAGGGGCTATTCTCGCTTCCGCCACCATCTATCCAGCCGATGAAAAGCACATATCTTCCGCTGGCCCGCTGTATATGCCGATCCCTTAAAAAACCCTGGATTTGGACATAAGTTTTTACTTAACATGTGTACATAACTGCGAGGCTTCTGCGATCAAACGGGATCATGGGGGCGTTGGGGAATTTTTTGAGGCAATGTAGCCGTGCTAATTTTAAACGTGCTGATGGGCGCAGCACGTTTTGTCGGTTCGCAATGGTAAGGTCAATTTTTTCTCCCGGATAGTTTTTAACCCAATACCCTAATCGATATCTTGCCTTTGACTGCTATTCCGTGTGGTATCCGGCTAACCGAATTCAAATTGAGTCCCAATTGAGCCCATAACCCTGGGATTGCCCATGAACGCTGAATCAATTGTCCTGCCAGAGATCCATCATCCCTATCAGTTGCAGAGCTTTTACGACTGTTGGTGGAAGTACTTATCCCCTAAATTTGACATTGTGGATGCTCATAACAATCTGGCGATTCATCGCCGCAAAATTTGTAAGGGATTTGTGCTGAATGAGCTTCGTTACGCAGGGTGGAACAATGCCTGGTCTCAGGATTTTGATCATGATTGCTATGAGCAATTTGCCACCTTGGGGCCCCAGAGCCAGTGGGATTATTTGGCCTTAACCTGGCCGGAAAGTCGCCGGGCGCTTCAACAGTTCCAGCGATTGACGGAACTGGGGCTTGAAATATTCCAAAAATCCAGTTCTACAGCTTATTGGGTTAATTTGCACCATGGCTTCGATGCTTATTTGAGCCAGTTAAGCCCCGCCAAACGGAAAGATATTCGTCGCAAACTCAAAAAATCGGAAGCCCTTCATCCAGAATTACGGCGCTTTTCCGGGGCTGAGGGCATCCAGCAATTTTTTTTCCTGTTTTTTAAGCACCATCTGACCTACTGGACACAAAAAGCCGGGCACTCTTACTTTAGCGATCCCAACGAACGGGAATTCATCGTGGCTTGGGCGCAAGCGCTGGAGGAGCAGGGAGCTTTACTGCTGGAAGGGTTTTACCTGAACAATACGCTTACCAATCTGACCATGAATATTCTGATGGGTCATACGCTTTACTCCGTTATGACCATTAATACCGGAGAGTATCAGGCGTTTGCCCCAGGCTTGTTGAGCCTGTACCACCGAATGGCAAAGGCTGAGGACTATAGCATCCTGCAAATCAACCTGGGAGATGGTGAGCATGGCTATAAAGCCGGTATTGCAAGTCGTACAGATCCCTACTATTCCCTGTTAATTGCCAACCCCAAATCAATCCGGGGGCAGGCGTACGTGAATTATGTCAAATATAAAACGCTAAACCCAATCCAGATACCTGAAATGAGTGGCATTTCTGCTAAACTCCCGAACCTGAGGCGCTTATTCCTGCCCGGTTTCATTCCCGGAGGGGCCGTTGCGTCACTTGTCTCCGTGGCTTAAAAGCCCGGCCCCATCTATCAATCAATAGACGGGGCCGGACAGAGGGGGGGGCAGGGCGGGAGGTACTGCCTGGTTACTGCTTGTGGCAGCTGCATTGCGGGCCGCATTCGCAAGGATCGCACGTGCACGGATTGCAAGTGCAATCTTTGGTTTTTTCAGCTTGGGGCATGAAACTGCGTACTAACAGGTTTTGCATGGGTTTTCACCTCCTTTCTGTGGGGTATCGTCGTCCAGACAGTTTAGAATCGGGCAATGATCCACACTGCCGGTGCCGGAACAGGCCGAAGCCAGATCCTTCAATGTTTTTTTCATGGCCTGTAAGCTCCGGATTTTTGCTTCAATGTCCTGAATTTTATGTTCAGTCAGGCGCTTGACCTCACTGGCAGAGTGATCGGCATTCAGCTTGAGGGCTAGCAGCTCCTTCACTTCTTTCAGGGAGAAGCCCAATTCCTGTGCTTTTTTGATAAAGCGCACCCGTTTGACATCATCGGGGTGATAGAGCCGATACCCGGCCTCGGTGCGAACGGGTTCCGGCAGTAAACCCTCCCGCTCATAATAGCGGAGTGTTTCCGGGTTTACGTTGGCCTGTCTGGCCAGTTCTCCAGATTTCAGGGAATGCATGGGGGTGTCCTCCGTATGAACCCACTTTAATCCCTGTACCTTGGTACGGAGTCAATCCCTTTTCAAAATTCCCGGCCTGTTTATCTTTTTCTTTCTCTTTCTAATTCTCAGGGGCTTTGCCTCCGGGGGACATCGCAGGCGCCATTCCATCGTTTGATTGTGAGCCATGAAATGGTTAACGCACTTTTTGGTTTCTGCTAGAATAGGCACAATTTGGAACCGGTGCGCCCAGTTTTCGCTGAATTCAACGATTCCAAAGACCTCGGCAACGTCCAGTTTGGAATCTGGCCGGGTCTGGTTCATTCCTTTGAACCCCAGGCAGGCTCTCCAAACTCTCAGGAATAGTCAAGACAAAGAAAGAGCAATACAAGATGAACCGCACGCATGATTTATGCTGGATGATCGGCGGCCCACAAGGGACAGGGGTTGACTCCTCGGCCACCCTGTTTGCCCGCTCCTGCGCTGTAGCCGGCTACTGGGTCTACGGTCGCCGTGAATACCACTCCAACATCAAGGGGGAGCATAGCTACTTCCAGGTTCGGGTGAAAACCGAGCCTGTTTACAGCCATACCGATCCCGTCAACCTGTTGGCCACCTTTGAAAACTCGACTGCCCAACTGCACGCCTTTGAAATCGTGGATGATGGCGCTTTCATCTACGACCCCAAAGTCACCGATCCCGCCAAGCTGGATTTAAAACCGGGCGTCTTGCTGTTCCCCATCCCCTTTGATCAGATTCTGGAAGAGATTGCCCAGGCCACGGGCAAAACCCAAACCAGTTTGTCCATTATCAAGAACACCATTGCGGTCGCTGCCTCCATGGCCCTGTGTCAACTCGATATCAGCGCTATTGAAGAAGCCCTGAATGGCATTTTCACCGGCAGTAAAGCCAAGCTGGTTTCGCTGAACATGCAAGCGGCCACCAAGGCTTATGAAATCATGAAAAACAACCCGGATACGGCCAAGTTCAATTATGTAATGGAAAAACCGGCTACCATGCCAGCCAAAGGCTCCCGTTACCTGTTGAATGCCGCTGTGGCTACCGGCTTGGCCAAGCTCAAAGCGGGTTGCCGTCTGCAAACCTACTACTCCATCACCCCGGCTGTGGATGAGTGCATTTATCTGGAAGACCTGTCCGAATACGGTTTGCCGGTCGTTCAGTGCGAAGATGAAATCGCCGCCATCAACATGGCCATCGGCGGTGGCACCACGGGCGTGCGTGCTTCCACGTCCACCTCTGGCCCCGGTATGGACCTGATGACCGAAGGCCTCGGCTGGGCGGGCATTAACGAAGTGCCTGTGGTTATGTTCAACTACATGCGGGGCGGCCCCTCCACCGGTTTGCCCACCCGTCATGAGCAAACCGACATGCTGGCCTGCCTGTTCAGCGGCCATGGCGAGTACCCCAAGATCGTCATGTGCCCCGGCGATGCCCGCGAACAGTTCTACGACACCTTT
>DAIDMR010000161.1 GCA_027448865.1 Vampirovibrio sp.
CATCCAGATAACTGGCGGGCCACTTGTCCAGATTCCCCTCGGGGGACTGGCCCTGACCCGTCAAGGTTGGGAGTAGGGCAGTATTATTTTGCTTGTGAAGACTGTAAAACATAGTTTCCATTCTAACATACGGGCTTTTGCGCAGATTGGTACGTTGTGCCGATGGCTCCGCCGGATTGGTCTTGCCTATCGGTGTTGCCGCGCATGCCCGAGCGTGGTTGTGTTGCTTTTTTCAAATCGAGCGGTTTGTTCTATCATAGTAGAGAAGAAAGTCGTACCATAGAAATGCCCTTTTCTTGGTTAATCCCCTGCAGGTGTTTATGAATTACTTTGTATATAAAAGAGCTGCCATGGTAGCCTTTGCGGCCCTGTTATCCCCCTGGATTCTGGCCTCCTCCGCGACCTCCGCCATCACCCCGGATACCAGCAGCATCCGTATGACCGCTGACAAGCAGTCTTACAATCTGGAAAGTAAAAAATACATTCTGAGCGGACGGGTCACCGTGGCCTTTCAGGATATGAAAATCACCGGCAGCCGGGCCGAAGTGGACATGGATGAGGCCGGGAAGCCGCAGGTGGCTAATTTCTTCAACCGGCCCGCCTTTAAGCGTATCAAGCCCAGCGTGGGCGAGGATAGCGTGGTTGGCGATATCATCAAGGTCTATCTGGCGGAAGACCGGTATGGGGCCTTGGGCAATGTCGTGTCTCATATCGCCACTGTGGCCGCTGATCCGTTCCTGATTCGCTCGGATGTTCAGGAGTTTGACAATAAAAACAAGGTGGTATCCGCCAGCGGAAACGTCAAGGTCGATTACAAGGGCTCCCAGGCTTTTAGTTCTCTGGCCAATGTGCGCATGAAGCCAGACGGCAAAGCCGATCGCGTTATTTTTTCCGGTGGGGCCAAAATCAAGCAGGAAAACAGCGTCATTAATGGCGATCGGATTACGGTCATGGTGGATTCCGGTAACATGATCGCCGAGCATAACGTGACCACTAACGTGGATCTGAAAGAGGAGGCTGCCAGCCCCAAGCCCGCCAACCCGGTGGCGGCGGCCAAACCCCGTAAGGTCATTATCACCTCGGATTACCAGCAATACGACAAGTCCTCGGACATTATGATCGCTAGTGGCCATGTCAAAATTATTTATGATGACTATGTGGCGGTGGGCCCCAAGGCCACTTTTAAGCTCAAGGGCAACGATCTGGATCGTATTTTTCTGACCGGGCGACCCACCATTACGGAGCCGGGCCGGGTGATTACCGCCGATAAAATTACCATTACCACCAATCCCAAAAACTTTGACGCCGTGGGCAACGTCAAGGTGAACTTTAAATCCGCCAAGCCGTCTCAACCGGCTACCGCTGCCCCCGCCGGCAAAAGCGCGGGTGCTGCCAGCGGCGGTGGAAAGTCCTTGCCCTCGGATGATTCATCGGACTATTAAGTACGTCGGGTGATGTTCTCCTTTCCCGGTTCTCCGTTTTATCTGGTTTAGTTTGGAACGCCACACACCATGCCTCTCATCGTCGAACACCTCCGTAAAAGCTATGCGGGCCGTCCTGTGGTGAACGATGTCACTTTTGACATCAATCCGGGAGAGATTGTGGGCTTGCTGGGCCCCAATGGCGCCGGTAAAACCACCACGTTCTATTCGGTGGTTGGCATTGTCAAGCCGGATGCGGGATCGGTGTCGCTGGATGGGCAGGTCATGTCCGGATTGCCCATTCATGAGCGGGCTCGGGCAGGCATTGGTTATTTGCCGCAGGAGACTTCGGTGTTTCGGAGCCTGAGCGTTGAAGAAAACCTGGCTCTGGTGCTGGAGTTCCAGCCCCTGACCGCCAAACAGCGCCAGCAACGGATTGATACCCTGCTGGAGGAGTTCAGCATTAGCAAACTGAGAAATGCCTCGGTCATCAGTTTGTCTGGCGGGGAGCGCCGACGGGTGGAGATTGCCCGGGCCATTGCCACCAACCCCAAGTACCTGTTGCTGGATGAGCCCTTTACCGGGATTGATCCCATTGCCATTCAGGACATTCAAAAATTGATTGTGCTGTTGAAAGAGCGTGGGTTGGGCGTTTTGCTGACCGATCACAACCCGCGCGCCACCCTGTCGGTGGTGGATCGGGCCAATATTATTCACGATGGCCGGTTGATTTTCTCCGGTACCAATGTAGAAGTCGCTCAAAACGACATGGTTCGCCGGACTTATCTGGGCGAAGATTTCAGCTTGTAGGAGAGTCTTGTGGTCAAAGTGTTCAAGCGTTTCTCCTTACTGGACTGGTATTTGTGCAGTCAATTGACCTTGATCATCCTGTTTGCGGTGGTCTTGTTCAGTATCATCTGGCTGGCCCCGGAAACCCTGTTCAAGCTCACCCAGTACGTGTTTGGCGGTGATATCAATCCCGCTCAGGGTGCGCTGATGTTCCTGTTGCACGTGCCTCAGGTGTTGCCCCAAACCATTCCGGTGGCCGTGCTGCTGGGTACCATTATTTTGTTCCAGCGTTTGAGCCAGAATTACGAGCTGGTGGCCCTGTTGGCCAGTGGAATAAGCCCGGCCCGAATTTTGCGGGCGGTGTTGTGGGTGGGCCTGCTCTTTGGGGGGCTTCATGCGCTGGTGAACGAATGGGTGATCCCTCAAACGGCTCCGGTGCTTGAAAAGTACTACACCGACGCCAATTTGAAAGACATACCGGATCGTAATTTTTTGTTTGTGGAAAAGAACCACGACAAAAAACTCAGCAAGTTTTTCCTGATTGGCCAAATTCAAAAAGCGGCCCTCTCCGATTTCATCATTCTTTACTACGTTGAAACCCCCCAGGCCGGGGTGCAGATCTCTCGTATTATTCGGGCTGACAGTGGCCGCTGGGTGCCGGGTCGTCACCAGTGGGAACTGAATAACGGCATTGAGTATGTGCTGGACAGCGAAGGGGTGTATCAGGATATCCGTCCTTTTGCCCAGCAGCAGGTGCGCACCAACAAGTACGCCTCCATCTTGCTGGATTACACCCGGCAAAACCCCATGATCATGCCCTGGGGCCAGCTCCGCCAGTACATCAAACTGATGAAAGAAGGCGGTCAGCTTCAGGAAATCCCGTTTTTTGAAGTGCGCTCCTGGCAGAAGTGGTCGGCTCCGGTGGCAACCATTATATTTGCCTTGCTGGGTGCCTTGCTGGGTATGGAGCGGGTGCGGGCCAGCCGGGTTTACGGCCTGCTTTTCGGGGTCGTGGTGGTCTTTTTCTACAGCATTCTGGTGCCGTTTTCCGGCAGTTTCGGGTCTCTGGATATTGTGGCCCCCTGGCTGGTGGCCTGGATTCCGCTGCTGGTAGCCGTGGCCATTACCTTTGTCTTGCGAAGCCTGAGGCCGCAGCAAGGCTGAGTCACCCCATTTTTCTGCGCCTTTTTTCAGCGAACATTTGTCAGCGCAAGTTGGCGTTAATCTCGTCCGGGTGGATATGGTGAGTGGGCGCACACTTGCTCTAAAATAGAAGAGCCGAGGGAAAGTGTGAAGTGTTTGCATGGCCAGTTTTAAAAACTACTATCTGATTTTGGGCGTGGAGTCCTTTGCCGACGCCGATGCCGTGCGTAGTGCTTTTCGCAAGCTGGCCCGCCAGCATCACCCAGATCTCAACGCGGGCAATGCCCAGGCTGAGGAGCGGTTTAAGGAAATTAACGAGGCCTATGAGATTTTAAGCAACCCGGACAAACGGGCCATGCACGATGCCAGTCTGCGGGCCATGAAGGGAAATACGGCGGGGAATCCTGCAGAAGGCAAAGCGGCATACAGCAAGCAGGGCGAGCAGACGCCCAAGGGAAAAGCCAGCCCACCGCCTGCCGCTGAGAAAAAAGCCAAGGCGGAGTCAGGGCCTGCGGCTTCTCCCAAAGCGGCGGCTTCCGCATCATCGTCCACTGGAAAGCAAGAGGCGAACAAGTCCGAGCCGGGCAAGGACAAAGGCAGCAACACATCCATTAATGACCTGTTTGAATCCTTTTTGAAGAAGGGTTTTCAGGAGAAGTCGGCCAAGACTGCCAATGCGGCAGAGGGCGTTTTTAGCGCCAAAAAAGACAGCGGCAAAAAGTCTGAAGCACCCCAACGGGGCGAGGATGTGCAGGTGAAGGCCGCTATAACCCCGCAGGAAGCCATGGATGGGGTGGTAAAGACGGTCAATGTCCAGCACAATGAAATCTGCCGCCGGTGTTCCGGAACGGGCAAGGTCAATGGGCTGGTGTGTACCGCCTGTAGCGGGGAGAAAATTCTGGTGCGCCTTAAAAAAATTGATGTGCGCATTCCCGCCGGGGTGAAAAACGGTTCCAGGGTGCGGGTGGCCAAAGAAGGGGGCCGTGGCTACGGGGGGGCGGAGAACGGGGATTTGTTCTTGCAAATCGAAATCAGCGTGGATGCGGGCTTGCGCATTGAAGGGCTGGACGTTTATGGGGATGCGGTGATAGCGCTGACGGATGCCGTATTGGGCTGTGAAATCGAGGTTTCCACCTTGCATGGCCCCATGAAGATGACCGTGCCGCCCGGAACCCAGCCGGGCAAGGTGTTTCGCCTGAAGGAGCGTGGGGTGCAAAGCGGCCTGACTCAGGGCGATCACTATGTGACTGTCTCGGTGGTGGTACCGGAGGCCTTATCCGCTCGGGAAAGGGAGCTTTATCAGGAGTTGGCCCGTCTGCGTCCTGAGAAAACCCACTCCAAAAAACTTTAAAACTTTTAGCAAGGCAGCCTTGCCAAACGTTTTATTTGAAGCCTGACGCTAGAAACAGGACTGACTCGATATCGAGTCAGTCGCAGCCTCCACCGTTTGGATGATGTTCACCGCCCCAAAAACCTCCATACTATGGAGGAACGTGGTGAAAGTGTGGAGTTAGACCGGATGACCGGCTTAGGCATCAGGGCATTTCGTGGATGGAAAACGTTGGCGCTGTTATTGGCAGGGCTGGCACTCATTGGGCTGCTGGTATCTCCAGCCATGGCCCAGGTGGGAATCCCCACCGTGGATATTAAAGTAGGCTCAGCCACCAACCCGCAGGAGGTCAGCAAGGGCCTGCAAATCTTGGTGCTGCTAACAGTCCTGACCTTGGCTCCGGCCATTTTGGTCATGGGTACGGCCTTTACCCGTATTGTTATTGTGCTTTCTCTGGTTCGGCAAGCCATTGGCACGCCCCAGTTGCCGCCCAGCCAGGTGATTATCGGGCTGTCTCTCATACTGACCTTTTTTGTGATGTCGCCTACCATTGATCAGATCAATACTCAGGCCTTTCAACCTTACCTCAAAGGTCAAATGCCGCAGGATGAGGCCCTGACCAAGGCCATGGTGCCGGTACGAACGTTTATGTTCAAGCAAACCGCCCCCAAGGATCTGGAATTGTTTATGGGGCTGGCCAAACTGAAAAAACCCAAAAATCGGGGGGATGTGCCCACTTATGTGCTGCTGCCCGCCTTTACCATCAGCGAGCTGAAAACGGCCTTTCAGTTGGGCTTTATCATCTTTTTGCCGTTCCTGATTATCGATATGGTGGTGTCCAGCGTGTTGGTGTCCATGGGGATGATGTTCCTGCCGCCTGCCACCATTGCCCTGCCCTTCAAGCTGGTGCTATTTGTGCTGGTGGACGGTTGGCATCTCATCTCTCAATCCTTGGTAACGGGCTTTGGATAGGAGAGATTGCCGATGACAGAAGCCACATTTATCGATCTCCTTCAGAACGCCTTGTGGTTGATTATTCTGCTATCCGCGCCCATGTTGCTGGTGAATCTGGTGGTGGGGGTGGCTATTTCCATTTTTCAGGCGGTTACCCAAATTCAGGAAGCCTCCCTGTCGTTTGTGCCCAAATTGCTGGCGTCTTTTCTCATTCTCATTTTGGCTGGACCCTGGATGACCCAAATGGTGCTGGATTACTCGGATCGCATTTTTGACACGCTGGTGACCGTGGCCAAAGCCCCCAGGCAATAACCCTAAGGAGATGAACCGGTTTGGATTTGAGCCTGCTAACCTTAAATACCGTCATCGCCTTTTTGCTGGTGCTGTTTCGCATTGCCGGGATGTTGGTCAGCGCGCCGTTATTTAACATGCGTAATATTCCGGCCCAGGTCAAAGTGGGCTTCGCCGTCGCCATGGCCCTCATTCTGTTTCCCCTGCACTCGGCCCATTTGGTCATTCCCAAGGATCTCATCCAGTTTTCCCTGCTGGTGATTCAGGAAAGTATTCTGGGCATTTTAATCGGCTTTACGGCCAATCTGGTGTTTATTGCCCTGCAAGTGGCCGGGGAGTTTTTCAGTATGCAGATGGGCTTATCCATTGCCAATTTGCTGGATCCGGTCACCAACACCCAGTCGGCGGTGGTAGGACAGTTCTTTTTCTATTTTGCAGCCCTCCTGTTTTTAAACCTCAATATCCATCACGCCCTCATTGCCGGGGTAGACCGCAGTTTTAACGCCATCCCGCTGGGGCATTTTATAGGGGAAGGGAACCTGACCGGAGGGTTGATGGCGGAGCGTTTTATCAAGCTCAGTAGCGATATGTTTGTGATGGCCATGATGATTAGCGTGCCCCTGATGTCCATTCTCATCTTGCTGGAAATTGCCCTCAGCTTTGTGGCCAAAGTCATGCCGCAGATGAACATTTTTATCGTAGGCTTGCCGGTTAAGGTGGGCGGTGGGCTGTTCGCCATGATGGTCAGTTTGCCGTACCTTGGCAGTTTACTGGGCGATCAGTACGCCACGCTGATCAAAGTCCTGCTAAACCTGTACAAGACCTGATGGGGGTGGGCTAGGCCATGTCTGGAGAAAAGACAGAAAAGCCAACAGGCAAGCGCATCTCGGATGCGCGGGCCAAGGGACAGGTGGCCAAAAGCCAGGACTTTAACGCCGCTCTGGTTATGATCGCCGTGACCTGGATTATGGGCTCGATGGGGCCGTACACCGTCAATACCGTTTACGCCCAAATGCAGTATACCTTTGGCCAGTTACTGACCAGCCCGGCGGTGTTGCGACCCATGACCCAGGATGGCTTTGAAGCCCTCTTCTCCGGCACCCTGCAATCCATGATCTGGCTGATGCTGCCGTTTTTGCTTTCCGTGTGCGTAATGGCCGCCTTGTCCAATCTGGTGCAGGTGCGCCCCCTGTTTACCATGCAGGCCATTGCTCCCAAGCTGGATAAACTCAATCCGCTGAACGGGTTTAAGCGCCTGTTTTCAATGCGCTCGGTCATAGAAGTGGTCAAGGCCCTTCTCAAAATGGCTATCATCGGCACTTGCGGCTATTCGGTCATCTCTGGGCATTTACAGGAACTGATGGGACTGGGGGCGGTGGACGTCCCCGCCGCCTGGGGGGTCATCGTGGGGGTGGCCGGGGAAATCGCCAAGCAGGGCTGCATTGCCTTTTTGATCATCGGTATCGCGGACTGGCGCTATCAGGCCTGGGAGCTGGAAAAGCAATTGCGCATGTCCAAGCAGGATATTAAGGACGAGCGCAAAAATTCCGATGGTGACCCCATGATGAAAAGCCGCATGCGTCAGATGGGGATGAAGATGATTCGCACCCGTCAGTTGGCCGCCGTGCCCACCGCCGATGTGGTCATTACCAACCCCACCCACTATGCCATTGCCCTGAAGTACGACCCGGACATTGCCCCCGCCCCGGTGGTGGTGGCCATGGGGAAGGATCTCTTCGCCCAGAAAATTAAAGAGGTGGCCAAAGAAGCGGGCGTGCCCATGGTGGAAAATAAGCCGCTGGCTCGGGCCCTGTACCCGGTGGTGGAAGTGGAGGCCATGATTCCGCCGGATTTGTTTGTGGCCGTGGCCGAAGTACTGGCCTTTGTCTTTGCCAAGCATAAGGGACGGCGTCTGGCGGCCCAAAAGCGCTCCAAAGAAGCTGCCCAGAAAGAAGCGGCCAAACAGGAAGCCCGACGCAAGTTGCGGGAGGAGGCTAGCGAATGAGCGCTCCTAAGAATAAAATGCCCAGGCTAGGCTGGAAAGACTTGCTGAAGCACAACGACGTGCTGTTGGCGGTGGGCATCGTGTTTGTGGTCACCATGATGGTCATTCCCCTGTCGCCGTTGATTCTGGATGTGTTTTTGACTCTGAACATCGCCTTATCGGTGACCATTCTGTTGGTAACGCTCTACACTCAGGAACCGCTTCAGTATTCCACCTTTCCCACCATTTTGCTGTTTGCTACCTTGTTCCGGCTGGGCCTCAACGTCAGCACCACCCGGTTGATTCTACTGAATGGAGAGGCCGGGCAAGTGGTGCACGCCTTCGGGAACTTCGTCATCGGCGGCAATTACGTGGTGGGTATGCTGATCTTCATCATCCTCATCATCATTAACTTTATTGTTATCACCAACGGTGCGGGCCGTGTTTCGGAAGTGGCCGCCCGCTTCACTTTGGACGCCATGCCCGGGAAGCAGTTGAGCATCGATGCCGATTTGAACGCCGGTATGATCGATGAAAAAGAGGCCAAGCGTCGTCGGCAGAACATTCAGCGAGAGGCTGACTTTTACGGAACCATGGACGGTGCCAGCAAGTTTGTCAAAGGCGATGCCATTGCCGCCATTATTATTACGGTTATCAACATTGTGGGCGGCTTGATTATCGGGGTCATGCAGATGGGTATGCCGCTAGAGCAGGCCGCCGCCACCTTTACCACCTTATCGGTAGGGGATGGCCTGGTTTCCCAGTTACCCGCCCTGATTATTTCCGCGGCCACCGGTATTCTGGTGACCCGGGTGAACGATTCCGAGGTGTCTCTGGGGGATGAAATTGGCGGGCAGATGTTCCAGAACCCCAAAGTGATGGCCATTATGGGCAGCCTGATGCTGTTAATGGGTATGATTCCCGGTTTGCCCAACCTGCCCTTCCTCACCGTCGGCGCGTTGGCCGTGGGTGGGAGCTTTCTGCTGGTGAAAAACACCCGGGAGAAGGCAGAGCTGAAAATCCTGGAAGACAACAAGGCCAAAACCGTTCAAAAGAAAAAGACCACCACGGAAAATGTGCTGGATTTGCTGCAAGTGGAAACCATGGAGCTGGAAATCGGCTATCGGCTGGTGCCCCTGATTGAGGCGGAAGCGGGAGGCGACCTGCTGGAGCGGATTGCCCAAATTCGAAAGCAGGTAGCGCTTGAGTTTGGCTTTGTACTGCCCTCCATCCGGGTACGGGATAACTTGCAGTTGCCGCCCAACCAGTACAACATCAAGCTGCGGGGGGTGACCATTGATCAGGGGGAAGTCATGGCCGATTTATGGCTGGCCATGAGTACCGATCCCGACATCATCGAGCCCATTCAGGGTATTGAGACCAAGGAACCCGCCTTTGGCTTACCCGCTTTGTGGATTGAGGCCGATGAAAAAGAGCAGGCCGAAATGAACGGATACACCGTGGTCAGCGCCTCGGCGGTGGTCTCTACCCATTTAACGGAATTCATCAAGAAAAACTCGGCGGATATTCTGGGCCGGGCCGACGTGCAGAACCTGTTGACCAATGTGAAAAAGTCCAATGAAAGCCTGGTCACGGATTTGGTTCCCGATACGCTCACCGAAGCTGAAATTCAGGTTATTTTGCAGAATTTACTGCGAGAAAAAGTCAGTATTCGGGATATGGTGACCATTCTGGAGTCCTTGGGGTATCACTGCCGGGTGAACAAAGATCCCGATTACCTCACCGAGCAAGTCCGCATGGCCTTGTCCCGCAGTATTTGCAAGCAGCACCAAAACCCGGATACCGGAGAGTTACCGGTTTTGACCCTCGACCCTACCGTGGAAGAGCAAATGGCCCAAGGCTTGACCCAGGACGGGCAAACTTTGGCCCTGGGGCCGGTGTTTACCCAAAAACTGTTTGCCGCCCTCAATCAGGAAATAGAGCGGGTGATTGGCGCCCACGGGGTACAGCCGGTCTTGCTGTGCAATGCCCGCTTGCGGCTGCCGTTCAGGCGCATGATTGAGCGCATGTTGCCCCAAATTGCCGTGTTATCCTACAACGAGATTGGCCCCAGCGTGAAGGCCACCGCTGTGGGCTCGGTTCGGGTGGATTTGGCTCAATTGGCTTAAACGGAGTCGCTGACGTGGAGTGTGATGGGTCATGAAACTGAATACCAAAGTAGGCGGAATCTGCGCCAGTTTGACCTTTCTGATTACAGCCATCCCTGGCTTTTACCAGCAGGCTCGTCCCACGGACTTGAATTTCATTGCCTCGACCTCTTTTTCCGGAATGGCGGTGGTGGAAACCTTGGCCATCAGTTTGCTGGGGGCCATGGCTGCCGGTATGATCGGCTATACCATTGGTGATATCTTATCCAACCCGCAAAAGACCGCCAAACCACAAGCCTTGCCTATGGAAGCACCTGCCCCCTCACCCGTCGCTCAGCCGGAGGCCTCAGGGGCAACGGAGGAAAATCCTGATCCTGACGAGGAAAGTGACTTGACAGCATCACCCGAACCGGCCACCGCACCAGCGGCTGAAACGGCTGATTTGGAATAAACCCTGCTTTTTAGTGGTTTTGGGGAAGTGTTTGCTATAATAGGGTATTAAATTGAATCGGTCGCGTTGAGACTAAAGTTTTGCGCGACCCTGCCGATTTAATAATTACCGTTTTCCCTAAAGGAAAAAGGTGTGTTGGAAGTAAACCCTCAAGGTTACATGGGTACAGTCGAGCCTCCAGGCAGTACAAGGCCAGCCGATTATTCAGGGACTCCTACCTATATCGGCCCTCGCGAAAACGCATTTCAGCATGCGGAATCCTCTCTTTGGGTCGCCTTCCTGGTCAATATTGCGGTGGGGGCCATTAAGTTCCTGGCCTGGATCTTTTCCCAAAGCCCGTCCATGTTCAGTGAAAGTTTGCACTCTTTTGGTGACGCGGTAAACAGCATTGCCTTGATTCTGGGGAACAAGTTCAGTCAACGCCCTCCGGATCGCAGTCATCCCTTTGGGTACGGACTGGAGGCCAATGTTTGGGCCCTGGCTGCTTGCGTATTCCTGATTGGTACTTCTGTTTGGGCGGTGTCAGAGGGATTTCAGCACTTTACCGCCAAACACCCTGAAGTGATGACCCTGCAGGGCTTTTTGACGTCTGCTGCCATTCTGGTTATCAGCATCGTGCTGGAGATTGTGGCCGTTCGGCGGGCTTCCCAGGCGGTGCTGGAGGAAATGCAAATTACCCCGCGCAACGAGTTGGAAATTTTTACCCTGGCCTTTGCCAACATTAAAAACGTGCTGAGTCCCACCACCCGCTTTGTTTATTACGAAGACAATATTGCCTTGCTGGGTGCTTTTTTGGCGTTAAGCGCCATTTCGGTGTCTTACTTTGTGGTGCATTCTGGCTTGGTGATTCCGGAATCTTTGGCGTTGCCCCAGTTTCTCTCCTGGACGCTGATACGTTTTGACGCCATGGTCTCCATGTTGATTGGTGGTCTGTTGGCCGGGATGGCCATATACCTGTTCCGCCATAACCGGGGCATTCTGACCCAAAGTTCGGCCTCTCCCCGGGTGGAGAAAAAAATTACCGATTTGGTCACCAGTATGCACGGGGTTTCGGAAATTCTGGATTTAAAAACCCTGGATCACGGCATAGCAGGTTTGACTATTCACCTGAAGGTGCAAGTAGACCCCTATATTCAGGTCAAAGACGTGGATGACCTGACCGAGCGCATCAAGCATAAAATTCAGCGCCGCATTGTGCAGGCCTCGCAGGTTTTTGTGGAAGTGCTGGCCGATGAATCCGAGATTGAATGGGGCGAAAAATTCAATGCGCTGGTGGAACAAGGTCGTAAGGAAGGGGTATTGGACGCCCGTTCCGAGATTTTGCTGAAAAACGTGTATGATTTCAGCGAGGCTACGGTGAAAGACATTATGATTCCTCGGATCGACGTAGAGTACGTGGATGTGGAGACTCCCTTGTCTGAAGTGGCTGACTTGATGATTGAAACCGGCCATTCCCGTCTACCCGTATTCAAGGAAAACGTGGATGATCTGGTGGGTCTGGTACATTCCCGCGACGTGTTTGAGCTCATCCGCAAAAACCAGATGGAAACACCGCTGGCCAGCATTGTGCGGGAAATTGATATTTTTCCGGAAAACAAGGGCATTAGCGACCTACTGGAAGACTTTAAGCGCAACAAAATCCGCATTGCCGCTGTGGCCGATGAGCATGGCGGCTTTGCAGGTCTGGTGACCGTGGAGGACGTGATTGAGGAGATTATTGGCGAAATTTGGGATGAACATGAACCGGAAGAGCCGATGATGACCGTTCTTAGTCCCAATCGGGTTCAGGTCAACGGAAAATGCGAGATTGAAGACCTCAACGAGCAACTGGATTTGAACATCCCCTTTGATGACTTTAAGACCGTGGGTGGCTATGTTTTCGGGGAATTGGGTCGAGAGCCGGAGGATGGCGATGAAGTCACCTTTGAGGATCTCAAATTTACCGTAAAAGAGGCTGATGGCCCCCGCATTGTCAGCGTGATGATTGAATCACCCGTTCCGTTTCAGTTGAAACGTGAATTTTCGCCTGAATCCAGCAAGGGCAATGGCCCGGTCAACGTAGCCGATTAGCGAAATTGTGGGGTTTCGACTTATGAATCCGCCGTACCCACGAGCGACGCCGCGGCTTTGAGGCGTTGCCACTCCGGTGGGCTCATCACTGGCTGGGGTTCCCATAATGGCGCCTGCTGCTGGCTGACCGTCTGACTGACGGCTTGCAGTCGTTTGGAGAGACTGGGGTGGTTTTCTCCGTATATTTTCCATTCCAGTTGCCGCCACCATTGGGCCTTGCTTTTGTTTTGGGCCATATTTTCAAAGGCGGTTAAATAGCCGCCGGTGCCAAAGCCCGCTCTGGCAAGCAGCCGAATGGCATTGCTGTCCGCTCGGGCCTCGTCCTTGCGTTCCATAAAAGCGGCCCACTGGAAACTGCCAATGGGCACAAACAGGGAAATCCCAAGGCTTTTCAACAAACTGCGTACTTGAAAGACCCGGGCGACCAGTTCATCCGCCAGGACAGCGACGCCCGCGGCAATGCCCTGACGAACTTTCTTGGCTTTAACGTCTTCAAACTGCACATGGCTCAGCTCGTGTGCCAGTACAAAGGCCAATTCCTCCGGGGATTTAGCCTGTTTCAGGGCATCCAGATGAAAGACAACGGTGCCATTGCCATAGGCGGCGGCATTATAAAACGGTTTATTCACCACCATGATTTTATGGGGTTTCGGAATCCCGTTCCGGGCAGCGATTTGCCGGGCCATGCGCGTGAGCGGTATGGTGGCTTCCGGCATATACAGTGGTTTTGAGCGACGCAGCATCCACTCATCAATTTTGGAGTGGCGTTTGCGATTCGCGGAGGGAGCCGTAGGCAATGGGTGGGTGGCAATGAATTCGTCCGGAAGGAGCATTGGATCTGCAGGACGAAGCGAATGGGTGACCGGCGGGAGTTGAGGCAAGGCGGGAGAGACAAACTGCGGATCGATGATGACTGGAACCACAGGCAGATAGGCTCCCATTGAATCCACTGACATACAGAACTCCCTGTAACGGTTTTAACCCACATCTATCTTTCAAAAAGATTGGTCTTACTATACGGCACAGGCCTCTGAAAATCCAGTGGATGGCAGTGTGACGATCAGGATGCTTTTTAGCCGTCTACCGTGCTTAACAAGTTGGCATCCCGGAGCAGTACCCACTGGCCGGTTGGCGCTTTTCTGAACACGGATAAAATCGGCCCTTTGCGCTCGATGGCTTGTGTGCTGCCTTTGGGCGTAATGGCCAGATGCAGATAGCTTTGACAGTAAAGCAGATCGCCGGACTCCTCCAGGGCGTCGATGTGCCAATCCACAATTTGTAGCTGAACGGTCTGGCGGATGGCGCTGAAGCTGTTCAGAAAATCGTTTCGGGTGATGGGTGGATGATCGGCCACCAAAAAGACGGCATCTTCGGCCATCAGGGAGCGAATGGTGTCCAAATCCCCCAGCGTGGAGGCTTGGTGCCAGGTTTGCATCAGGGAATAAACCGGGTGGCTTTCAAAGGGCTTGGCCATGGCGGGCTTCCTGTTTGGCGCGATCCTTTAAAGGCTTGAGGGCGGCTTCCAGTGCTTGCAAGACTTTGGGGTGCAGGGCTTCGGGGCTTTCCGTGGCATCGAACACCCGAATGCGCTGGGGCTCTTGTCGGGCCAGATCCAGAAAGCCCGCTCGTACCCTGTTGTGGAATTCGGCCTTCTCTCCTTCCAGGCGATCGGCTTGCCCCCGATGGTTGACCCGCTGGGCCAATACCGCCGGTTCGGCGTCGAACAGAAAGGTTAAATCCGGCTGTTTGCCCTGAATGGCAATGTGGTTCAGTTCCCGGATGGTGTCGATGGACAGGCTGCGCCCGTACCCTTGATAGGCCAGCGTGGAGTCCATATGCCGATCGCAGAGGACAATGGTGCCTTTGGCCAGGGCTGGAAAGACCACTTCATCCATGTGCTGGGCTCGGTCGGCGATGAATAGCAGCAGTTCACTAAGCGGAAACACCGGGCCTTGAGAGTGCAGCAGAATCTGACGTAGTTCCTGCCCGAAGGCCGTACCGCCCGGATTGCGGGTGGTCAGCACGGAATATCCCTGTGCGGTTAACGCTTCGGCGCACAGCGCCAGCTGGGTGGATTTGCCGGAGCCGTCCAGCCCTTCAAAGGTAACAAACAGTCCCTGCTGTAATACTGTGTCCATGTGTGTCTCACCGGTCCGACGGTATCGCTGGTTTAGCCTTCTATTATATACAAAGGGCTGAGCGGCGTCGGGGGTCAATCCCGAATTTTAGGCGGCAGCACTTTGAGGCGACGGTTGGGTTCATCGCCAATGCTTACGCTGGTGAGGTGGTGCTTTTCCACCAGTTCGTGCTGCATGCGGCGAATATAGGAACGTCGGGGGGCCAGTTCCACGGCCAGTTTTTCCGATAGAGCCGTATCAATGGCCTCCTGAGCTTCCCGCAAGGCCATTTCCACCTCATGCTCAAAGGGGGTTTGGGCAATTTGCCCGGCAAAGGCCCCCGCTTCGGCGTCCAACGCTTCCCGCAAGGCCCGCTGAATTTGGGGCATGGTGTTGGTTTTGGCGTAGAATACCGGCAC
>DAIDMR010000162.1 GCA_027448865.1 Vampirovibrio sp.
CAGGCGGTACCACCCGACGGGCCGCTAAAATGGTCTGTCTGGATATGGATCACCCCGAAATCGTGGACTTTATCCACTGGAAACGCAAGGAAGAGCTAAAAGTCCAAGCCCTTATTCAGGCTGGATATTCGGGGGACTTTAACGGGGAAGCCTATCAGACCGTGGCTGGGCAGAATTCCAACAATTCGGTGCGTTTGAACAACCGCTTTATGCAGGCGTATCTGAATGATGAACCCTGGCAAACCACTTTCCGCACCACTGGAGAAATTTGTGAGACTTTTCAGGCCAAAGATTTAATGCGGCAAATTGCCGAATGCGCCTGGGTTTGTGCCGATCCGGGCGTTCAGTTTGATGATGTCATCAACGATTGGCACACTTGCCCGGCCGGTGGTCGGATTCGAGGCTCTAACCCCTGCTCGGAGTTTCATTTCCTAGATGATACGGCCTGCAATCTGGCTTCGCTCAACTTGCTAAAGTTTGTGCAGACGGGTGGGCAGTTTGACACTGTTGCATTTCGGCAGGCTTGTCGGATCTTCTTCACCGCGCAGGAACTGTTGGTGGATCTGGCTTCCTATCCCACGGCCCGCATTGCCCAAAACAGCCACGATTATCGTCCATTGGGACTGGGCTACGCCAATTTAGGGGCCCTGCTGATGCGTTGGGGCCTGCCCTATGACAGTCCGCACAGTTATTCCGTCACCGGGGCCATCACCGCCCTGATGACCGGAGAAGCCTATCGCACCTCCGCCGAGCTGGCGGGAAGGCTGGGAGCGTTTCCCGCGTTTTCCGAGAACCAGAACAGCATGTTGACCGTGATGCGCCAGCATCAAGCGGCCTTGGCGAATATTCAGCCCGAGTATTGCCCCACAGGCTTGCTGGCAGAAGCGGTGAGCGTGTGGGATGAGGGGCTGACGCTGGGACAGCGCTATGGTTACCGCAATGCCCAAGCCACGGTTTTAGCCCCCACGGGTACCATTGGCTTACTGATGGACTGCGACACCACGGGCATCGAGCCGGACTTTGCCCTGATCAAGTGGAAAAAGCTCTCCGGGGGGGGCACCCTGAAAATGGTCAACCACGGGGTGGCGCAAGCCTTGCAGGGCTTGGGGTACACGGAAGCCCAACAACAGGCCATTGTGGCCTATGTGGATCAGACCGGCACGGTGGAAGGGGCTCCCGGCTTGCAGGAGGCCCATTATGCCATTTTCGATTGCGCCACGGCCTCCGGGCAAGGCACCCGCTACATCGCCCCCATGGCCCATATTCGCATGATGGCCGCCGCACAGCCTTTTTTATCCGGGGCCATTTCCAAAACGGTCAATCTGCCCCATTCGGCCACGGTGGCGGACATTGAACAACTGTATGTCACCGCCTGGCGTTTGGGACTCAAGGGAGTGGCCTTGTACCGGGATGGCTGCAAGTTTTCTCAGCCGTTGAGTACTCGTTCGGCTTCTAATCCGGCTTCTACTGCGGCTTCCATGGCTCCCTCACTGGAAACGTTACAGACAGAGCCCCCCATTCAGGTTTCTGTAGCCGGGCAGACCCTGCACCTTCAGGCGCAGACCTTTGCCGATCACCGATTGGCCGCCATTACCCTGGAGGGAACATTCACCGACGAGACGGTAAAAGCCTTGCTGCAATGCTGGCTGTACGCCGTGTCTCTGGCCTTGCAGGCGGGGGTTCCCCTAACGCGGTTTGTGGAGGCCTATGCCTTTACCGCCTTTGGCCCCGCCGGATTGACCGATCATCCCAACGTGCGGCAGTGCAACTCGCTGGTGGATCTGATCACGCGCATTGTGGGCGTGGCGTATCTGGGCCGGTTTGAATTGGCCCAATCGCCGCCCAGTGGCGCCGAAGCGCAGCGTATTGTGAGTCGCCTGCCCAAAACCGAACCAGCGCCGATGGCTGCGGAGATGCATGCGCTGGATTCGCAGCTAGCCCACTTATGGGCAGAGGCTCCGCCATGCAGTCAGTGTGGCAGCCCGACCCTCCGAGATGGGGCCTGTTATCGCTGCCACAACTGCGGGCACTCTCAAGGCTGCGCCTAGAGAGGGCTGTGTTAATACAGCGTCAAACCGCCTGAAAGTATCTATTGTTTACCCGGATAATCAGGCACCGATGGCAGACTATGCTTTATCTCAAGGTAGACTTCATCTTGAGCTTGTCTTACCAGTTCATCTGCTTGTTTACTTGATTGCTGACGTCT
>DAIDMR010000163.1 GCA_027448865.1 Vampirovibrio sp.
CCGAAGGCCAAGGCCCCAAAGGCGCCGTGGGTAGACGTGTGGCTATCGCCGCACACAATGGTCATACCGGGCAGGGTCAAGCCCTGTTCCGGGCCAATCACGTGGATGATGCCCTGCTGATCGCTGTCCAGCCCAAAGAAGGTAATGCCCTGTTCCCGGCAGTTTTGCTCAAAGGTGGCGATTTGCCCGGCCGCTTCGGCATCGGCAATGGGCAACTTACGATCGGTGGTGGGAATGCTGTGGTCTACCGTACCAAACGTCTTATCCGGACGTCGCAGCTTTAGCCCCCGCTCCCGGAGTCCCTGAAACGCCTGAGGGGAGGTCACCTCATGAATGAGGTGACGATCGATGTAGAGCAAGGTGGGAAAGCCTTCGGCCTGATGAACCACATGGGCGTCCCAAATTTTTTGGTACAGGGTTTTGGGCGAATTGGACACAAATAAAACTCCTGATTGAACCTGATAGAAAACAACACGGGAGATGGCGGCCTCGCTGATTGCTTTTATTTTAGCGCAAGCCCGCCTTCACTCAAGCGTTCCTTGAATAGAAGGCCCGGCGCAGGCTCGGCCCAGCGCCCTAAAAAGAGAGTGACTCGACAAAAAGCCAGAGAAACTTTTATGATGGGGGCTCGTCTCTACCGTTTTATGGAATGAATTGTGCGGGAAGAAATAGGACCATGAAAATGCAAAAAAAACTGAGCATCGCCCTGCTTGTCTTGACTGTTGTCACTCTTACCGTAAGCAAAGGCCTTTTAAGCGCCTGGGCCGTCAATAAACCGACCATGGTTGTATTCACCGCCAACTGGTGCGCCAGCTGCCGGGAAGTGGTCCCCATGGTGCGGGATATTGCTTCCCAAAACAACCTGTCCATTACGGAAATTGATGTGGATTCCGCCACCGCCCCCAAACAAGCAGAGGGCTTGGGACTCAGCATGCCGCACGATGAACCGCCGCAGGTGTTTCTGGTGAACAAGGGGCGCTCATCGTTGATTTATAACGGCAAAGCCTACAAGTTTGGCTATCAGGACGCCGCCCGTTCTATGATTCTTCGGAATCTTCAGAGTTCTCTGTAACAATTTGGGGCTTCAGGAAATTGATATTCCGGGCCTCGTGCATGGATAGACGGGCTTCCCGGAAGGCTTCCTTGAAGCGCTCATCAATGTCGGAGCGATCCACCAGTTTGTCCAGCGCCCTGGGATTCAGTTTGAATATGCGCTCGCAAACACCCGCTTCGGTGGCGATTTCCCAAATCTTTTTCTCGTCGTAGCTGTAGGAGCGGCGATAGTTGAACACCATCACTTCACCCGTGGAAGCCTCCACAGGTGCGCCGCCGTTCTGGAAGTACATCTTGAAAATGTCTTTCAAATCGCTCATTTCCGCCTGCAAGGACTGGCTGGCCTTTTGCATGCGAATATAACGCTCCATCAGGTAAGGCACGTTTTTCAACTGGGATAGTTGCCAACTGAACTTCTGCTCGTACAGGGCCCGCAACCTGGGGTAGACCTTGGCCAGACACATGGCGTCATCCAGGGCCCGGTGAACCACATCCTCGTTAAAACCAAAACGTCGCAGCAAGGCGTTCAAGCCGTGAGAGGCCTCATCCGGGAAGACAGATCGGTACATCTCAAAGGTATCAATCCGGTGATTCGTAAAGCGCTTGCCGTAAGTGGCCTTCATGGCCTCGTTGATAAAACTGTAGTCAAAAATGGCGTTGTGGGCCACAAAGGCGTGATCTCCCACAAATTCCAGAAACCGAGGCAACACCTCCTCGATGTTGGGAGCGTCCTGCACCATTTCCTCGGAAATATTGTGAATCAGAAAGCTGGAATGTCGAATGGGCTTCTGCGGATTCACCAGACTGGAAAAGGTTTCCACGATTTCCGTACCCTGCATTTTAACAGCGGCAATCTCAATCAGCTTTTCGCATTTGTGATCCAGACCGGTGGTCTCGGTATCGAGGATAATAATGGTGTCATCCGGCTTTACGGCTTCCAGCATGGCTTCGGTCAAGGTAAGATCCTTTTCAAATTTCATCTTACTGATATCAGACTGATGTCAGGGTTTCTACAGGGAAACGGTTGACGAAGCCGGGCCAAAGACCGGTGAGGTTTAAAAAGCCTGACCTGCGCCACACGCAATTCGACCTGGCGTTTGCACAAAAAACGCGCTCGCGAATTTCCACCCTCTAATAGTAATTGCAAATCCCCTAGTAGAACAAGTGCCAGAACAAGTGATAGAACAAGCCTTTTAATCAGAGACACCTCCTTTAACCCACGCTCAACAGCCATCATCGCAAGCCGCTCCGTGGCGTTTCAGTATCATTCCAACCTTGGCCCCGAACCCGGATGGGGTATAATAAAACCACTTT
This sequence comes from Vampirovibrio sp., assembly GCA_027448865.1. Lineage (GTDB taxonomy): Bacteria > Cyanobacteriota > Vampirovibrionia > Vampirovibrionales > Vampirovibrionaceae > Vampirovibrio. The sequence continues at coordinate 2,368 of DAIDMR010000163.1, forward strand.
CGTCTCCTGTGTCACCGCCACCGGCTCTCGAGAGTTCTCCCCCTGAAAAAATATCGAGTCCAGGCATGATCGGCGCGTCTCGCAATTTTATGGAAACCCGGAAATCAGTTGAATTCGGTAATGTCACCCGCATCGGCCTGATTGCCGGTGAGGGCCTGCTGCCTCGCTATGTGGCCAAAAACGCCCGAATTCAGGGCATCGAGGTGGTTCCCTTTATTGTCGGCAAGGACAACCCCAAGCTCCGGGATCTCTGCAAACACAAGGGGCACCGCATTGTGCCCGGCCTCGTAAGGCGGACCCTGGATTTAATCACTCAGGAGCGCATTACCCACCTGGTGTTTGCCGGAAAAGTGGACAAGTGGGTGCTGCTCAAAGATCCC
>DAIDMR010000164.1 GCA_027448865.1 Vampirovibrio sp.
AATACAAACCTTGCACTGGGTCAGTGCCGGGTATCGGCTGAAGGTGGCCAATCAGGGGCCGTCCCTGCGTACTGGGAACCGGGCATATTACCAGACTAAACAGAAGCCAAACCAGCCACTTGAGCGGCAGTAAATGGGCCACATTGAGCTTGGGGCTCTCCGGCCCGCCCAATCGAAGCTTGAGCGCCGGAATCAGTTGGTCGAGGGTGACCTGGGTGTAAGCGTCCACCCGTTGCAGCACATTTTGGGCCAGAATCAGGGGGTTGGCCTGACTGCGGTTCTCATCCAGATGCACCGGCTTGTCGATCAGAAAATGCTTCACATACTCCAGCTTGATTGGAGAGCGATCCAGCACCTCCTGCACCCCTTGCTGATTCAGGGAGCTGATGTCGCTGCGGTGGGCGGAACGATAAAAATGCTCGTAACTCTGCCAGCCGCCCACGGTGATCAGAAAGGCCACTGCCGCTGCCGCCAGGCATTTCCACTGCTTGCGCCGGGCTAAGACAATCAAAAACGCCAGCACCAGCGCCATACCAATCTGGCGGGTCAAGGCGCACAGGATAATCAGCCCCAGTGCCGCCCCAAACCATCGGATGGCCGAAGTTTGTTTATGAACTGAGGCCTGTTGAAAGCGCCAAACGGCGTAAATCGCCCCCATCGAAAACGCCCAGAAAGGCGTGTCCGATAAAATATCGCTGGTGTACTTGAAGATGATGGGATTCATGCCCACCAGCAGGGTCAGAACCAGAGCGGTACGACTGCCCAGCAGCGCCTTTGCCCACAAAAAAAACAAGGGCAGGCTCAACAAGAACAACAGGCTAATGTAGCCTTTAAACACCAGTTGCATGGCCTGCGGGTCAAAGTTCTGGAAGAGCAGCATCAGGGCGGCCAATTGCAGGGCCATAAAGGGAGGAAAGGTGAAATAGGGCTGCGGATTGGGTTCCGAGACCAGCAGGTAGTGCCCCTTGAGCAACGACTGGGCCAATATGCAGAAAATAGCGCTGTCGTGGTTGACCACCGTCAGATAGGGATTCAGCATGAGCCCCAGCAAGAGGACTACCAGGGTCAACACTCCCACCAACAGCCATTGCTCAGGGGAAAAACGTTGCAAAAATGCCTTCATGGTTCGCTTTTCCAATCACCCTAGTCTGTAAAGCGAAACTTGATCAAAGCCTTCAGCGCCCACAGGCCATCCACCCAGGTGATTTTCTTGCCCTCGTGGAAGTCCCGGCCCTGATAGGAAATGGGGGCCTCAGCGATACGGCACTTCTTCTTCAGCACTTTGGCTGTGATCTCCGGTTCAAAGTCGAAGCGATTGGAACGGATTTTGATGTTTTTGATCACATCGGCCCGGAACACCTTATAGCAGGTCTCCATGTCCGTGATGTGAGTCTGGTACAGCACATTGGTGACCAGCGTCAGCAGTTTGTTGCCCAAATAATGCAATCCGGCAAAGGAATCCCGTGCGTCTCCATTCGTGAGGCGGCTGCCATACACCACATCGGCCTCGTCCTCTACAATCATGCGCACCAACGGCGGATAGTCACTGGGGTTGTACTCCAGATCCGCGTCCTGAATGGCCACGATGTCCCCGGAGGCCACGTCAATGGCGGTTCGCAGGGCCGCCCCTTTGCCCATGTTCTGGGTGTGGTAGATAATGCGGTAATCCGGCTTGGTGGTTTCCAGTCCCCTTAAAATATCCCGGGTGCCATCCTCCGAGCCGTCATCCACGATGACCAGCTCCTTCTCCAGTCCGCAAAAATCGACGGATTCCACCCGTTCCAGCAAGGTTTCCAAAGAGTCCACCTCGTTGTAGACCGGAATTAACAGACTGATTTTCTGACTCGCTTTGCTCATGAACCTTCTCAATATCCGAAAACACTGTGTGACGATTATTTACAACTTGACCAAAAGACCGACAAGGCGTTGGGGCACAGCCAAAGAACTACAGCCTATGAACATTGCCTCTGGAATACAGGCTCGCCAAATCGCAAAACGACAAGGCAGCTGTTGAATTGGCCGCTGTACTGAACCACTCCTGGGACGAGAAGCATACCACAATGCCTTTGTAAAAAGCAGTCATCAAAGCGGTGTCTGGTACTGTTTAAATTTCGTTACATCCCAAATCCGGCCGCCAACGCAACGCGTTGATAAAAAACCTTGCTGTGAGAGAATTTCAGGAGGCGATGACGCAAGGCAATAAAAAGTTGAGCCCCGACTTAATATGGGCATCCTTCCAGAATTCCAAACCGCGGCCAGAAAATTTTGCTTGAAAACTGAAGGTGACCCTGTAAAATTTACATCCTGTACCTTATTCGTACCTGATAAATCACCGTCGTTACCCACCCTAAACCAGAAAGGGACTCAACCAAATTGGACGTGAAAGCTGATTCCACGGTCGTCAACCTGGGACGACACCTTTTGGCAGAGTTTTATGACTGCAACCCCAACATCCTGAACAACCTGCAACTTGTACAAGAAGCCATGTTGAGTGCCGCCACAGCCTGTGGTGCCACGGTGGTCGATTCCAAGTTCCATCACTTTAGCCCCTATGGCGTGAGTGGTGCGGTCATCATCTCCGAGTCGCACCTGGCCATCCACACCTGGCCAGAGTATGGCTACGCAGCGGTTGACCTGTTCACTTGCGGGACGGCCTGCGACCCACGGATGGCCTACGAACACCTTCAGGAGAAGTTCAAGTCCGGCTCCGCGTATTGCTCTGAACTGAAGCGGGGCCTGATTAACCTGACGACCCAGAAAATGATTGAATCCCCTTTCCAGTTAGAGGCCCAAAGTTCCACCACCACTGCGGCGCCCCACGTTGTCGGTTCCCAACAATTAGCACAGCCTCAGGAGGTTTAAGAGAAATGACTATGGTACGTTCTGAATTCGGCCCTCACCTGATGCTGGATTGTCGAGGATGCAACCTGGAAAAGATCAGCAACCTGGAATTTGTGTTCAAGTTCCTGAACGAATTGCCGGATCGCATTGGCATGACCAAGATCACCCAGCCCTACGTCTTCCCTTACGAAGGTCTGATCCCGGAAGACAAGGGCATCACCGGCACGGTCATCATCGCCGAGTCCCACATCACCTTTCACTCCTTTATCGACAAGGACTACTTCTTCTTTGACGTTTTCAGCTGCAAGCACTTTGACGTGGACGCTGTGGCCAAAATCGTCACCGAGACCTTTGAAGTCAAACACGTGGATCGCCATGAAGCCACCCGAGGACTGGACTTCCCCCGAAGTCTGGAAGAAAGGGTTCCCCTGGTCGGCGCAACCGTTTAAACCAGATGGGAGATGAGCCAGAAGCCATCTCCCATTTTGTTTGTCCCCACGCTTTTGCTGCCGTGGAAAGGGCCAAGCCCAAAAGCGCATCGGCAGCGCATACGCCTTATTTGAATTGGAGGAATCAGCAATGGATTTATGGGTGCGGGAGCGATTTCAGGATCGTACCGAGCTGGGTTACAAGGTGACTCAGGTTTTACACCACTCCGTATCCGATTTTCAGGAAGTGGACGTGGTCGACACGGTGGCCTTGGGCCGCATGCTCTTTCTGGACGGCATGGTCATGACCTCCGAGCGGGATGAGTTCATCTACCACGAAATGATCGCCCACATTCCCATGCTGGCCCACCCCAACCCCAAGACCGTTTTGGTTATTGGCGGCGGCGATGGCGGCACCATTCGGGAAGTGCTGAAACACCCTTCCGTGGAACGGGCCGTGCTGTGCGAAATCGACGGGGAAGTGATTGAAGTCTGCAAGAAATACCTGCCCTCCATCGCTGGCAAACTGGATGACCCCAAGGTGGAAATTGAAGTGCGGGACGGGGCGGCCTACATCGCCGAGCATCCCAACACTTTCGATGTCATTCTGATCGACTCCACCGACCCCATTGGCCCCGGCGAGAAGCTGTTCACCAAGGAGTTTTACACCCACGTGCTGGCCGCCCTGACCGAGAACGGCATAATGGCCTGCCAGAGCGAATCCCCGGTGGCGGTGCCGGATGAGTGCGTGCGCATCAACCGATTGCTGAAGTCCGTTTTTCCCTACGTGCAACCTTACACGGCCTGTATTCCCTCCTATCCCGGTGGGCAGTGGACCTGGAGCTTCTGCTCCAAAGGGCTGAAGCCGCTGGAACAGGTCAACGAATCGGTGGCTGCCGAGCTGGAACAGCATTGCCGCTTCTACAACCGGGAGATTCATAAAACCGTATTCGTCCTGCCTAACTACGTGAAAGTGGTCTTTGCCGGTGAACCGGCTGGAGTAGCGAACTGATGCTGAGCGGACCGTTTATCCCTCGCAGCTGGATGGGTGCTTGCGACACTTTTGAAGATGCCGACTGGGTGCTGGTGGGCCTGCCCTACGATGGCACCACGTCTTTTCGGCCCGGCACCCGCTTTGGCCCTGAGGCCATCCGGAACGCCAGCTGGGGGCTGGAAACCTACTCCCCTATCCAGCACGCCGAATTGAGTCAGGTTCGCTATTTCGATGCCGGAGAGCTGGAATTTCCCCAGGGCAACCGGGATGAAATTCTGGCCATCATTCGGCAAAACGCCAGAGAGACACTGGCTGCGGGCAAGCGCTGGCTGGGTCTGGGTGGCGAACATCTGGTGACCTTCCCGGCCATTGAGGCCTACGTGGAAAAATATCCGGATTTGGCCGTTCTGCACTTCGACGCCCACGCCGACCTGCGGGATGACTATCTGGGCGAAAAGCTCTCTCACGCCACGGTACTGCGCCGGGTGACCGAACTGATTGGCCCGGAACGGCTGGTGCAGATCGGCATTCGCTCCGGCCCCCGGGAAGAATTTGAGTGGATGCGCCAGAACGGCACCCTGCTGGAAAAACCGGAAGATATTACCCGTGGCTTGCAACGCCTGCAAGGCCGCCCGGTATTTTTAACCATCGATTTGGACGTGCTGGACCCATCCATTTTGTGCGGGACGGGCACCCCGGAGCCCGGCGGCATGAGCTTCAGCACCTTTATGGACTGGCTACTGCCTTTTGCCGGACTGAATTTTGTGGGCGCCGACGTGGTGGAACTCTCCCCCCACTATGATGCCTCGGGTGTGTCCAATGTGGTGGCGGCCAAAGTGGTCCGGGAAGTCTTGCTGCTGGGTACGCCGGAAGCCCGGATTTAAGTATTAAAAACTGACAACAAACTTGAAAACGATTCAGCTTAAAACAATTAAGCCTTAAAACCATTAAGAAGGTTTAAGAAACGTGAAGCCGTGGCAAAAAAGTCATGTCAACACTGTCTCCTTCAACCCATCATCCCCTTTCTTTTTTGTTGCCACTCAAAAGAAACAGAAAAGCCCCGAGTCTGTTCCGGGGCTTTTTAATGCTTCGAACAACGATTACCCTGTCCGAAGTCATAAAAAACCCCGGCCTATCCGTGCCGGGGGATTCAAACGCGCTGCTCGTTCCAGGTTAAAAAGACTTTGGTGCCTGGGCCTCAATAGGAGGTACCCTCCGGGCCGGGCCGCATTGCGTTGCGAAGCAAGGAAAATCGCCAACCCCACAAAAACAGTTGCCGATGATAGGCTCCCAATTCCTCCAGCGTCAAGAAGGCCAGGTCGCCCTTCCGTAAGCCCAAGGGGAAGGGGTACCGCCGCTGGCTGTCCTCTTCGGCATCCTGCAAGGCAAAAAGAACCTCCGCCATATTCAAAAAACAGGCGTGGGCCC
>DAIDMR010000165.1 GCA_027448865.1 Vampirovibrio sp.
GGCTTGGGGTTCCAGCTGCAATTCCCGGCAAAAGTCCATCAGTTACTGGGCGGTGCTGGGAAACGTATTGGGGCCACCCTCAAACGTATAGCCCGCCTGGTGGTGGGTTTGAATCCAGCCACCCACCCGGTCAGCCGCTTCCAGCACCATGACCGATCGGTTTTGTTGATGCAGGCGATACGCAGCCGTCAGGCCACTCAGGCCCGCCCCAATAATCAGGGTGTCCACGGTTTGCATGTTAGCGGCTGGCCTGCGCTGCAATCAGCTCTGGAAAGGAGGAAAATTCAGCGGGATTGTCTGATTTATTTTCCAGTTGATCAAGGGTCAACTCGCACAAGGCCTGAATGAAGCTAGCGTTGGTATTCAGCGACGGGGCCCGGTAGCAATGCTGAATCCCCAGTTCGTGAGCCAACGGAATGTACTCCTCATCTGCCATCTCTCGCTGAAATCACCCACCTGATCCGATGCCCGCAGGCCAACCCGCAATAAGGAAATGCCCCGTGACTTCCCCAAACACCACTCCCCGCCTGATTAAAGCTTGCCGTAAAGAAGTGCTGGATCGTCCGCCAGTTTGGCTGATGCGCCAGGCGGGCCGCTACATGCCCGAATACCGGGCCGTGCGGGAAAAACTGAGCTTTCTGGAACTCTGCAAAACACCGGATGCGGCGGTGGAAGTGACTATGCAGCCCATCAACGCCTTTGACATGGATGCGGCCATTATTTTCTCCGACATTTTAATCCCCCCGGAAGCCATGGGTATGGAAGTGGTCTTTGGCGACGGTGGCCCCCAGTTCCCCAACCCCTTGCGCAGCGCCGCCGATGTGGATCGCTTGATTGTTCCCGATCCGGTTGAAAAAACTGGGTTTGTCATGGAAATCATTCGCCGCATGCGCCAAGAATTGGCCAGCCATCCCGATAAAGCCTTGGTGGGCTTTGCCGGTTCTCCCTGGACGCTGGCCACTTACATGATTGAGGGCGGTGGTAGCAAGCACTTTGCCAAAATCAAAGGCATGATGTACGAATCGCCGGATGTTTTACACCGGTTGTTGGGCAAACTGGCCGAGACGGTCACCTTGTACCTGAACGCTCAAATTGAAGCGGGCGCCCAGGCCGTGCAACTGTTTGATACCTGGGGCGGCATTTTGAATGAAGCCGATTACCGGCGCTTTATTTTGCCTTACCATCAGCAAATTATCCGCAACTTAAAACGGGATGAGACGCCGGTCATTTTATACGTGAACAACAGCCGGGGCATTTTGCCGCTGATGGCCGAAGCCGATCCCGATGTGATCAGCATTGACCCGCTGACTTCCATTAGCCAAGCCCGCCAGATTGTGGGTTCCCGGTTTGCCTTGCAAGGCAATTTAGATCCCATCGCCTTGTTCAGCAGCCCGGATGTTTTGAAGCCACTGGTGCAATCCTTGATTGCTGAAGGCGGCAACCAGGGCTACATCTTCAACCTGGGTCACGGCATATTGCCGCCCACCCCGGTAGAAAATGTGCGCTTACTGGTGGATTTGGTTAAAGAAAGCGCCTTAACTCCGGCGCACCCTTAAACGCAGGGATATCCTTATGCAAAGCCTGGCATCCAAAGCACTGTTGCAAAAATACAATACCTCCGGCCCCCGATACACCAGCTATCCGACAGCCCCAGTGTGGCAGGACAGCTACAATGCCGCCGCCCACGAAACAACCATTCGGGACACCAACCAGCCGGTGGGCAGCAACCCCCATCCGTTGTCCTTGTACGTGCATTTACCCTTTTGCGAGAGCCGTTGCCTGTTTTGCGGCTGCAATGTGGTCATTACCCAACAGCGCGATCAGGCCGAAAAGTATCTGGGTTACCTGTTCAAAGAAATGGAAACCATTGCCAACTGGATGGATCGCAGCCGCCCGGTGGTGCAATTCCATTGGGGGGGGCGGCACACCCACTCAGCTGGGGCAAATAAGCATCAAAGGGCATGGCGATATTACGGCTGAACAGGCGACCCAGAGGGGTGACGATCAAGCCGGTTTCGGTCAGTTCCACCAGACCATCGGCGGCC
>DAIDMR010000166.1 GCA_027448865.1 Vampirovibrio sp.
CTGGCGCGCCTTGCGGAGCAGCGTTGGGCTGCCCGGATGCCGGAGTGGCGTTAGGTTGCCCGGATGCCGGAGCGGCGTTAGGTTGTCTGGATGACTGGGCATTGCCATTCAACACCTGGCTTCTGCCTTGTTGGGCCAGTAATTGTGCCAGTTGCGCAAAGGGATCGCCCTGGCCCACGCCATTGCTGGCAAGGCTTCCTGGAACATTGTTGGGAGAGGCACTACCACTTCGACGGAACAGGCTGAACATACTGGATTGCCGCATGATATTGGCAATCATAGAGAAAAAGCTGAATATATCATCCGTCCGTTGGGGGAATGACTGGGAAATAGTCGCGAGGCTGACACTGTTGGCACCCATATTTGGATAATCCTCTTATTTCACTCAAAGACAATGATGATGGGGCGCTGGTTTTCACAACACTTCCGAGAATGCGCATCAAGCATTCTGCAGGGTGAAGGACCGTCGATTAGTGACTTGGCTGAACGAATTGCGCCACAACAATAAGGGGTGTTAGACCGGCAGGATCGAACACAGCACCTCACTGATTCTTGCAATAAAATAAAAACAAATATTATGAAAAGATTGATCTTCGGTTGACTCGGGTCATTCCCAGCCTTGGCTTCTGTTTTTAACGGTGGTTTCTCACAAGTCGAAATAAGTCGAATTGATTCATGGCAACAAAATCGGGTCGGCTGTTTTTATGCAAATACATGTGATTTGAGGTATTCAGATCACACTTGGGGGACACGAGTATTTAGGGGTATGGCGACTGTGAGCTATCACGTCAACGCAGCCAATGGCTATGGATTGCAACCGGATCCGGTAACGGGTCAGTTACCCGTATTGCCGGGAACCCCAGCGGGTTCGGGTGCGCAATATGTGGATTTGACCGGTCAGGCCTATCAGACCGCATCAGGTGCGCCGGTGACCCCACAAACTCTGATCACCCGGATGGATCAGGGGGCGAAAACCTCCAGCACGTCCAGTACGGAATTGGTCTTGACTTCCGAGCTGGCCGGGGCCACGCCTTATGTTCAGCCTTCCGGGGGCTGGCAGAACAAAGCCATTCCGGCTTCCGGTTTCTCTGCCGTGGCGCCTGCTGCCAGTGGAGGGCCTTCCAAAGACGAAGGCAAGTCGGAGGAAAGTCGGGGTAAAAGCGAGGAGTCGCGGGCGCAGAGAGACATGCCCGGCGTTCAGGATACCGGAGACTCCCCCGGCAAGGCGGCCAAGGAAGGCGTTCAGGGTGTCAAACAGGAATTGGTGAACGCCGGAAAGGAACTGATGGGTTCCCCGGAAGCAGGCCAGATTCAGCAGTTGGCCCAGTCACTCAGCCAGCAGAGCCAACAGCTTTCCCAGATCGAAAAAATCTCCAAACAATCCAAAATGCTGGATAAAAGCTCCAAAATGCAGGACAAGGCCAGCACGATTCTGGACAAAATTGGCATGACGCTGGAAAAAACCGGCGAAGCCCTGAGCAACTCTGGGCAGGGGATGATTTCCAGCGGGCAGTCCATGTTGTCCAATCCCTTTACGGCTGCGGCGGGTGCGGCCCTGATTGCCGCCGGCACCGCCCTGAAAATTGCCGGACTGGCCATGAAGGCCGCTGGAAAGGCCATGCAGGCCGCGGCCAAGGCCCTGGCTAAAATTGCCAAAGTGCTTTCTAAAATTGCCGAAACCCTGATGAAGGTTTTGAACAAAATTATGGATAAGCTGAACAAAGTGTTGGGCAATATCAGTAAGCGACTGAAAGATTTATTGAACCGCGTGCGGGCCAAACTCAAATTGAATGGGGCTGGTGGCGGAAATTCGCTGGAAGCGGGCAAAAGCATGGGCTCTAAACTGTCCCCCGGCGGGGCTAAACCGTCCGCCAAGGTGGAAGCCGCCGCTGAGATGAAAGCCCCCGGCAAAAAAGTGGAGCCGGCTGGAAAGCCCGGTAAAAGCAAGGTACAGTCTGTCCCGGATGAGGAATCATCGGGTGGATTCGGCAGCTTTTTGAAAGAAACGGCCACCGATCTGGCGGTGAATCAGGCAGTGAATATGGGCACACAAGCCCTGACCAGCAAGATGAGCGGACGGGCTGCCGCTGGCTCAGCGGATGAGATGGTGGATGCGGCTCAGGCGAGCATGGCTCCTGCTATCCCTTTGCCGGGCATGGGGCTACCGATGCCGTCCGCAGGCGGGTTTGCCGCCACCAGTCAGCAATCTGTTTTACCGGCGGTGGGTGGGGGCTTCCCAATCCCCGGGGCCGGGTTTGGCCCGCAGTCCTTTGCGCAGCCATTTCAGCCGCCCATTCGGCAAGTGGGTTAAAAATCGGGCGATAGAATCTCTTTGAGATCTTCAAACGAGAGCATTTTACCCACGGAGCGATCGGCGGCGATGATGGAATCCACCAGATCCCGCTTGCGATCCTGGAGCTTCAGAATTTTCTCTTCCACGGTGCCCTTGGTGATCAGTCGATACACAAACACGGTCTTGGTTTGCCCAATCCGGTGGGCCCGGTCGCTGGCCTGATCTTCCGCCGAGGGGTTCCACCACGGATCGTAGTGGATGACGTAATCGGCCCCGGTCAGGTTTAAGCCCGTCCCCCCAGCCTTCAAACTCATCAGGAAGATGGGAATGGATTCATCGTTGTTGAAGCGATCCACCATGACATGGCGATCCCGGCTTTCCCCGGTCAGGTATTCGTATTTAATGCCCTTTTTATCCAGCCAGGTGCGAATGATCTTCAGCATTTCCACAAACTGGCTGAACAGCAGTATGCGGTGCCCTTCGCTGATCACTTCCTCGATCATGTCCTTCAGGGCGTCGAACTTGCCGGAATCCTTGAGCCCGCCAGATAATTCCTCTCCCATGAGCTGCGGGTGGCAGCAAATTTGGCGTAGGCGCAACAGGGCCGCAAAAATGGAATTGGTAGAGCCGCCCACGCCTTTTTCGGCCACGTTGGCGAACACTTCTTCCTTGGTTTTTTCCAGCACTTCCAGATACAGTGCCCGCTGGGCTTGGGTCAGTTCGCAGTATTGCACCGCTTCAATCTTGGGCGGTAAATCCTTGGCCACGTCCTGTTTCAGGCGGCGCAGCATGAACGGAAAGACCTGCTTTTTCAGGCGACGCTCGGCGTCCCGGTTGCCCCGCTCCTCAATGGGGAACACATAGCGATATTTGAAATCGTCCTTGTCGTACAAGAAGTTGGGCATCAGGAAATCAAAGACCGACCACAGCTCCATCAGGCGGTTTTCCACGGGAGTGCCGGACAGGGCCAACCGGTGAGAGGCCTGCAACGCCTTACTGGCGGCTGCCGTCTGCGACTCGTAGTTCTTGATGTTCTGCGATTCATCCAGAATGACGTAGCGGAAGGGGTATTCCTTCAGAGCCCGAATATCCCGGCGCATCAGGGCGTAGCTGGTAATAACCGCGTCGGCCTCTTTAATTTTTTTGTACTGAACATGGCGATCGCTGCCGGTCAGGTTGACCACAGACAGTTCCGGGGTAAACTTGGCGATTTCATTCACCCAGTTGTACACCACTGAAGTGGGGCAAATGATCAGCGACGGCATATGGCCGTCCTGGTTTTTGGCGTGTTGCAGCAGCACCAGGGTTTGTAAGGTTTTACCCAAACCCATGTCATCGGCCAATATGCCGTTGAGGCCGTAAGAATACAGGAACCACAACCAGTTGAACCCGGCCTTCTGGTAGGGACGAAGTTCGGCCTGCACTTGCGTGGGCTTTTCAATTTCTTCCATGGAGGTTTGGGAGGAAATCACGCTCCAGAATTTGGAGAATTTCTTACTGAGATCCAGCTCAATGCCCTGATCCACCAATTCGGCAATCAACCCGGCCCGGAAGGTCTGGATCTGGTAGGTGTCCTGATCGATGTTTTCGGCATCAAAGAATTGCAGGGTTTTGGTGATGTGCAAAATGGCGGCCAGCGGGATTTCGATGTAGCCCACATCCTTCATGAAGAAGTACTTTTTACCTTGCATCAGGTGGCGTTGCACTTCGTCCAGGGTCATTTCCTTGTCCCCGATGACGCAATCGATCTTCAGGATGAACAAATCCACGGTCTGGGCAAATTCAATGCGGCCCCGCAGCTTGAGAGGGTGATCGGAGGCCTTTAGGGACTTCATGTCGTTTTCAAACTTGGCCTTCCAGGGATCTTGCTCCTGTTCCATCCGGTTTTTCAGGGTCAGGTTATAAAAGTCGATGGCCTCATCGCCTTCGGCAAAAAAGTGGTTGGTCTGCAAGGGTTGCAAACCACCCTCCAGCAGCGCTTGATAGGCGTCATGCTCGCTTTCAATGTCCCGCTTCACCCAGTAGATATTTGCGTTTTCTTTTTTCTTGTCCTTCTTGGTGATCATGACATACGGGGTTTCGGGCGCTTTTTTACTGAAGGGCACCTTGACGCCGTCGTAGTCAAAATCCAGGCTGACCCGAATTTTCAGGGTGGCTTCATCCAGCAGTTCCACGGTGACAATTTTGGTGGGTGGCTTTTTCTTGAGATCCACCTGATGCACAATATCGGCCAGATCCATGTCCACCACTTTGCGCAGCTGGGGCAGCTCTTCGTACATAAACTTGCCGCCGTCAGCGTCTTTGATATCCGTGAAGCTGGATTTGGTCAGGTGATTGGGCAGATCCGACAATTTGTTGGATAGCGGGTAAATGCGGTTTTTGTACAAGCCCCAGGGCACATCCCGGCCAAACAGGGTGATTTCTTCCAGCGGGTAGGCGTCATACGGCTCCTGCCGAATCCAGTGCAGGGACACCAGCACGTTCCCGGCCATGGACACATTCACCGACATCAGCAAAAACAGGGGATCATGTTCGAAGGCTAGCCGTTGCCCGTTGGTGTTGCTGACCTCTTCCACCTGGGACAGCAACTGCATCAGGTTATCGCCTTCCGCCACCGGGATGTTGAACCAGCCGTGATCCGGCTTGCCTTTGGCGTACTTGAGAATGAACTGAACGGTGGTGATTTCCCGCTTCTGGACTTTGCTAAAGCTGTCTTCACCTTGCCGGTTCCCCTGATCCAGCGCCTGTTGCAGGACCTTTTCTAGGTTGTGGATGATCTTGCCGCTGGCCCGATCTTCCACCTTAATGCCAATTTGCTTGGGCTTGTGGTGCTTGTCCGGCTTGATGATGAAGCGGTAACTGCCTTCAAAGCTGCTGGAGTCCAGCACGGTGACCAGCTCATCCTCAATGGGCAAGCGGTAGTACTTTTGCCAATAATGGCGCTTCACCGCTTCCAGTGCTACGGACACCGAGTGCTTGCACCACACTTCTTCCAGCGGGCAGTCGCAAACGGGCTCTACGTGATCTTTCTTGAATTTGAGCTGGATATTGTAGGCCTCTTTGTACTTGCCTTTGACTTTGGCCCGCACGCCGATGGCATCCAGGGTAATATGCTGCAACTGGTTCTCTTTGAAATAGCTGTAGCCCCGACGCCAGCTGCCGGGCTTGGCCTGTTGTTTGATATAGCCAAAGTTAAAATCGATGAGCGTATCCAAAGTCTTCATCAGACGGTCTTTTTGTCCCAAAATCAGCTTACTTCTTTCTTTCTGCGGAAAACAGTCTCAGCAAATGCCGTAAAAGGCCTTAATCATGCAGGGAATGTGTCGGTCTAATACGGCGCGCCCTTAAAAAACGTTTGATCCCTTTGAGCTAATTGATCGAATGAAGGAACAGAGGTCTTTCAAGCGGGACATAGTGTCCGGTGTTTACCAGCCATTGGCGATAACATGCTGCCCACCGCAGACAACCACATACCCCTGCTTCATATTCTAGCAGCATTGCGTGGGATTTCAATGCGTGAAATTGCGGACTGGCTGGCCTCTTTCCTGCAGGGGCCTTCAAGAAGGGGAAAACGGTGTGTTTTCGGGAGCGATGGTGTCAGACCCCGATGGGTTTCACACACCAATCCTGAAGGCCGATGGGCCTGACCGTTATTCAATTCTAATATCAATCCTAAAAGTCGGTCAGTAGCGTCACGTTGGGGTGCTGTTTCAGCCAGGAGGCCGGGCACTGCATATCGGGCGGCGTTTCGGGGTGAAAGGCCTTGGCCACAATGTCCTGTTTTCCGGCGCCGGTGGCCAGCATTATAATATGGCGGGCGCCCAGAATGGCTTTTAATCCCAGAGTAATGGCCTGGGTGGGCAATCCCGGCTGAGTGGGGTCTGCAAAGTTGCTCATGCGGGTTAGTGGGGCCAAGTCCACAATGCGGCTAGGGGAATCCGGTTGGGAGCCGGGCTCGTTGAAGGCGATGTGTCCGTTTTTGCCAATACCCAAAATAACCAGATCCGGCCCGTTGTCCTTGGTGACCAGCGCTTCATAGGCTGCAGGACACTCAAAGTATTGGGCCATGTAGAATTTTTGCCCGCCCACAAAGCGCCACAGTTCGTTTTGCATAAACTCGGCAAAGGTCTGGTAAGGTAACGGGCCGTCAAAAGCGGGCTGGACGTATTCATCCAGCTGGAATAGACGGCTTTTTTCCCAATTGATGTCGTTTCTTTGGCGGAGTTGGGCGTACATGCCCAAGGGGGTATTTCCGGTGGGGAAAACGATGGACGCGTTGGGTTTTTGGGCCAGTTGCTCGGCCACAATAGCAGCCGCTTGTTGGGCCACGGTGTGTGCGTCGGGAAGTTTGAGCCAGTGCAGGCCACGTGCGAAGGGGGCTTGGGACATCGTCGCTTTTTGGGGTCTTTCCAGGCCAACGGCCACCGGGGATACAGGCGGTTTCACGGAGACCGCATACGTTTGATCATACATGGGATCGGGCACCTTTGGCTGAGTGGGATTTTAAAAGCGTGTAAATGGAGGAGGGAATAGGTGGTTGACGTCTCTGAGAGTGGCGGGTTCCAATGACATCGGCAGGCGCAGGGTTTTGTGATTAAATAGGGCATATTGAACGAGAGCCAACGATGCCACCCATGACTGAGCCATTGCCTGAACCCTCGACCTCCTCGCTGGAGCCGGTACAGCCTTCCCTGAAAGGGGAATATGCCCGCCAGGGGGAATTTCACCGCAACCTGAACCCCAACTGGAGCTATTACCCGGTTTATATCAACAAGGTGGAAGTGATTGACGAGCTGCTGCGCCGGTATGGCTGCCAGTCCGGCAAAATTCTGGATGCTGGCTGCGGGGAAGGCGTTCTGGTGGAAAAGTACGCCCGGCAGGGTTGGGACATTGTGGGTGTGGATAAAAACTACGCCTCTGCCTATGTGCAGGAAGGCAGCGTGACCGCGCTTCCCTTTGCCGACAATACCTTTGACACCCTGTTGTGTCTGGATATGCTGGAGCATCTGTATTATAACGAACAATCTGTCGCCATCAGCGAGATTCGCCGGGTGGTAAAACCCGGGGGCACCCTGATTTTTTCCTGTCCCAATCTGGCCCACTTTACCAGCCGGTTAAAGCTGATGTTCCGGGGGCGCTTGTTGCGTACGGCCTCTGTAGGCCATCATCCGGGCGATCGGCCCATGCTGGAGTATCAGGAACTGTTTGAACGGGCGGGCTTTCGGGTGCTGGAGCGACAAGGGATCTTCCCCACGGTGCCGCCCATTTACCGCTTTGTCATGCGGCATCCGGCCAAAAGCCCCGGTCTGCTGCGTTTTCTGCGGAAGCTGCCTTTTCCGGTGAACTGGAATTTTCAGGTGCTGTTTGTCTGCCAGCTTGAAAAGGAAGTGTAGAGAATGGGGCTGCTTTTATGAATTGGAAAGTCTTCCTTCACAACACGTTTGTAAAACTGCGCTCAGCTCAAACAAACTGTGGAATTGCTTTTGGCAAAGTTGCCCAGCATTTATCCTTAACTCGCTGGGCTCAAACCGTTACAAACGTGTTGTGAAGGAAGACTTTCCATGATTTTTACCCCAACCCCGCTTGCTGGCGCCTTTGTGGTGGATATTGAAAAGCTGGAGGATGAGCGCGGCTTTTTCGCCGAAGGCTGGAAAGATGAGGTCGCAGCGGCGCACGGGATTTCGGTGGTGTTTAACCGCACCAATATTTCCTACAATCGCAAGGCCGGAACGGTGCGAGGGCTGCACAGCCAGCGGCCTCCTTATGAAGAGGCCAAGCTGGTGCGTTGCATTCAGGGAGCCATTTTTGACGTGATCGTGGACATCCGTCCCCAGTCTCCCACCTATCTTCAGTGGTATGGGGTGGAGCTGAGCGCCGGGAATCATCGCATGTTGTACATGCCGCAAGGCTTTTTGCATGGCTTTCAGACACTGGTAGCCGATTCCACCGTGTCTTATCAGGTGGCCGGTTCTTACCAGCCACAGCAGGAAGTGGGGGCCCGCTTTGATGATCCGGCTTTTGGCATTGACTGGCCGGAGGTGGGGGAGCGGGTACTGTCTCCCAAAGATCAGGCTTGGCCGCCCTTTCAGCCGCAAGCGCAAGCCATTTTGAGATGAGAACCGTTTTATGAGCGCCTGGGTGTTGCTGGTATTGGCGGGTTTGCTGGAAGTGGGCTGGGCGTTGGGCTTAAAGGCCACTCATGGCTGGACGCGCTTGTGGCCCAGTATTTTTACGGCGACATCTATGGTACTGAGTTTGGTCATGCTTTCTCAGGCCCTGAAAGTGCTTCCCATTAGTCTGGCTTACCCGGTTTGGGTGGGAATTGGGGCGTTGGGTGTGGCCGTGGTGGGCATGCTCTTTCTGGGAGAATCGGTCTCGGTGATCAAGTTGATCTGCATTGGCTGTATCGCCCTGGGGATAGCGGGGCTCAAGCTGAGTAGTTCTTGAAATCGTTGCTGGGCGTGTTTTTGAGGCGTTTCTCAGTCGATTGGGGCGAGCATGATTGCGGTTTGTTTTTGAACCCGACTGTGTTAATATTGCCAAGAATTTTAAAACACAACTATTTTCAGTTCTTCGTCAGTTTATTGTCAGAAAATCGGGTTGTCAGGAATGGGAATGGACATCAGGCCATTGGGCCTGCCTCAAGGTATAGTGGGTGATCCTAAAAGGGGTGTGGGTGTGATGATTACGCGTTCTTTGTTTGCGCCGAGGGTGTCGACTGGCAAGGTGCCGGTCAGGGCTCAGGGAAAGAGACCCGTGGATAGCGCTGTTGGCGATAAAAAATGGGTGCGCCATGCCCATACCAAACGCCTGACCTCTTTGTCCAGCGAGGAAATGGCCCGGTTAGCCCCGCTGCTTTTGCCGTCCGCCTTTTTGCCCAATCCGCGCAAAGGGGCTGACCCAGCGTTTAAGCCCATTATTTTGGTGGAGGATGAGGACGCGCGGAGTCAACTGCGTTTGTTGCGCCCCTTCCGCAAGTTAATGTCCTACAATGCGGAAAATTTTTATCAGTCTTCCAAAAACGCCCATATTAAATCACAGATTTCCATTCAGGCACTGGCGGATGTGATTAATCAGGAGGAGCCAGATATCATCGCCTTGCAGGAGGTGGGGGATAAAGGCCTGTTGACCCATTTCAACCTGAAGTATCTGAACGGTCGCTATCCCAACGTCATTAGCAAGCCGGTATGGGTGAAAAGTCAGCACCAATTGGCCTTTATGACCAAAGGCAATATTCGGGTGGTGGATACCAAAAGCCATTGGAAGGATTTTTGCAAACTCTCCCACGGGGCGGCGGTGCGAGATTTTTTAGAAGCCACTTTTGAGACGGAAACCGGCTATCGATTTACCGTATTCAACGCCCACCTGAAGTCCATGCGAGGAGATGAACTGAAGACCGCCCCGGTTCGCATGAAGGAGGCTGCCGCCGCGGCGACCATTCTACGGCAGCGCTTGCAATCGGAACCGGATGCCGCCCTCTTTTTAACCGGGGATCTCAATACGCACCATCACAGCGAAGCGGGCCGCCCGGTCATCCAGACCTTGCAGCGTCTGGGCCAGGCCGAGGGAGAAGAAGCCCTGTCAGAAGTGATTCTCAAGGACCATCAGTTCATTCCCACCAACCGCTCCCATGGTTACCCGGATGCCAAGCTGGATTACACCTTTACCTCAAAGGCCTTGACACCGCTGGTGCGTCAGGCTTATGTGGCCGGTTCGTTTGAGGCGTCACCCTGGAAGGAGGCCTCGGATCACCTGCCGCTGGTGACGGTATTTGAAGAGGGGCAGCCCCAGATTCAGCGTTCTCTGGATCATTTGTCCACGCCGCCCCGGGTTGAGCCCCCCCGCAATCCCGGCGGAAAAAAACGCAAGTGGGAATTGATTGCCTGACCCGTTCAAGGGTAAGATGGTCTTATCGGGAGAAAGTGTGTCGGCTGGATAACCGGATAAATAGGATTAAGTTCCGGGCGGGCACCCATTAGACACCGGCCAGATATCGGGCAGACAATGAGTTAGGAGTTTGGCATGCAACGTTCACAAACAACCGGGGGTGAGTTACAGGTGGCCCAGTTGGCCAAGGCCATTGATCACACCAAGTTGACTTTTGCCCCCGGTGAGGACGAGGAGGCTGCCATTGCCCAGCTGTGCGAGGAGGCCTTGACCTATGGCTTTTACTCGGTCTGTGTGCAGCCCCGGCATGTGGCTTTTTGTAAGGCCCGTCTGGCCGACACCGGGATAAAAGTGGCCACCGTCATTGGTTTTCCCTCGGCGAAAGTCAAGCTGGATGCGGAGAGGCTCCAGCCCACCATCGGGCGTCAACCGCTGTCGGATAAATTGTCGCAAACCCGTCAGGCCATTCTGGATGGAGCCGATGAGCTGGATGTGGTTATTGATGTGCCGCAGTTGAAAGTGGATGCCCGCCGCGGGTCAGAGGTGGCCCGTCTGGGGCTGAAATCCATTCAGGAAGCGGCTCAGGGACGGCCTATCAAGGCGATTATTGAAACCGATTTGCTCAGTGATGAGGAAGTGGTGCTGGCCAGTCGCTGGTGTGCGGAATTAAGACTGCTGATGGTCAAAACCTCCACCGGCATGGTGGAAGGGGGCTTGGGGGCCACAGTGGACACGGTGAAGCGTATGGTGAACACGGTGCTGAAGGTTTACCCAAAAACCAGGGTAAAAGCCAGTGGCGGCATCAAAACCCGGGCTCAGGCTGAAGCCTTGCTGAAGGCGGGGGCCGCCCGGCTGGGTACCAGCTCGGGGGTTCAAATTGTAGCCGGAGAGGCCCTGTCGTTGGAAGCTACGGCTGAAAGTCATTATTAAGTCCTGGAGTGCCTGGCCCCCCCGACTTAAGCCATTTGGGCCAAATGACCTTCCAGGATTTTGAGCAGGGCCTGACAGTCTTTCTCTTTCAGGTTGTGGGCCACGCCTTCCATTTGTTTAAACGGAAGGCCAAGGGTGG
>DAIDMR010000167.1 GCA_027448865.1 Vampirovibrio sp.
AGTGGCGGCAATGTAATGGCCCGAATCAGCGGCGTAGGCTTTTTGATAATAATCCAGCGCCTGAGCGTCCCGTCCTTCTTCTTCGGCCACTTGGCCCAGTGTGGCCAGGGCGTTCGGGTCGTTGGGTAAAATCAGCAGTACCGTTCTGGCCTCGTTCCGGGCTTGTTCGTTATTGCCGGACAGGAACAGGGACTGGGCTTGCATCCAGTGCGCTTTCCCATTCAGGGGATCGCTTTGCAGAACCCCTTCGGCCAGTCTCAGGGCTTCCGTGGCCCGGTTGTTTTCCAGGTAATAGTCCCCCAGTGCGAGGCTCAGCGCCGTTCGCCCGGTCTCGCTGGCGGTTACCCGAATGCCGCTTTTCAGGGCGTCTTCCGCTTTTTGCCAGTATGCCCGGGATTTTTCGAGATTGAGCGGCGGCTTTTGCCACAGGGCCTGATCGGCCAGCCGGGCATAAACTTGATACAGCAGGTGGTGGGCACTCCCCTGCTGTGAATTATGCGCATCCAGGGCCACGGCACGCTGGGCGGCGCTGAGGGCCTGGCCATACAGACGCTTCCGCATGAGGTAGTGGCCTTTCAGGCGACTGGCAGTGGCATTGTTTGAAGCCAACGTGGTGACCTGCCCGAAGTGCTTGTCCAGATAATCCCAGTCCAGTTGGGTTAAGGCAGCCTCATAGGCGGATAATATTGCCTCAGGGTTTCCCGGCTGGAGGGTCCAGGCATTTTGGAAGGCGTGACGGGCCTCGGTCACATTTTGAGCCTGCATGAGCCCTTTACCCATCAGTAGCCAGCCGGTGGCATCCCTTCGGTTTTTAGCCAATCGGGTCTGAGCGCTGGCTATCCATAACTTGCCTTGCAGTGTGCTGATCCAGGGCTTACTGCGAGTGAAGTTTCTTCCGGAGAGGATGTTAAGGGCCTGTTGATAGGCTTTTTGGGCGTCATCCGGTTTTTGGTTCTGCAGGGCCAAATCGCCCAGCAGCTCGGCGCTCTGGAAGTCCTGCGGGTTCAGAGCCAGGGCCCGGCGGAGGGCATCCATGGCCTTGGGGCCGGAACAGCTTTGCCCCAGTGCTTTGTACAATACCGCAGAAGATGACGCTTGCTGCTGTCGGGTCAAGGCTTCCATCTGCTGGCAAGTGGCGGGCTGAGGCTGAGGGATTTGGTAAGCCCCGGCCAAAGCTTGTTCCAGTGTTTCGGCCATAACGGCGGACAGGTTCTCCCGGGGTATGACCGTATCCATCCAGTCCGCCACCAAGGGAGCCAGTGCGCTATCCTTGCTTTCAGCCTGGGCAAAGGCCTGTTGGGCCAGTGGGTATTGGCCCACCGCCACCAGTTTTTCCCCCAGCTGGTACAGGGCCACCGGGTGGACTGCCTTGGACAGGGCTTGCTGGAAATACGTATGGGCCTGCTGGGCCTGTCCAGCGGCCTGCGCTTCCACCCCACGGGTAAACAGTCCATCGGTGCTATTGGCGGAGAGATCTCTGGGGGGTGGGGTGACCCGGTAATGCTGGATGGCTTGCTGGGACAGGTTCTGAATATCCACCCGATGGATGTCGGTGGGCTCAATAGCCAGATGGGTCACACCCCCTTTGGGCTCCACTTTCAACACGCTTTGGGCCGAGGCAATAGCCTGCACCACATCCACCCGGATTTTACCCATCAGGCTGCTGACCTGCTCGGTCAGGCGCAGTAAATCTTCCGATGCCGTGAGGGCGCTGTCGGCCAGCTTGATGTGGGTGGCGTCGGGAATCGGTTCCGGGTTGGTGGCGTCCAGGGCCACCCAGTCCCCAATTTCATTGGTGCCAATGTAGGCTTCCGTCCACATGTGAAATACAAATTTCCCCAAATCGGAATCCTCGTCCGGCAGATAAATCAGGCCAATGGCTACCCGGGCCGGAATACCGGCCGAGCGCAGCAGGGAGGTCAACAGCACCGCATGTTCGGTACAGTCGCCTTTTTTGCTCTCGAAGGTCTCTTTGGCCGTGGCAAAGCCCACGCTGAAGTCCTTGTTGGCGATGTTCTGGTACACCCATTTCTGCAGCTTTCGGGCGGCGTAATATGCCCGAGTTTCCGGGCCAATGACCCGTAAAGCCGTTTGATCCAGTTCGGGGTCTTGCACCTGCAGGTAGGGCGTGGCTTGCAGATACCGTTTGTCAATGCGCACGGGGAAGGTGGCCAGAGAATTGCCCGGTTCTTGTTGGCGAACCCGCAAATACACGGCAGCGGGATCCGCAGGAAAGTTTATAGAATGGAAATCAGAGGGGAAATCGGCTTCGGGGGCTGAGATAACCTGCTGGTACAGGGTATTGGGTAGCAGCGTCTTCAGGTCCAGGGCCTGCCCCTTGATTGAACTCAGTTTGAACAGGGCCTTGGTGGTGGTGCGGGGCTGCGGGATGGCATTACTCATAATCGTGGCGGCCTGTATCAGATCCACCGTCTGCCGATCCATGGCCTGCACTTCCCGCTGTGAGGCATAGACCATCTCCAGTCCAGTCTGACTGCCCAGCGATTGTGATTTGTAAAGCTTGCCCTGCTCATCCCGCCATTCGTAGATTTTTTGTTGTTCACTGGCCGGATTGCTGAGTTCAAATTTGCGAACCGGTTTCACTTCCCCGGTAGCCAGGGCCAGCTTTTCCCGTTGCAGGGGCTTGACCGTGGTGTTGACCACTTGCGGCTGTACGCCCAGATGCAGGGTTTGATAGTTGAACTGGCTGCCTGCCTTGTCCTGATAGTGCTGGCGGTACATCTGCTTGATTTTTTCCCCGCCGGGGAACAGAAAATTTTCTCTGGCAATGGGAGCCTGAGCCACACTGGCTGTATTTTCCCGCACCAGTCGTACATCAATACCGTCCTCATCCAGATGGCCGTTGGCCTCCAATAGGGCCTCATCGCCCAGCGTGTATCGATAGCTGAAGCTGACCGCCTCGTGTGTACGCGGGCTTTCGACGAACCGGCTGATGGCGTTGACCTCAAAAGGACTACCCTGTCTGCTGAAATGGTTGACGTGACTGATTTCTGTCACTGTATTGTCCGGATTATCCGGGGCCGGAAAACTGTGAATGCCCACTTTGCCAATGGCTTGCCCGTTGGCTTTTAGCGTATACCAGTCGATCTCTGCCCAAACGGCCATAGGAAAAGTCAAACCCGTCCATAGGCTCAGGGACAGGCCAATGCTCGCTTGAAAAGGACGATATCGCTTGCGCATTGATGTGATCCGGTTGCTGGGGGCTGTTCCGTTCCTGTAATACCCTCAGCTTACCGGATTTTACCAACTCCGCCATCCGAAGGATGGAGGAGCCCATCATCGGAGCGTTAGTTTTTAAAAAGGCAGCCTTGCCTTTAAAAATTATTTACCGCCTTTTTTGGCTGGGCGAGAGCGTTCCGGGGCCAGTTTAAAGTTGAGCGGGCTGTTGGGATCGCCCAGCTTTTCCTTGTCGCCTTGGGGGCCACTGTTGTAGGCGTCATTCAGGGCGGCCAGAACAAAAGCCAGGCTGGCGTTGTTCAGGATACGGCTTTCGTTGGAGCCGGTGGCCTTTGCATCATCCACATAACTGCGCGCACCAAGGCCTTTGGGAGTATTTCCATCTGTGGCTCCCTCATTGGGGCCATCCACCAGCAAGCCCGGAATGACTTTATCCATGACCTGAGACCAGCGGTGAGCCGGATGCTGCACAGACTGTCCGTCCATTCCGGTGACATAGGTCATGGCCAGAGGGTTCAGGCCATAGAAATAGTTCACACTGCGGCTGGCCGCCTGCCGGTAGCTGATATCCCCGCTCAAACGGTAGGCGCTGAGCAAGAGGGCAATACGCTCCGCGATTTCGGGATTGGACCCCTCGCCGAACTGGGACAGCCCGGTACTGTAAATATCCGCTTGCATCGTGGACTTCAGGCCATCCGCCAGGCGCAGGATACTGTTTTTCAGGGACTGGGCCACCGTGGCGTCCTGATTTTTGGCGTAGAGCAGATAGTTGGTAATGCCCAAGACAGTCGGGTTCATCCAGGTAAAGCGCTGTAAGGGTACTTCCCCTACGTGGGTCAAAAAGTAGCGATGGTAAGGTTCCTTCCCGGTGCTGATGTACAATTCCGCGGCGGCCCATACCCGGTAGGGCAGGTCGCCTTTGGCTTTGGGTGTCAAGAATTCCCCGGAGCCGGAAAAATCGCTATCGGAGCGCTGGTAAATCACCCCGGCATGGCTTTCCAGAAAGCTCCAGGCCTTTTCCGCCGCCCGTAAGGCTTTCACGCTGTAGCCCAAATCGATCGACTTGAAATCCCGCACGGCCATGGCGAATACGGCGGCGGCGTTGGCCGTGTCCTGGGTGGTAATGCCATAGACATAGCGGGTTTGTTCATCGTTGGTGGGGCCCACTTTGCCCGGCCATTTTTTGCCGGACACTTTGCGGTACATAGAGCCATCCTTGCGCTGCATGGTTAGCAGCCACTCCAGCCCGTTTTTGACTTCGTGGTGCAGGTCATCGGTGACGCCATAGCCGGGCTCAAACAGGGGGTAATCCATACGGAAGTATTGAAAGGCCTTGGGGCTCCACTCGTGCATGGCCATCAGGCGGGCCGCGGACAGGGCGGTGGACGTCACGTATTTGGCGTAATCGCTGCCGTTGTGCCAGCCGCCCACCACGTCCAGGGTTTCTCCCAGGCTGAGGCGGGGGGTGTTACTCTCTTCCAGTTGCTCGGCGTCCCGCAGGTGGCAGGCGCCCCGGTAAATTTTCAGGATGCGATCCTCGATTTCGCTGCCGCAGCGCTGAAAGTAGAAGCTGCGCACCACAGGCTTCAGGTTGTCCCAGTAGAGATAGTCATTAATTTGGACGGGTTTGGATTTAACGTCGCTGCCTTCCACCCGCAATTCGTAGGTACCGGGCATCTGAAAGTCGGAGAAGTCCAGCAGCAGGTTCTTGGTACCGGGGCCCTGCTGGGTTTCATCCTGAAAGGCCTGAATATTGTCCACTTTAAAGACGGTGGCCCCCAGCAATACCGGAAATTTGGGGTTGCGTTTGGTGGGATCAAACAGCACCACTTCAATTTTTTGATCTTCGGGGACATCTTCCAGAATGGCCACCTTGGCCCCTTGGGGATGATAGCCGATGGCCGACTGACGGAAGGCCATGGCAGCGGCATCGGGAACCAGGCTGATGAAAGCGGACAGGGTCAAAACGGCAAAGGCACAGGCCTTTCGGGTCAGAAATGGGGACATAAAAATGCTTCAGCCTCTGGCAACCAACACAGTGGAACCATCTTAGGCAAGATGCCTCACCCTGTCAAAATGACTGCCCAACACTACAAAAATTTATGCCTTAAACCTTTGCCGGTTGAAGCGCCTCTGAGATTCGGATCATTATCATTGATCCATTCTTCATCGCTACATTCACCAACAGAAGCCATTTCTCTTAGCTGTTTGTCTACTTTGTTCAATTGAAACTGTTTTTAAAGAGACACTTACCAAATATTTTTTCTACTAAAAACATCGTTTTGAGGGCCGTATGGATTAGGACTCACATAAGTGAGAGGGCTTGGTTGGTTGAGAGAAGCGGGAGCTTGGTTGATTGAGTCATTGTTTTTATGTGCTTTTAACTTTTTGGACAGGTAACCCGTCGACATGGTGGCTAAAAGTGCTGTCGGTAAGCTAGCGCCACTACCTGCTGACAGTCCAGCCACAAAGGATACCGGTGAAAAGTGAAAGTTGTTCGTAGAATTACTACTCATACTTTAAAAACCCACAATCGTTAAATGACTTAATCTATCACTACTACAAAAACTATCAATCGGCGAGTTTAAAAATCCTCTATTAATAGTTGTTATCTTTAACAAAAAAATACGGGTAGGCAAAGGCACAAAGCGCGGGGAGGTCTGGAGGGGGACAGGGCTTGCCCTGGACTCTGTTCCCCCTCCAGTGGGGTCTAAGGGGCAACGCCCCTTAAAAAACTGGCGCTAAGGAGCAACGCCCCTGAAAGGAAAGTCACAGCTTAAAGCGTGGGGACAATTTCACTGAACAGGCACACCCGCAGCAGCTCATCGTCATCCGCTTTGCTGTGGTAGAGGGCATGCCGTCCGTAGCGCAGCAGGGTGTCCGCATCCTCACAACGGGCATCCGCCACCGGATAGGCCACCACTCCGGCGCTCACCAGCACTTCTTCGCTATAGCCGCCGTGATTGAATACTTGTGCGTTCAGCGTTTTAACAATACGGGCGGCCAGGGTCTTGGCCCCGGCTTCCGTGCTTCGGGGCAGTAAAAGCCCGATTTCATCATCCCCAATGCGGGCCATCACGTCTTCATGTCGAATCATGCCCATGATCTGTTCGCCTAAAAAGCGTAACAGAGCATTCACGAACTGGTAGCCATAGCTATCCAGATAGATTTGGTAGCAATCCAGCCCCAGCACCACCAGGGATAGTTCGGCCTGATGGCGCTTGGCCAGGGACAACTCTCCGGTGAGGCGGGTCATAAAGTACGGACGGCTAAACAGGTTACTCACTTCATCCCGCTGGGCCGATTCCGAGAGGGTTCCCAATAACTGGGCCTCCCGGATGGCCCCACCCAGACTGTTGAGCCACTCAAAGTCGCTACCCCTAGCAGAAACCCAATGGCAGTCTGTGTCCAGAACAGGCAATGGAGACGCCTGACTCGCTTCTGGCAACAGTCCAATCAGGGCCGTGGCGGCGCGGGCGAACCGACAACGCTCCAGCAGGGCCGTCAGTTCGGTCAGCGGCAAATCGGTGAAGACCACCGCCTGGGGAGCATCCCACAACTGCTCCAGCAAGGCCGCTTCAGAGGCCGGTGTTTTGATTGGGTAGCGCTCGCCCACTAGAGTGGTCAATCGGGCCATGACCGCTTCAGGCCGTTGGCATAACAGGTAAATTTCTATCATGTTTACCATTATAAAGCGCTTTTCGGCCTGCGAAGGGACATTGGCCCATTGGGGTGATCGTTGCCGGTTTAACCGCTTAAATCGGTTAACAGGCCCGCATAACGCTCCAATTTATCGGACAGGCGGGCCAATTCCAGCGGAGTCAGTTGCAAAATCAAGTCTTCCGAGGGCAACTCCACCAGCTCCACCATCCCGGTTAAAGCATTCAACCGAAATTCGTAGCGCTTGCCCGTTTCCAGAGAGACATTCATCAGGCCCCGCATTTTGGCGAACAGCCGAATTTGCTCGGCCTCCTCCTCGGAAAACGCTTCGCCTTGCTCCTCTTCGTCCTCCTCGGCTTGCTCCCGACGCCGTTCTTCTTCCAGTGCCTTGATGGCCTCCTCGCTGGACAATTTTTGAATGAGTGGCTTGCCCGCCTGTTCCGCACGGGCCAGATTCCCCGCTGTGTAGGGATTCAGCGGGTCGGTGTACGGATTGACCTGAGCGGGTCTGGGTAAGCCTTCAAATCCCATGGTTTGAGCGCTCTCTGCATTTGGGTCATCTGTGGGATACGCTGCTACTTGTATCTTCTCGGCGGATCGGCTAAATTCTTTAGGATAAGTATTCACAATTGATACAATTCCCATGGATTTTGCACTGTATCACATCCTCACCCAACAACTGTCACCGTCTCCCGATCTCTCACTGGTAAAGCAAGGGCAATTGCTGCCGGAAGAATGGCCTGTGGTGCTGGAGAAGATTTCCACGTTTCGCAAGAAAGTGCAGTTTTTCACCATCACCGACGGCAAAACGCCCTTGATCTGCTATTCCAGTGTTCCAGATCTGTACGACCGCATCACCGCTACCGAACTGGGTACCATCATCCATCTGCTGGGGGCCCGCACGGTCTTTGATCAGCAGCATCGCTGTTATGTGCTGCATATTGAGGATTTTGTCACCCTGAAGCAGTACGACGAGCACTTGCGGAAAATCCGGGAAGCGGAAGCCCGTCGTCTGGCTGATTTGGCCGATGAGATGGCCGAGTATCACCGCACCCATCGGGACTGAACCGGCTTATGGTTAAGGCCCCCGGCGTCTGCTTTTACTTCGGGACGTTTAACCCCATTCATCACGGCCATTTGATGGTGGCTCAATCCGCTTTAAGTCAGTTTGGAAGCAGGCTTGGCTTTGAACGGGTGGTATTTGTACCCGCTGGTAATCCGCCTCATCGATATCAGGAGCCGGATTTGCTGGAGGCTGCGCTTCGCCTGGAAATGGTTCGGCGGGCTACGGCGGATAATCCTGCCTTTGCGGTGAGTGAGGTTGAAATAGGGTGTCCCGGCAAAAGTTACACCGTGGATACCCTGCAAGCCCTCATTGAGCAATATGCCTTGCCACAGCCGGTTCCATTGATCATTGGCGCCGATGCCCTGGGCCAGCTGGCGACCTGGCGTCAGCCGCAACGACTGATAGAAATGGCTCACTTTTTACAGGCGCCCCGGCCGGGCTTTGACTGTGTGCGGCAAATCACCCTAAGTGGAGAACCGGTTTCCCTGAATACATCCCCCATTGAAATGCCACCGCTGGCTATTTCATCCAGCTGGATTCGCCAGACGCTGGCCACAAGTTCGACGGGGGCCCAGGGGCTGCGCTATTATCTGCCCGACTCGGTACTCCGGTTCATTCAGTGGAATGGGCTGTATACGTAAATTTATTTTAATTTTGCGGTTCAGGGACTCAACTTTGGGGAAAGGCTGCCGATACGGAAAAGGATCGTGTTGAGCCACAACCAGTGGGGTTTTCTGTAATGACCATCCAATGTTCCCGCTTCGTCAAACGCAAGGCCTTACGGGGGCAGAATCTGGTGGAACTGGTTCTCACCCTGCCTTTTATGCTCATCCTGATCTTTTTTATCATCGACTCGGGACGGGCCTGGATGGCCTATGAAAGCGCCAAGATGGCCGTTCGCGACGCTGCTTACACCGCCTCTATCTTTCAAAACCCGGAAGTCGGCCAAAGGCAACTGAACGTGAAAATACTGTCCAGTGGCCTGAAAGGTTCTGGTACGGTGAGTCAGGTGCCCAATCAGCACGCTTATCGGGCCAGTATTCAGGTGGAGTTTACACCGCTGTTCGGGGAAATGGCCATTCCCACAATCTCGGGCCCCATCCGCCTGTTGCCGGGCGCTATTCCCATTACTTACTCCAACGTCACCGATGTGGCCCTGTATTGAAACCCTTTAGTGGCCCTTGGTGCTGCGGGTTTCTTCCACGGGATGCTGCTTGCACATGGCAAACACTTTTAACTGCACGTCCACAATGTCAAAGCCCCGGTTTTGAGCCAAAGATTCGGCGAACTGCATGATCACATCGCTTTCAAACTCTTCGGTGGTTCCGCAGTCCAGGCAAATAATGTGATGGTGCGGGGATTTGGGGTTTCGGGCTAGTTCGTAGTGCTTGTGGTCTTCCGCAAAGTCCAGTTCCCGCAGTACCCCCAACGAGGCCAGTAGCTTCAGGGTGCGGTAGGACGTGGCCAGGCTGATATCGGAATTTTCCAGGCGCAGGGTTTTTTGCAGCTCCTCCGCGCTTAAATGCTCGCCTTCGGGCAGCTCGTAAAACAAATCCAGAATTTTTTCTCGCTGTGGGGTCAGGCGAAATCCTTTTTGGCGAAGGATTTCGGACAGCTCTGCTCGGCTTTGTATGGTGGGGGTGTCAGTCATCAGTCAGACGCGTTTCTTTTTCTGTCTATTTTTTTGTAGAATATACCACAGGCCTTAAATTTTAGAACACCATCGGGCCCGGGGCAAATGGCCTTGGCCAATACTCCCCATTTGTTAGCGCTTCGCGCGATCACCCTGATTTTATTGCAAGCAATCCATAAAGGCACCCGCCATGCACGCTGAGCCTCTCCTCCTCTTCATCAACCTGGGAGTTCCGGAACTCTCCATAATCGTTTTGCTAGTTCTGATCCTGTTTGGCCCGGGCAAGTTGCCCGGTGTCATGAAGTCTCTGGGGGACGGGGTGCGCCAATTCAAAGACGCAGCCAGCGGAGACACCGCCAAAAAAGCCGATAAAAGCGAGTAAACTGCTCCGGCAATCAGCAAGGCCTGACTCTGGATAGTCTCTTCGGCAAGTTTTTCAGAGAGTCTCTTATAATAATGAGAAGCGTCGACACTGAAGGATGGGGGATACAGTGAAGCCAGCGACCCAACGAATTGCCTTGTTGGCGCTGTCCATCGGCATCGCCGGTTATGTGCTGCTGAAATTCATACCCGCTTTTATTGATACGGCAGACATGAAGGCCCAAATTGAGGACGGGCTGCACAAATCCACCGGGGTTCATTTTCGCATCAAGACCCTCACTCTGGAGGCCACTCTCTTTCAGGGGATTCAGGCGCATCTGAATACCACGGCCATCACCGATATCCAGCATCATCCGCTGGGGCATATTGAGAATATTTCGGTGCAGATCCGCTATTTGCCCCTGCTGACCCGCCAAACACCGGAAATTGCCAAAATCCATCTGAATCATGTCTTTATTCCGGTGGGTCAGTACAGCCTGTTTAAATCGCTCAAGCTCAAGCTAGTCAAGCCTCAAAAAACGGGCTTCCTGAATCCTGCCGAACTCAGGGACGCTGAACTGCTGCTGACGGACTATCTGGTGGAGGACAGCAGACCAGCCCCCGGCAGTCGACTTGACTTTCCCGACATACAACGCTTCCGCATCGAAGGCAAGGTGTTATCCCTGCGGCACTTGGAGTCTGGGCGTCCCATTTCTCTGCTTGCCCGGGGGCAACTGACGTATCTGGCCCAACAGCCTAGGCAGACCAAAGCCAACCGAACCCTCATTGCGCCCTATCAACTGTTGGTTGAGGTGCCACAGTCTATTACCCAGCCAAAGCATGTGTTTGGGCTGACCGATTTGAGCCGATTGAAACTGACTTTGGGGGGGCCGCGGGTCCCTGTTTCCTTGGCCTACCGATATGATCCCCGGCAACAGGCGGAGGCGCAGTTAAAAAGCAAGGGAATGAATGTGGCTCAGGCGCAGGCTTTGGCGTTTCAGTTGGCCAACACCATTGGCCCGCCCCTTCCGGCCCTGCCGTATCGTTTGACCGGCGTTATCAGATCGGATGCCCGCTTTCATCTGTCCGTAAGGCCAGAGAGCATTGACCTGCGGGGCGCGCAGGGTACGCTGAATCTCAGGCAAATGGCGCTCTACCGATTGAATCACCTGAAAGTGCCTCTAATGAATGCTCTGAAGGGAGATATTCGCCTGAAGGGCCGTAAAATAGAGGTTCACGATGGGGCATTGCTGGCTCAGGGCTTGCCCTTAAGTTTTTCAGGCGGGTATTGGCTGGATAGTCAGCAGTTGCAAGCCATTTTGTTTGGGCGGAACCTGAATATGGACGCCTTGATGGATAAGGCGATTCACTGGGGTGTTCCCGCCTCGACACTCAAGGACCGCTCGGTTCGGGGCAGGCTTGATCTCAGTGTCTACCTTTCGGGTACCTTGGGCCGCCCGAAATACAAGGGGTTACTGGTGTTGCGCAATGGCGCTTTCTCCGACACCGGGCTTGGCATTCAGGCCCAAACACTGCAAGGGCGGTTGGCATTTGATGGACAGGGCTTCACCGCACCGCTCATCGCTTATGCCGGGCAACTCCTCATCCCGCAGGGGAGTCTGAAGTCTACCCAGCAGGGTCTGACTGTGGAGCAGTTTCAAGGCAAAGTCGACTTTAAGGGGCAAGCCCGTCCCTTGTCCGGAAAGCTGGACGTACCCGATTTACAGGGCTTGCTGACGTTTCAGAAGGGCCGCTATCAGAATCCCCAACACCCCATGCCCGTCACGGACTTGCACGGCACCCTTCATTTGCTGGGGCAATGGATTCAATTGGAGGACATCCGGGGAACGCTGGGGGGATCTGTTTTCAAGGCCCAGGGCAGGCTGGCCACCAGTTTGAAGCAGTACCAGTTGCAACTGACCGGAAACGATATCGATATTCCGCGTTTTAACCGGGAAGTGCTGGCTAAATTGCCGGAAGTTCAATCACTGGCGCATTTGGTTAAGCCCTACAGCGGTGTGGCCAACCTGAATATGACCATTCAGACCGGTTTGCAACTGGCCGGAGCTCTGGACATCAAATCGCTGGCCCTGCAAACTGCCGATTCGGCCAGCCCGATTCAGGCGCCCCATTTGGCCTTGCGTTTTGAGGGTAATACTTTAACACTGGCCGATAGCACGATTCTATATGGCCCGCTGGCTGCCCGGTTGGGCGGCACGGCCAACACCCAGGGGGCCTACAATGTTCGCCTGAACACCGATCCCATTCCGGTGGCCTTTGTCCGGGAACAGCAACCCTTACTGGAGGCCCTGAGCGGGGTTGAACTTCCCGAGATCTGGAATACTGCCGGGGATTTCAGTCTGTCGGGTACTTTCAGTAACCGGCAAAAGCGACTGATGGCCCAGTTCAATCAGGCTGGCTTGTCCTGGGCGGGTGGGGATTTCCCCTTCTACGACCTGAATGGCGGCATCCAGTATCAACAGCAGGGCAATGGCATTCCCACACTGCAAAGCCAAAACGTGACTTTTAAGTACGGCAACTCTCCCATGAGCTTGACGGTGCAGCAGGATCAGGCTTTGCAGGCCGAGTTAAAAGGTCAGCTTTCCGATCTGCTGGTGAACCAGTCGCTGGTCAGCCCGCAAAGTAATGCCACCCCGTATCAGGCCATGCCGTTTAAAATCAACGTCAACGGCAAACTGGTGGCTTGGCCCGGCCAGCCCGGTTCCGGGAAAAATGATCTGGAATCCACGGTTTTTGTGGGCCTTAGCCAGAATTTCCGGGAGGCTTATTCCGGGGTGATTCCGCCCGCCCAAATGCCCGCTTCGGCTGTTTCTCAATCTGAAACGTCTGCGGCAGGCGCTTTACAAACATCTCCGTCCAATCAGGACAACGCTCCCGATATCGTGGGAGACGCCGTCAAACGGGATGCCTTACGGAACCTCAATGCCATTAACGCGGCCAACACGGCGTTGGGGGCCGCATCAACCACTGTAGAGCGAGTCAGGCAAACCGTGGGTAAAAGCCTGGATGTGGGATGGAGTACCTTGAAAAAGCCCGGTCAGTTTATTACCCAGAAACTGCTGGAAAAACCCCATGAGTCGGTACAAACGCAGCCCCTTGAACCCCAAAAACTCCCTGAGTCGTTACGACTGGAGAATCCCCCGTTTGAGGCGCTTCAGGAAGACAGCGGCCGGGCCTTTCTATATGGGCAATTCAAGCTGGCGGGTAATGAGCTTCGGCTGAAGCAGGCCAATTTACACTTGTTTGACGGTGGGGACATTGTGGCCGAAGGAAGCCTGCAACAGCTAGATCAGCCCGAGCAGTCCCCGTATTCTTTGCATCTGGTAACCGTACCGGAAATCAATCTGGCCGGTATTAGTCAGGGCGCCATGCAAAACAGCTTTTTCCAGGGAGCTAAAGGCACATTGGGCGCCGACTTAACCCTGTCAGGCGGTGGGGAGAGCCCTCGACAGCTGAACGGCTGGTTGGCGGCCAATCGGCTGGAGGTTCCCTATTTAACCTTGCAGGATATTACGGCCCGTGTGGACTTTGTGGGCGAAAACGCCCGGATTGATGTGCCCAGTTTTAAAGTGCCGGGGGTCACGGCCCGCTTGACTGCCCGTTCCGAAAACGTCTTTGAAGTCCCTGTTCCTCTGGATGCGGTTAGGATCAATGGCAGCTTTGTCAGTATCGAAAGCCTCAGCGAGTTCAATAACACCATTGTCAGGCCCATCCTGATTGATCAGGTGGCCCATAATTATCTGCGGCCCTGGCAGCAGGGTGATCCCACCTCTGCCGTGCAGTTCCGGGATGGCGATTTACAGGTGGATGAAGTCATTTATCAGAACGTTATTTTGAGTAATCTACGCAGCAAACTGTCCCTCAATGGCAACAGCTTTCTGGAGTTGACCGATACCCGGCTGGATGCCGCCGGGGGGAAGGTCAATGGGTATTTGTCCCTCAGTCCCAACGAGAACAGCTTTACCACGCTGGAGTTGAACGCCAACGGGGTTAAGGCCAACGCTTTAACCAAAGCCTTGCTGAACGTTACCAACCAGATTTTCGGGGACCTCAGTGGAACGGTTCGCTTTACCACCTTTGGGCAATCCGATGTGGATATGCAAAAAAACGCCAACGGAACCGTCAGCCTGAAGGTTACCAATGGCCGCCTGCCAGCCATTGCCAAGGTAGAAACCCTGCTGGCCACGGCCAACGTTTTGCGGGGTGGGGTGCTGGGCCTGAACCTGAACAACCTGTTCCGTTCCCTGACGTTTTACGACAACAACTACTTTGCCGAACTGAGCGGGGATATGCTGATTAACAACCAGATTTTATACACCCAAAACCTGGTCAGCGATGGGGTGAATCTGGATTTACTCATTCAGGGCAGTTTGCGTATGGACAACGGGAACGCCAACATGCTCATCAATGGGCGCATGAGCCAGGATATCGCCGGAAAACTGGGCGCTTTCGGTAATTTAAGCTTGGGTCGCCTGCTGAGTTATGTGCCCGCTCTGGGTAATCTGGGGGAACATCGACCTGGCCTGCTGGGCTATATCCCGGGAGTGGGCTATGTCCCCGGTTTTGGGGGGCCAGCCCGGAAGTTCAATCGTTTTCAGGTGCGACTGGTGGGCCAGCCGGATGATCCCGATGCCATTCGTGATTTCCGCTGGATACGGTCTCAAAATCTCTAGGGCCTGCTTTCAGCAACAGCTTTTGCCTGTTTTTGAAATGTAAAGTTTATATAACATATATAAGAAATGCCTTCAGTTCCGTGCGCGATTCGCCGAAGGAAACACCGTAAGGTAAAAGCAGAGTGCAGCCAGAACGATAGTAGGGGCAGGCTTATCCCTTCTCGCATTATCAACCGTGGCAATCGCCAGGAGTGCATTATGTCCACACGTCCAGCGCAATCCCCCTCGCAAAAAAAGGGCTCCGCTAAACGAGCCAGCAAACTGGCCGGGCCGATCCATGCGAATCTGTTCAATATTTTCGACGAGTTCACCGGGATTATCTCCGGAGAGCTGAAGTCGATGAATCTGGAACAGTTTGAGGCCGAGAACCCGCCAAACAAACTTTAATCGCCACCCGACCCTATGAATATTCCTCCGCAGTCCCGGCACCCAAAGCCTGCAGGTCAGTCCCCCTCGCCTCTGTCGGTGAGTAATTTTAAGCTGGAAGCCCTGCGCCAAAGCATTGAGCATAATCCGTTGGCCGCCCTTAACGCATTGGGGGCCTGGCGAGCGGAATCCACACAGACCACAGGGCAAGCGGTTCGCTGGCCGCTGGAGCAGATGCCCCTGAGTGTTTGGTTCCCGGCATCGACTGATCAGAGCTTGCCCGGCCCGCAAGTCCTGTTTGCCGCCCTGCGCCAATGGGAAATGGGCACGGATGGCCTGATTCGCTTTCGGCTGATGGATGCCCACACCGAATCTGTCGAGCAGGCCCATATCGAGTTTGGCTGGGCCCGAGAGACAACCAAAGGCCGAGATTACGAGGTGGGCCACGCCAACCGGGAGGTGCAGGGCAGCCGCATCCGCCGGGTGAGTATAACCCTGATTCAGGAGCCCTTGATTGACGGGCATTTGTCTCTCGCTCAACGCCAGTCTCGCTTGCTGGCCACCGTGTTGCACGAAACGGGCCACGCTTTGGGGCTGGAGCACTCCGAGAGCAGTCAGGATGTTATGTTCTACCGGGGGTGGCGTCGGGAGCAGCTGAGTCACAATGACATTCGGCGGATTCGGGAGCTTTATCAACAGGGGCGTACCCAGGCCTGAGAGACGCTCTGGAATGGACGCTGAGCGAGCTTTCTGTACAACACTGGGTCAAGTCGGATCAGTTCGTGTTAATGGTACGCCCGGTGGTGGGCATCCGGCTCAATATAGGCGGGAGAATCAGGATCGCAGAACAGCTCGTATAACAGGGAATCCGGCTCCAGGTCACGCAAGGCCCAGCGATTGAAACGGTACCGTTTGGGCGTCATGCTGATGGGCTGAATCAAGTGATTTTCTTTCAACACCCGCAGCTTTTTTTTCACCGTTTCCAGCCGGTAATTCAACTTGCGGGCCAAATCCGCCGCCGAGGGCAGACTATCCTCTAGCAAGTTCCCGGCCATGTTCTCGGCATGGCAAGCTTCCGTTCCGGCCAGAATTTCTCGGGCCAGTTGGGTAAAAATTTCAGGTTCGCTCGGGCTGGGCATACTTTCATTATAACGCCAGCCCCTACCATCAAAACGGCTGAGCTACATTGAGTGATTCAGGGCAATCCCGGTGGCCTGCGGATGTTTTTTGGAGAGTCTCCCAACGGGGGGCTACTCGTCATCATCCGGCGTGCGGTGATCAAAAATTTTCACTACTTTCACCGGCTCCGGGGGGCTCTCTGCCGCTGGGGGCTTGGGTGTGGCCGAGTCTGTAGTGGGATGGGGTTTGGTGGCGTTTTTGGCAGGGGGAGAGGCCTGTGTTTGAACTTCTGGTTGTTCCGGCAAGGGCTGTTGTTTTTGCCGATCCGTTTCCCGTTTCAGGGCTTTTTCCAGCTTGCGGACTTTGGCCGAGGCGGCCTTGGAGGGGCGCTCAAAGGGGCGTACATTCTCCGCCGGGCCGGAGCGTTTGTCCCGTTTGGTGACGGGACGTAAAGCGCCAGCCCGGCCTGAGCCGCCGCTTCTGGAGGCAACCGGTTTGGCCCTGCCAGCGTCAGCACCCCGGATGCTGGTGGACGTCCGACCGCCTGATTGGCGCTTCGCCGGGTTTTTGCCGGATTGCTTCAGTTGGGCCTCTCTCCAGGCTAGCCGCCACAGCCCTTCCAACCCGTAATACTGGCCAGCCCTGCCCCAGCGCAGGCCAATGATAGTCACCATCAGCAGGACGCTCAATCCCAGTAGGGCGGGATTGCTTTGCGGGGCCGCCAAGAGCAAATTGAGGGCCAGAAACAGGGCCAGCCAACTGGTTAGAGAAATCCCCACGCCCAGCACAAAACTGCCCCCTATCAGCATTTCCAAATCAATCACGGTGCGCAGTACGGCGTTAAAATTGGGCAGAATCAGCGTCTGCAAAAAGTCCCTGTACAGCGACAACGGGTTATTCATGGCCCATGTTTGCCACTGGGCCTGCCATTGCGGGGCCCACTGGGGATGATTGAGCTGGTACTGCCCCACCAGTAAAAATCCCAAACCCACGGAGACCCGCAACAAGGCCAGGGCCTGATGATCCCGGGGGCCGGTAGATAGGGCTCGGCTCAACTGCCGCAGGGCCTGAAGCATGATCCAAAATTAACTCGCTCTCTGGGGAACGGCATTATTATAACCGATACAACCGATTCCCCGGATTCCCGATCCCGACTCAGGCACAAGCACCCCCAATCCCCAATGCTCCCACGGGGCGCTCTGTAGTAAGAAGGCAGTCTGTATTAGAATAAAGGGAGCTTCTGGAGATCTTTTGTTTCTGGATCACTGATTTCGGAATTTTGGTGTCGTTATCCGCCTTCGGCGTTGGAACAGATATGGCTTTTTCTCACAAACGTGTTTACCTCATCCCACTAGATAGCCGACCGGTTTGCTACGATATGCCCAAGCGTCTGGCGGAAGTGGCCGGGCTGGAGCTGGGCATGCCAGCCCCCAATCTATTGGGGCACCTGAAAAAACCGGCCAATTTCAAAACGCTGTCTCGCTGGGTGAAAAACCACCTGTTTGAAAACGATCCGCTCATTGTGGCCCTGGATACCATTGCCTACGGCGGGCTCATCGCCTCCCGAGTGAATGAAGACCCCCTGGAAACCTTGCAACAGCGGGTGCAAGGCTTTTTTCAGCAAATTAAAGTGGATGCCTGCTATGCTTTTTCCTCCATTTTGCGCATCCCCAACTACAACGTTGATGAGGAAGAGCCTGCCTACTGGAACCAGTACGGTCAAGCCCTGTACCAGTACTCTGTCCAGTTGCACGAAACCGGAGAGGCGGAGGCTGGAGACATCCCGGAGGCGGTGCTGAAGGATTTCATGGATCGCAGGGAAAAGAATTATGCCCTGAACGAGAGCTACCTGAGCCTGCTTTTTGAGGGCACCCTTGATTACCTGACCTACTGTCAGGACGATACTGGCCCCTTTGGGCTGAATGTGCTGGAGGCCCAGCACCTGAGCCAGCAACTGCAACAGCGTAAGCTGGAGAATGCCCACATCCAGACCGGGGCTGATGAAGTGGCTGCCTGCATGCTGGCCCGCTGGATGGTGTTGCAACATGCTCAACCCGTTAAGGTATATCCCTTTTACAGTTCGGAGGCTGGTCGTCATCTGGTGGCCAAGTTTGATGGCCTGCCCATTGAGACGGTGGTGGAAAAAGCCATTCGGGCTTGCGGGGCGCAGGTGGCTAAAAAGTCGGCGGAAGCCGATTTGTGGATCATGGTGCATACCCCGGAAGACCGTCAGGGCGATCACTGTAGCCGGGAGCAGGCCACGGTTCAGCCGGAGCAGTGGGATGAAGTACAAAAGGTATTGCAAAAGGCGCTTCAATTGGGCAAGCCCATTGCCCTGGCCGATGTGGCCTACGCCAACGGGGCAGACCCCCGGCTGATGGATAAGCTGGTGTCCCAGTTTGAGGATTTTACCGGCCTGTACGGTTACGCCGCCTGGAATACCCCCGGCAACGCCATTGGCACCACCGTGGCCATGGGTCTGATTCGGTTGATGGCCGAGCGCCAGAATACATTCAACGCACAGGCTTTCTGTCAGCTCATGCTGATTCGTCTGGCCGATGACTGGTTGTATCAGGCCGATGTGCGGCACACCGTGCGCCAGAGTATGAACGGCAACGCCCACCGGCAAGCCCCCGATGAAGCCCTGCTGAACGTGCTGATGGCCGATGGCCTGTTTCTGCTGAAAAACCGGCTGGGGCTGGAAAAGCAGTCCGTGCATTGCCGCTACCCCTGTCAGCGTACCTTTGAGATTGAAGTGGCCTTGAAATGACCCTACCCAGCCAGCAATTAATCAAAGAGACTGGTCTGCTCAAGCAAAAAAAGCACCGGGACGCCGAAGGGTTGCTTTTGGTGGAAGGGCGTCACCCCATTGAAGAGGCCCACAAGGCCGGCTTGACCTTGCGGCACTGGTTCATTCTGGCGGGCGTCCCGGCAGAGAGCCTGCCCAAAGCGGCTTTGCCGAAGCCCCCGTTCGTGGTCAACACCCAGCAAATGGGCAAGTTGACTACCACGGCATCTGTACCGCCTTGTCTGGCCGTGTACGAGGCCCCGCCGCAACCCGACGCACGACAAGCCTTGGGTGACTTCCTGGTGGTGCTGGATGGGGTGCAAGATCCCGGAAACGTGGGTACTCTGATTCGCTCTGCTATTGCTTTTGGGGCCGATGCCCTGATATTAACCAATGACAGCGCCGAGGCTTACAACCCCAAGGTGATTCGGGCCTCCGCCGGGCTGGTGTTCGCCCTGCCCATGGTGACGCTGTCTCCCAATACGCTGTTGAGCCAATTGCAGCAGCAAGGGCATGTCATTTGGGCCACTACCGGCCATGGCGGTGCTTTGCCCTACCGTCAGGCCGACTTCCGGGGACGCTGCGCTCTGGTGCTGGGCAACGAGGGTCGTGGGGTCGGCGATGCTTTTTTAAATCACTCGCAGGCCCGCCGCTTGACCATTCCCATGCACGCTGCCGTGGAGTCCCTGAATGTGGGCATTTCCGGCTCCATTGTACTGGCCGAGGCCGCCGCCCAACGAGGACAATAGGGATGGACGATCCGGCCAATGTTCCCCAATATTTTGAACGATCCGGCACCGATCCGGGAATGACGGTCTCGGCATCCCTGCCGGAAGTCATTGATCCGGATTCGCCCACAAACTGGGCTGCTTTGACCATGCCCATGGTGGATCATATCGCCGAGCTGCGGAATCGGATTTTAATTTCGGCAGGCACGCTGGCCCTGACCCTGTGTCTGGGATTTTTCTACGCCCTGCCCCTTATTCAGGTGTTTCAGGGCATGGCTCCGTCCAGCATCCGTTTTGTGCAGCTGGCCCCCGGCGAAGTGCTGATTGCCAGCCTGCGAGTATCGTTTTACGTGGGCTTTGCTTTGGCCCTGCCGGTGATTTTGTACCATTTGCTACGCTTTGTGCTGCCCGGTTTGACTGATCGGGAAAAAGGCATGGTCAGCGGCTCCATTATTGGCGGCACCCTACTGTTTCTGGCCGGACTGGTGTTTGCCTACTACTTTGTGGTGCCCTCTGCCCTGGGGTTTCTGGTGGATTATGGGCAAAGCGTGGCCCAAACCCAGCTGAGTATTGAAAGCTATATCGGGTTCTGCTCTGGCTTGCTGTTTATGACCGGGCTAATGTTTGAGCTGCCCATGGTGCTGTTTTTGCTGTCCTTTACCGGACTGGTTACCTCGGAAAAACTCATTCGGGAGTGGCGCTGGGCCATTGTGCTTATTTTCATCGTCTCAGCCATTGTCACCCCTACTCAGGATCCTTTTTCCATGAGTCTGGTGGGACTGGCCATGGTGGCTCTCTATGCGCTGAGTATTCTTCCAATTAAATGGGCCGGACGTTAAATTTCGGCCGTGACCCCTATTTTGCAAGCCCGTCAATGGGGTAATTGAGGTGGGGAAAACACTAGCTGCCCAGTTAATTGAGACTGAAGCTCATTTTCTATACCCTGCTTGATACTGCGGCGATGGCCCAAACTCGGAAGGAGGGAATAGGCATGCGGCAACCATTTCACTTTGACCCACAGAAAATCGAGCACGTCTCGGGAATTTTCAGTTCCACTAGTCAGCTGAACGAGGCCCTGGACAGTCTGGAGCGGATTGGACTGGGTAAGGATGTCAGCCTGTTAATGAGTGAAGAAACGCGTTCTTACTATGGGGAGGAGCCCAGGCACCCGGTTCATGGGGTGGAAGGTTTCACGCACAGTACTAAACTCCCTGAGGGGGCCGCTACCGGTGGACTAACCGGTGGGCTGCTGGGAGCCATTTTGGGCGGATTGACCACGGTGGGAACCATCTTGATTCCGGGGGCGGGTTTGCTGGTGGCCGGGCCGTTGATTGGACTTTTGAGCGGTGGCGCCCTGGGAGCGGCAGCGGGCAGCTTGTTGGGGGCTCTGGTGGGGGCCGGTATCCCGGAAACGGAGGCCAAATTTTACGAGGACTCCCTGAAGCAACCGGGAAATGCCCTGCTGATAGCCCATGTGCCCAAAAATATGGTTTCTGACGTGAAGGATATTTATCGCCACTGCGGAGTGCAGTCCCTGAAAGTGGGATAAAGGGTCGATTGGCTCCGGGAAGGGCTGCGTTACCAGCGTTCTGCCGTAGCCCGAGCCCCGTGTATTACCTACCAACGCAAACAGCAGGGCAGTCCGGCATGGGGCTGCCCTGTGTGGTTTTGCCGGGGGCACGAATGGTGTAGATTCTCCGAGAGGCCGCACGGAGCGTCGTTCCAGACTTGCACGATCAATTTCCCGGGACGGGCTGGTTTTATTCTTATATCACTTTTATACCAGTTTGGCGCGACTGCGTTTTCTGGTCGTGGTCGATTGTTACGAGGGTTTTTTATGCGCGGATTTCCTTCCATTTTCCCATCGGTTTTGCTGACATTGGTGGCTGTCTGGTGGCTCGGCGCACTGCCCGCCCTTTCCCAGCAGGGCGATGACGCTTTCTTCTTCCCTCGGGAGGATTTTGTACAGATCAACCCCACCTTGCCCAACTCCCGATTGAACTTTGATGATGACTCTCAGGAATCCTGCTGCGCCAAGGATTATTCGGCATCCGGTCAGCCCGTGGCTTCACCCCCTCAAAGTCTGGCTCCGGTGGAGAATCGTTCTGGCAACGTTGGCAGGGGTGCCGCCATTGCCCGTTCCGAATTTGAGCGGGCCAATCCTCGTTATCAGGAAAACCTGACTCCCGCCTATCTGGTCTCCTGCGAACGTTTTGCCCAGCTGCCGGAGCTGGCCGCCAACATGCCCAATACAGGCGCGTTTGGGGACAGAAGCGGCAAGAGTACATTGCCCATTGTGTCCCACAGTACCAACGTGTCCGCTCGCCCCGGGGCGGAGTATTTCTCCGACCCTCGGTTTACCAATACCAGTGATTTCCACGTGGAAACCATCGGTGGCAACAGTCAGTTGCGTTTGCAGGATGTGCGCAGCTATTCGGTCTGTATGGCCCGGGGAAATAACGTGGCCATGGTGGCCAACACCGAAGACGCCTCGCTGATTACCTACAACGGCAGCGATCACCTGTATCTGTCCGGGAATAACATCAATATGTTTACCCGTACCGGGGCCGGAGAAGACCTGATTGAACTGTATCAGGCCAGCCCTTCTGAAACCGGCACTACGTTTACGGCCTTTAACATCTACAAAACGGCCATAAGTGGGGGTTCTGATACCGATACGCTGGTGTTCAAGGGAACCCCGCCCGGTACCAAGTGGTGCCACATCGGTGGCTACCGCATGTATGGGGAATACTTCTACGTGGTGGAGTTCGCCCTGCCTCCCTCTGTGACTGAAGGCCCCCGTCGCCAGCGAGTGAACATTGGTCAATCGGTGGAATATGTGACCATCAAGGGCAAAAAGTATCTGCTGAATGACTTTCTGGTGCATGGCGACCCGGTGGATACCATCGCGCGCAGCATTCCCATTGGCGATCCCTTACCCCGAGTGGCCATCCGCCCGTCTGCCCCTAATTTCAGGAATCGTTAATTTCCCATTTTAATGGGCCATCCTCAGACGGTCGCAAACGGCTGGGGCGGAGAGTAAACCGTATTTTTGATCAACCGCCTCGGATATTTCTATGGCACAATTTGTTTTCGTTGACGTATGGCCCGCTTCATTTCAAAATTTGTTTAAATTGTTTGAATAGTTTTTACTAGGAGTTCGTTCCATACTGACGCCCTAGAATCCAGCCGCCTTGCCTGATTCGCTATCACCTTTCATTCTCGACTTACTTTTGGACACTGTTTTCATCACCACTCAACCAAAGGATTCTTTTTCAAATGATGCGTAGTGCTAGCCTGCCCATACCCATTCTTTCCGCTCGGTCCAATCACGCCAGTCCGGAAAGTTTCCATGAGTCCCTGCCCAAGGCTGATTCTTCGGAACGGGAACGTCTGTGGGGCAGCCTGACCCTGCAAAAAGTCATTAATGAAGCCCCTGTTGACGCGGTGGCAACGGAAGATGCCTGGGTGCCCAGCGTCAAACCGACTCCGGTTTCGCAGGTCTCGAAGGACAAGCCCGCAGAGCTTTCTCAGGCTGCCAGAAAAGATGCCATAAACCGGGATTTGCGGATTCTGGGCAACCCTTTCGTGCGGGCCAAAACCCGGGAGTTGATCCGGGAAAATCTGGACACGCCCTTTGAAGTCCTGTCCCAAGTGACCTTGGGTGGGCTGTCCGAGGCCGGGCTGTCGCATGTGGCCCATCAGGATATCGCCAAAAGGACCCTTCGCCGTAAAAGACCCTCCCAACCGGATGCGGGTCTGCGAGTTCGTCAATGGATGGAGCGTCCCAAACAGGTTGGCCCTTCTCGTTTCCAACGGGAATTTTTAAAGCAGCAGCAGGCCACACAAGAACAAACCGAGGCAATGGACGCCCTGCAATTGGCCTTTAGTAAACTAAATCTTAGCGATTAAGCCGATCCCGAGCCTGTTTGGCCAGTTGAAAAGCGACATCCACGGAGTCGCCCAAGG
>DAIDMR010000168.1 GCA_027448865.1 Vampirovibrio sp.
ACAGGCGATTGGCGGCCTGAATGCGCCCTTCCGGGCTGTGGCAATCGATGCCCCGAATGGCCATGCCCAGCTTGAAGGTTAAAAAATGCTGGGCCGCATCGATTAAGGCCCGGAAGGCGTCTCCGCCGTACTGCCGGATAAAATCATCCGGGTCTTTACCGTCGGGCACAATCAGCACCTTGATTTGTTAGTCCCCGCTTTCGGCGTAGGGCTCAATCAGCTGAATGGCGCTTAGCGCCGCCTTCAGGCCTGCTTCATCCGAGTCGAAGGCCAGATAAACGGTTTGAGCCCCAAAGCGGGTCAGCAACTTCAGGTGGCTATCGGTCATGGCGGTGCCGCAGGAGCCCACCGCTTCCGTGATGCCGTGGAGGTGGGCGGTAATCACATCGAAGTAGCCTTCCATGATGATGGCCGAGCGACTTTGCCGGATGCTGTCCTTGGCCTGATGGAAGCCGTAGAGAATCTGGCTTTTTTTATACAGCAGCGTTTCCGGGGAGTTCAGGTACTTGGGCTTATCCTCATCGCTGAGGGCACGCCCGCCGAAGGCCACCACTTGCCCTTTCTCATCGTGAATGGGGATGATGAGGCGATGGCGGAAGCGGTCGTACTGGCCTTGTCCGTGATCGCGGGTACTGGCCAGACCGGCTGTATTGAGCAGATCCGGGTTGGCTTGCACAAAATCAAACTGGCTTTTGAGGTAGGGGGTCAGATTTTCCCAGCCCGGCAGGGCATAGCCCAGATGGAAGGCCTGAATGGCTTGCTGACACTGTTGCGTGTCAGTGTATCGCTTGCTCAGATACTGGCGCACCTCTTGGGCGGCAGCGGTTTGAAGTTGCAGGGCAAACCACTGACTGGCCGATTCATTGAGCGCCAGAATCTTTTGCCGGGCATCTCGCTGGATTTGGACGGTTTCGGCCTGCTGGCCTTCGTACTGAATGTCAATGCCCTGCTCCTGGGCTAAATCCCGGATGAGTTCCCCGAAGGTTTTGTTTTCAATTTTCATTAAAAAGGTGAGGGAGTCGCCGCCCACCCCGCAGGCAAAGCATTTAAAAATGCCTTTTTCCCGGCTGACGTTCATGGAGGGGCTTTTATCGTTGTGAAAGGGGCATTTCCCCGTGTAGCTGCGTCCGGTTTTTTTCAGCACCACATGGCGCTGGATGACATCCACAATGTCCAGACCGCCTTTGACCCGTTCAGCGGCTTCCGCAAAGGTAAGACGGCTCATTGGGTCAATTCCCCGGAGAACATGTTGACGCTAAAGGCCCGGTAGGCTTGCGGGAGCAGGTAGTTTTTGTAGGCCTCTATGGCAAATCGGTCGGTCATGCCGGAGATGTAATCCAGAATGCGCCGTTCCAGAGGATCGCTGACCGGCAGGTTGGGGCTAAGGGCTTCCGGGTGCTTGCTGTAAAACTCGTACAGGGCCGATAGCATGCGGCGCACGTTCTCGGTTTGCTCCATGCGCTGCGGGGCTAGATAGATATTGTCAAACATCCACTGACGCAGGGCCATCATGGCCTCCCAGGTTTCCGCAGAGAGGGCGATGGTGGGGTTGCCTTCGTTTAAATTTTTGGCGCTGGTGCTGACCATATCGGTGACCATGCAGTCCAGCCGTTCCAGCCGATTGGCGCCTAACGCGCTTCGAATGGCATCCGGGAGATCGCTGTCCTGCATAATACCGGCCCGACGGGCATCTTCCACATCATGATGGAGATAAGCCATGCGGTCGGCAATGTCTACAATCTGGGCTTCCAGTGTGAGAAAGGCAGGCTTTTCCGCGGTCAATCCTTCCATGCCATCCAGCACTTCCCGGGTCAGGTTCAACGGTTCCAGCAGGGTGACGATGCGCAGGCCTTGTTCCTGATGATGATAGCCCAGTGGGGACAGCTCGTTCAGGACATGTTCGCCGGTGTGCCCAAAGGGGGG
Organism: Vampirovibrio sp.; assembly: GCA_027448865.1. Taxonomy (GTDB): domain Bacteria; phylum Cyanobacteriota; class Vampirovibrionia; order Vampirovibrionales; family Vampirovibrionaceae; genus Vampirovibrio. The sequence continues at coordinate 1,924 of DAIDMR010000168.1, forward strand.
ATGCCCCAGATCGTGGGCCAAGGCGATGCTTTCAGTTAAATCTTCATTCAGGCGCAGGGCCCGGGCAATGGTGCGGGAAACCTGAGCTACTTCCAGTGTGTGGGTGAGGCGGGTGCGGTAATGATCGCCCATGGGGGCAATGAACATCTGGGTTTTGTGCTTGAGTCGGCGGAAGGCTTTGGAATGCAGGATGCGATCCCGGTCTCGTTGAAAGTCCGTACGGATTTGGCAGGCGTTTTCAGCTTTCAGTCGCCCCAGGGTGGCTGCGCTACGGGCCGCCAGCGGATGAAGCCATTTAGCCTCCAGCGCTTCTGTGGATTCCCGAATCTCCAAAACACCCGCTGTCACGATTTTACTTACCTATTCCTTATGCCTGCCTGATCGACTGTGAGGTCTGCCACCGGTTGTTTTGTGGGCAGCGAGGCCCGGGCAATGCCATTCACTCGGCTGGAAATGGTGATTACTTCAGGGCCAAGGATGGATTGATGACACGGGCCACCTACAGGATCGTTTCATCAATAATTAAGATGAATAGACTAGCACAGAAGGGGGCCCTCATCCACATTTGTGAAGTGAGGCTGCGGACTCAACCATTTGCGGTCGGGCCTCGGGGTGTTAGACTGATGGCTGTGTCGGCTTTGGCTACTGTTTGTTATGAGGAAGGGTCAGTGCAGGAGATGGTGAACAGTCTTGAAGCGTTGCGGGGGGGCGTGGTGGTCTCGGTTCAGGCTTCTGAAGGGGAGCCGCTGGATCGTCCCGAGATTCTTTGCGCACTGGCCGAATCCGCTTTAAGTGGTGGGGCCTGCGCCGTGCGCATGGCCCAACCCAACAATATGGAGTACTTCAAGCGCCAGCACCAAAAATTTAAACGAAGGCAACCCCACCATCGCCCTCTCTGCGGAAACCTGGGAGGCCATGATGGCCCTGCGTCAGTGGATGTTTGACAATATCTATCTAGCCCCGCAGCGCATGGAG